>RFGR01000063.1 GCA_003696625.1 Planctomycetota bacterium
CCCAGGGCCAGGGCGTCCGCGCCGGCGAACTCGAGGGCGCCGTCGCCGCCCTGCGCGCCTCCTGGGCCGCCCCGGCTTGACCGGAGCGGCTGGATCCGGACAATAGCGGGCTCCCTTCCGGGGCCCGGCCCCCGAAATTCCGCCCGTCATGGCCAATCCGAAGCGAAAGCACTCCCATTCCCGCTCGCGCAAGGTGCGCGCGGCGCGCCGGCAGCCGGCGATCTCGCTGCACGAATGTCCGCGCTGCGGCGCCAGCGGCCGGCCCCATACGGTCTGCGACAACTGCGGCCACTATCGGGGGCGCGAAGTGGTCGCCAAGGACGAGTTCTGACCAACCGTGCCGATCGCCGTCGACGTCCTCGGCGGGGACCACGCTCCGGGTGAGATCCTGAAGGGAGTCGCCGCCGCCCTGAAGGAAGACTTCGGCCCGCAGGAGCTGCTCCTGGTCGGGCCCGAGGAGCGGATCCGGTCCGCGCTGGCCGCGGAAGGAGTGGAGGCGGCGCCGCCGATCCTCGACACCGACCAGGTGATCGAGCCGGAAGAGAAGCCGACCCGGGCTCTGAAGGCCAAGCCGCGGGCGACGATCTCCCTCTGCGTCGGCGCGGTGAAGAAGGGTATGGCGGCCGGCCTCCTCAGCTTCGGCCATACCGGGGCCGCGGTCGCCGCCGCCACCTTCGGCCTCGGCATGCTGCCGGGGATGAAGCGGCCGGGGATCTCGGTGGTCTTGACCGGCGCCGCCGGCAAGATCGTGCTGCTCGACGCCGGCGCCAATCCGCAGGCCAAACCGGAACACCTCTTTCAGTACGGGGTCGCCGGCGCCGCTTTCGCCCGCGACATGCACGGGATCGCCGAGCCGAGAGTGGGGCTCCTGAACATCGGCGGCGAGGCCGGCAAGGGCAGCCCGGTGGTGCGCGAGACCCACGCCCTGCTGGCCCGGTCCAAGCTGGCCTTCGTCGGCAACGTCGAGGGCCAGGAGCTGTTCGCCGGCAAGGCCGACGTCCTCGTCACCGACGGCTTCGTCGGCAACATGATCCTCAAGGTGGTGGAAGGCTTCGTCGAGTACCTGGTCTGCCAGAGCCAGGCCCAGCGCTCCGGCGAGCTGCGCGACACCTTCCGGCGGTTGTTCGGTGCGGCGGACTTCGCCGACATCGGCGGTGCTACCCTGTTGGGGGTGGACGGCGTCGTCCTGATCGGCCACGGGCGTTCCCGGGCGAACGCGGTGCCGCCGGCGTTGCGCGCCGTCCGCCGGGAGATTCAGAAGGGTGTCAACCGTCACATCACCGAAGCGCTCGCAGCCTGCCACCCGTCCGGCGCCGGGGACCTTCCGGCCTGATCCGATGGCCGTTCCGGTCGGGATCGCCGGCATCGCCCACTACGTGCCCGACCGGGTGATCGACAACGAGTACTTCACCCGTTTCGTCGACACCAGCGACGAGTGGATCCGGCAGCGCTCCGGGATCCGCCAGCGGCGCTGGCTGGCCGACGACCAGGCCACCTCCGACATGTTCGTCGCCGCCGGCGCCAAGGCGCTCGAGCGGGCCGGGGTGGCCCCGGAGGAAGTCGATCTGATCGTCGCCGGCACGGTCTCGCCGGACTACCTCTTCCCGGCCGCCGCCTGCCTGGTCCAGGATCGGCTCGGTTGTGTCCACGCCGCCGCCTTCGACCTCAGCGCCGCCTGCCCCGGCTTCCTCTACGCGCTCTCGACCGGCGCCCAGTTCATCGCCGCCGGCACCTGCCGCAACGTCCTGGTCCTCGGCGGCGAGGCGCTGTCGCGGATGATCGACCTGAAGGACCGCAGCTCCTGCGTGCTGTTCGGCGACGGCGCCGGCGCCGCCGTGCTGCAGCCGCACGCCGACTGCGGGCAGGGGCGGATCGAAGACATTTTCCTCGGCACCGACGGCTCCGGGGCGGAGCTGATCATCCGCCGCTACGGCGGTTCGCGGCACCCGCTGACGCCCGAGGTCCTCGAGCGCGGCGACCACTGCCTGCGCATGAAGGGCCGTGAGGTCTATCGCTTCGCGGTCGAGAAGATGACCGAACTCATGGCCTGGGCGATGAAGGACCAGGACCCGAAGGAACTCGGCTGGGTGGTGCCGCACCAGGTCAACGCCCGCATCCTCGACACCGCCACGGAGCGGCTCGACATCCCGCCCGAGAAGGTGGTCGTGAACATCGACCGCTACGGCAACACCTCGGCCGCGTCGATCCCGATCATCCTCTCCGAGCTGTGGGAGGCCGGCCGGCTCGAGTCCGGCAAGTTCCTGGTCCTGGCCGCCTTCGGCGCCGGTCTCACCTGGGCGGGGGCCCGGATCCGGTGGTGAGCGATCCCGGCCTGCTCCTGCCCGGCCAGGGCGCCCAGGCGGTCGGCATGGGCGCCGACTTCGCCGCCGCCAGCCCGGCCGCCCGGGCCCGCTTCGAAGAGGCGGACGAAATCCTCGGGCTGCCGCTGTCCCGGCTCTGCTTCGAGGGACCGCTCGCGGAGCTGACCCGCACCGACGTCGCCCAGCCGGCGATCTACGTCTGCTCGCTGGCGGCCCTGGCGGCGCTCGAGGAGCGCCTGGGCCGACCGCTGCGGCCGGCGATGACGGCCGGCCTGTCGCTCGGCGAGTACACCGCTCTGGCCGCGGCCGGGGCGCTCTCCTTCGCCGACGGCCTGCGCCTGGTCCGTCTGCGCGGCCGGGCGATGCAGGACGCTTCCGAGGCCCGGGCCTCGTCGATGACCTCGGTGATGGGGGGGGAGCGCGACCGGATCGAGGCCCTCTGCGCCGCCGTCCAGCAGGAGACCGGCGCCGTCTGCCAGGTCGCCAACCTGAACTGCCCCGGCCAGACCGTGGTCAGCGGCGAGATCGCCGCCCTCGATCGCTTCGAGGCCCGGGCCGCCGAGGAGGCCGGGGCGCTGCGGGTGGTCCGCCTGAACGTCGCCGGTGCCTTCCACTCCGAGGTCATGCGGCCGGCCGCCGATCGGCTCGGCGCCGCCCTGGCCGAGACGCCGTTCTCCGCGCCTTCCTGCCCGGTCTGGCAGAACGCCACCGCCGCCCCGGAGACCGATCCGGAACGGCTGCGGGCCAACCTGATGGCCCAGCTCACGGCTCCGGTCCGCTGGGAGGAGTCCTTCCGCGGCATGGTCGCGGCGGCCGGCGGCGTCCCCTTCCTCGAGCCCGCGCCCGGTCGGGTCCTGGCCGGCCTGGCCCGCAAGATCGACCGCGGCGCTCGGGTGTTGTCCCTCCACCAGGCCGAGGCCCTCGAGCCGGTCGCCGCCGAGCTGGCCGGCGCCGGGGTCTGAGGCCTTCCCTTCCTCCCGACCGAATCCATGGAACTGGCCGAGCAGAGAATCCTCGTCACCGGCGCCTCCCGCGGCATCGGCCGCGCCATCGCCCTCGACCTCGCCGCTCACGGCGCCCGCGTCGCCGGCCTGGCGACGAAGCTCGAGAACCTGGACGAGACCCGTCGCTTGGTCGAGGAGGCCGGCGCCGAGTTCCTGCCCCTCGCCGGCGACATCTCCCGCGCCGCCACCGCCCAGGAGGCGGTTCAGGCGGTCACCGAGGCCTGGGGCGGGCTCGACGGCCTGGTCGCTAACGCCGGCATCACCCGGGACGGACTGCTCCTGCGCATGTCCGAGGAGGACTTCGACGCGGTCGTGGCCACCAACCTCGGCGGCGCCTTCCACTTCCTGAAGGCGGCCGCCTGGCCGATGATCGAACAGCGCCGCGGTCGAGTGGTCCTGATCGGCTCGGTCGTCGCCCGCACCGGCAATCCGGGCCAGGCCAACTACTGCGCTTCGAAGGCCGCGCTGCACGGCCTCGCCCGCTCGGCCGCCAGCGAGCTGGGCCGGCGCGGGATCACCGTCAACGTGGTCGCCCCGGGCTTTATCGAGACCGACATGACCGCCGTCCTGCCCGAGGCTCAGCTCCAAGCCATCCGCCAGAACACGGCCCTGCGCCGGGCCGGCCGGCCGGAGGAGGTCGCCGGCGCCGTCCGCTTCCTCCTCGGCCCCCAGGGGGGCTACGTGACCGGCCAGGTCCTGGTCGTGGACGGGGGACTTTCCCTCGGCTAGGGCCACCCCTACAATCTCGCCCCCAAGCAGGCCGGAATCCCTCCGGGCCTGAAACCCGAGTCCCCCGGCCACCGCCGCCAGGATCCCCGCTGGAGAACGAAGTGAGCGACGTCCAAGAGAAGATCTACGAGATCATCTGCGAGCACATGGGTGCTTCGCGCGACAAGCTGGCCCCCGAGACCAGCTTCATCAACGACCTCGGTGCCGACAGTCTGGACACCGTCGAGCTGGTCATGGAGTTCGAGAGCGCCTTCGACATCACCATCCCGGACGAGGACGCGGAGAAGATCCAGACCGTCGGCGACGCCGTCTCCTACATCAGCTCCAAGGTCGGCGGCTAGTCCGCCCTTCGGCGGACCGCCGAGGATCGGATGAGCCAATCCCGACGCCGGGTGGTCGTGACGGGGGTGGGGGCGGTGACCTCGCTCGCCCTCGGCGCCCACGAGACCTTCGCCGGCCTGCTCGAAGGGAAGAGCGGCATCGACACCATCCGCGCCTTCGATCCGAGCGGCCACAGCACCCGCATCGCCGGTGAGGTGCTCGGCAAGACCTTCCGGGCCGAGGACCACTTCGACCGCCAGGCCCTGCGGCGGTTGGATCCCTTCAGTCAGATCGGCTTGGTCTGCGCCCGCGAGGCCATGGCCGACGCCGGCCTGGCCCAGGGCGACTACGACCCGGACCGGTCCGGCGCGATCCTGGGCTCCGGCATCGGCGGCATCCATACCACCCTGTGGGGGCAGTCGATGATGGACGCCGACGGTCCCCGCCGGGTGACGCCGTTCTACGTCCCGAACCTGATGCCGAACGCCCTGCCGGGCAACATCGCGATCGAGTTCGGGCTGGCCGGCCCCTGCTTCTTGACCGCCTCGGCCTGCGCCTCCTCCGGCCACGCCATCGGCCTGGCCATGCGCGAGATCGCCGACGGCCGGGCCGACCTGGTCTTGACCGGCGGCACCGAGGCCTCGCTGATGCCGGTCACCCTGGCCGGCTTCAGCCGGCTGCGGGCGCTGAGCAGCCGCAACGACGACCCGGCCGCCGCCTCCCGGCCCTTCGACCGCGACCGCGACGGTTTCGTCCTGGCCGACGGCGGCGCCGCGCTGGTCCTCGAGGCCGAGGACCACGCCCGCGCCCGCGGCGCCCGCATCTACTGCGAGCTGGCCGGCTTCGGCCAGAGCGACGACGCCGGCCACATCACCGCGCCCGACGAGACCGGCGGCCGTCCGGCCCGGGCGATCACGCTCGCCCTGGCGGACGCCGGCATCCGGCCCGAGGAGGTCGACTACGTCAACGCCCACGGCACCTCCACCCAGCTCAACGACCGGATGGAGAGCCAGGCCCTGAAGCTCGCGCTCGGCGAGGGGCCGGCCCGGGCCGCAGCGATCTCTTCGACCAAGTCCATGCTCGGCCACCTCCTCGGCGGCGCCTCGGCGATCGAGGCCGTGGTCACCGCCCTCACCCTGCACCAGGGCGTGGCCCACGGCACCCGCAACCTCGAGCACCCCGACGTCGAGAACGGCTGCGACCTCGACTACATCCCCGAGAAGCGGCGCGAACAGGAGTTCCGGGCCGCGATCTCGAACAGCTTCGGATTCGGCGGGCACAACGTCTGTCTCGCCTTCCGGCGCTGGTCCTGACCCGCGCCCGGGCGGTTCCCGGGCCCATCCCCGACGCCGTGAAGCAGAAATTCGCCGAAGCGCTGCGCCAGTATCGCAAGGAACTCTACAAGGTCGAGCACGACCCGGACGAGCTGGAAGCCCTCACCAAGGAGGCGCTGCACCACTCGCGCGAGGCGCTCGACAACGCCTACCACTACCACTTCCACCGACTGCCGGACGCCTCGCGGGCCGAGATCATCAACATGATCAACAACTACACCCTCGAGGCGCTGCTGCCGCCGATCGTCGAGAAGATCACTCGGCGGCAGGTCCTGCTCGAGAAGCGGCTGGAGCTGCTGGTCCGCCTGTTCGAGGAAGCCCTCGACCGGATCGGAGAAGACGACGAGAAGTGAGGTCTGAACCGCCGGCGGAGGTTCTCGACGCCCTTGCCGCGCGCGGCCTGACCGGCGTCCTCGAGCCCGCCCGGCGGGTCGGCGGGGACGCCCTCGCCCGACTCGGACGCGAGCTGGCCGCGCTCGACTGGGACACCCTCGATCGGCAGCGCCGGGCGCTGGCCGCCGGGGCGCCGGAGCCGCAGGAGGGGCTGGAGCCGCCCGAGCTGGCGCCGCCCTCGACCGAGGACCGGCCGGAGGTCCGCGCGGCGGCCGAGCGGGGCTGGCAGGCCCTCGCCGACGGCCGGGTCGCCCTCTGCACCGTGGCCGGCGGCCAGGCCTCCCGGCTCGGCTTCGACGGCCCGAAGGGCGCCTTCCCGCTTGGTCCGGTCACCGGCGCCAGCCTGTTCCAGATCCTGGCCGGTCAGGTCCGGCGGCTGCGGGAACGGACCGGCGCCGCCCTGCCCTGGATCATCCAGACCGGCCCCGGCAATCACGAGCAGACCCGGCGCTTCTTCGCCCGGCGCAGCTTCTTCGGCCTCGGCCGGGACAGCGTCCGCTTCGTCTGCCAGGGCACGCTGCCGGCCCTGGCGCCGGACGGCGGCCTGCTCCTGGCGGCGCCGGATCGGCTCTTCCGGAATCCCGACGGCCACGGCGGTTTCTACCGGGCTCTCGCCGCGGCCGGCGTCTTCGCCGAGCTGCGCGCGGCCGGCATCGACCTGCTCCACTACTCCCAGGTCGACAACCCGCTCGCCCGCCTGGGCGACCCGGTCTTCCTCGGGCTCCACCTCGCGGCCGGCGCCGAGATGTCGGTCAAGGTGGTCGAGAAGACCGAGCCGGGCGAGAAGGTGGGGCTGGTCGCCCGGGTCGGCGGCCGGCTGCGCTGCATCGAGTACTCGGACCTGCCGGAGGAGCTGGCCGCGGCCCGGGCCGAGGACGGTCTCCTCCGCTTCCGGGCCGGCAACATCGCCATCCACGTCTTCGACCTGGCTTTCGCCGAGCGGATGGCGGGGGAGGGGCTGGACCTGCACCTGGCCCGGAAGAAGGTCCGGGCCCTGGCCGCCGACTTGGAGCCGGTCGAGCGCGACGGCGTCAAGTTCGAGACCTTCGTCTTCGACGCCCTGCCGCGGGCGGAGCGGGCGGTGGTCCAGCTCTGCCGCCGCGAGGAGGAGTTCGCGCCGGTCAAGAACCGGACCGGCAACGACTCGATCGCCACCTCGCGCCGGGCCCTGGTCGCGCGCGCCCGGGCCTGGTGGCGGGCGGCCGGCGGCGACGGCGAGCCGGCGGAAGGACCGTTCGAGATCTTCCCCGGCGTCGCCTACGACGCGGCCGACCTGGCGGCCGAACGCCCCGGCCTGGGTCTGCGCTGCGGCGGCCGGGTGGTCGACCGGCGCGGCGACCGTTGACCCCGCCGGCCGGCGAGGGGAGGATGCCATCCCCGCGGACGGGACGCCGGAGTGGCGGAATTGGCAGACGCGACGGATTCAAAATCCGTTTCCCGCGAGGGAGTAGGGGTTCGAGTCCCCTCTCCGGCACCCGATTGACCGCGTTTTTGCTCGGAATTCCCCAATTTTCCGCCTCTACCCTCCTTCCCCGACCCGTTTTTCGTGGCATCATGGAAAGCGAGGCCCGCGGCCTCCTCGGGTCGCGTGCCGCCGGGGCGGAAGCCTGCCCCGGCTTCATCCCCCGGTCATCCACCAACCAGGAGTGTTCGGAGTGCGCACGTTCCCCCTTCTTCCCTTCGCTCTGCCGGCGGCAGGAATCCTGCTCGCCGGATCCCTGCTCGGCCAGGCGCCGATCTACCAGGTTCTCGGTGACAGCGCCTACGACGGTCTCGGCCGTGCCACCTGCGGTGTCGGCGACCTGAACGGCGACGGCTACCCCGAGTTCCTGGCCGGCGCCCCGCTCGACGACAACACCGGTCAGGACTCCGGCATGGCCCGGCTCTACAACGGCGCCACCGGCCTGACCTACTTCAGCATCGACGGCGACAGCATGGCCGACGAGTTCGGCGGCGCGGTCGCCGGGGTCGGGGACGTCGACGGCGACGGTACCCCGGACTTCGCGGTCGGCGCCCGCCTCGACGACAACCTCGCTTCGGGCGGCGGCATGGTCCGCGTCTACTCCGGCGCCACCCTGTCCGTGATCTGGCAGTGGGACGGCACCACCGCCGACGACGCGATGGGCTGCGCGATCGCCGGCGCCGGGGACATCGACGGCGACGGCTACGCCGATGTCATCGTCGGCGCCCGGCAGCGTCAGGACGGCGCCTCGACCAACCCCGGCTACGTCAACGTCTACAGCGGCCAGACCGGTCAGGTGATCTACACCCTGACCGGCGGCACCAGCGCCAACCTCCAGTTCGGCTACTCCGTTGCCGGCGGCCGGGACGTGGACGGCGACGGCGTCAACGACATCGCGGTCGGCGCCTACGGCGACGACACCACCTTCCTGAACGCCGGCGCGGCCTGGGTGTTCTCCGGCGCCACGGGTCTGCCGCTGTTCACCGTCTACGGCGACGCCGCCCAAGACCACCTCGGCAACGCCGTCGCCCTGATCGGTGACGTCAACGGCGACGGCCTGGCCGACCTGCTGGCCTGCGCCCTCGGCGACGACACGAACGGCGTCAGTTCGGGTATGGCGCGGGTCTACGCCGGCAACACCGGCACCGTCCTGGCGACGATCCGCGGCACCCAGACCGGCGGTGAGTTCGGCTACTCCTGCTCCGACTACGCCGACCTCAACGGCGACGGCGTCGAGGAGTTCCTGGTCGGCGGCTGGCGCGAGGATTCCACCGTCGGCGGTGACGTCGGCAAGATCCACGTCATCGACGGCGCCACCTTCACCGACCTGATGGTGGCCGAGGGCAGCACCTCGGACCGGCTCGGCTTCTCCTGCAACCGCTGCGGCGACGTCAACCTCGACGGCGTCGAGGACTTCATCGGCGGCGCCTCGCAGTACGGCTCGCCGGGCGGCAACGGCCAGGGCTACGCGATCGTCTACGACCCGACCCAGGCGCCGCCGCCGCCGCCGGCCAAGTGGCCGAACCTGCCGACCTCCTTCGTCGCCGTCGGCAGCTCCTACAGCGACGGCTTCGACAGCTACGCCGGCGTCGTGCCGCCGCACATGGCGGTCAACGAGCTGACCACCCAGACCCGCACCCCGGACCCGGACGCCTGGTGCAACATCGGTCAGAACGGTCCGACCACCGGTGGTGCCGCCGGGGTCACGCCCCGGAGCGGCAGCTACATGCTCGAGATGGGCGGCACGCCGAACGGCATGACCAGCAACCACGACGTCAGCAACGGCCTGGTGATCGGCCTGAACGGCGCCGGCGCCGCCGGCCTCCTGCTCGACTTCTACGCCTGGAACCTGGGCGAGGAGTCCAGCCTCGACGACGGCGTCTGGGTCTCCAACGACGGCGTCTATTGGGAGCAGGTCTTCAACAGCTGGGTCCAGGTCTCCGGCACCGCCTGGGATCTGCAGTCGGCGATCGACCTCAGCGCCGGCACGGTCTCGACCAACGGCGACTTCTACCTCTGCATCGCCCAGTCCGACAACTTCGAGCTGGGCGGCAACGACGGCGTCTGCGTCGACGACGTCAAGGTCTACCCGAGCGGCCCGCAGCCGCCGGTGCTGGCGGTCTACAACCTGGTCGCCGGCGGCCTGGCCACGGTCGAGGTGTCGAACAACAACCCGGGCGACGTCTGCCTGGTCGGCTACTCGCTGGTCGGCGGCGGCCCGATCAACTCGCCCTACGGCCCGGTCTACCTGACCCCGCCCTACCGGTCGCTGCCGCCGATGGTGGCCAACGCCCAGGGCGTGGCCTCCTTCACCGGCCCGGTGCCGCCGACGGCTTCGGGCTACCCGATCTGGCTCCACGCCCTGAACCAGACCCAGGGCGTGCTGACCAACCCGCTGGCCGAGGTCATCCAATAGGCCGCCGGTCGGTCCGCTTCGCCGGGGCCGCCCACGCCGGGCGGCCCCGGCCCCTTTTCGGTCCGGGCCGGGCGCGCTAGGCTCGGGACATGGCGTCGCCCCGGGATTCGGCCCCGGCCGTTCTGCGGGAACTGGTCGGGATCGCCGCGCGGGCCGTCCTGCACCGGCTCGCCGGCGGCTGCAATCTGCTCGCCGGTTGGGCTCTGCTCGGCGCTCCGGCCGAGAAGCGGCCGGCGCTCGAGGCGCGGGCCCGCGAGCAGGAAGCGCTCTGCGACCGGCTGCGTCGGCTGCTCGACCTGGCCCTGACCCCGGAGCTGCGGCCGGAGGACCTCGAGGAGGGGGAGCAGGCGACCGCGGTCCTCTTCGCCGTCCTCGGGCTCGGCGTTCCGGAGGAGAACGAGAAGCCGCCGCTGCCGGAGATGCCGCCGGCCCTGGCTCTGGCCGGGGCGATCTGGTGTTGGTGCGTCGGTCCCGGCCGGACGATCTGGCAGCGCCAGGATCCGGACTGCCTGGTCCTGCGCTCGCCGCGGCCGCTGATCCCGCCGGCCTGGTGGCTGAGCCGCTACGCCCGCAGCGACGGCCTCAGCCTGCGACCGGACCGGCTCACCCTGCACGGTGGCGCCGGGCGGCGGCGGCGGGAGCCGCGCGAAGCCGCCGACCTCGCTCAGTCCGCGAACGCCCTCGGCACGAGGAAGCCGGGCCGGGGCGGCGACGGCAGGTAGGCGGCGAGTTCGGCGATCCGGCGGCCGACCACCGCTCCCCGGGCCTCGACCGGGCGCCGACCGCCGTCGATCCAATAGGCGGCGCAGCCGACCACGCTGGCCAGGACCAGCGAGGCGAGCAGCCCGGTCAGGGCTCCCCCGAGGCGGCCGCCCCAGCCGCGGGGGCCGTTCCCCTCGCCGGCCAGCAGGCGGCGGAGGAGGGTGAGGGCCGGCAGGACGACGAGGAACAGCGCCAGTTCCAGGCGGGCGCCGAGGACCTGAGTGTCCGGGCCGGGTCGGGTCAGGGACTCGACCAGCCGGATCAGCGGCGTGCCGAGGAGCCCGACCACGGCCAGCGACGCCAGCAGGACGAGAAGGCGGATAAACTGATGGACCGAGCCGCGGCAGGCGCCCGCCACGAGGCCGTAGGCGGCCAGGGCCAGGGCGACCCAGTCCAGCCAATCCAGGTCAGCGAGGAAGTCGACCACCGCGATTCTCTCCTGCCCGACGCCTCCGATGCAAGCCGACGCCGAGTCCACCCGAACCCCGCTCGAACTCCTCGAGGAGCTCGAAGCGAGGGTCACCCGATCATCGGCTCTGGAGCGGGAATGGCAAGCGGCTTTCGCCGCCTTCCCGGCCTCGGGCGGACCGGGAGCCCTGCACCGGTTCCGGGAGTGGTTTCTTCTCGAACGGCCCGCGGAGGCACTCGGAGCGCCCCCGGTGGTCGCCTGGAGCCCGGAGGCGCCCGCCGCCGGCTCCTCCTGGGCGCGGTTGCTCGACAACCACCTCGGCATCTTCCGGCTGATCGGGCTCGGGCCGGACGGAGCCTGGATCCTGGAGGACCTCTGGAGCGCACGCACGCTGGTCTGGAGGGAGCAGGCCGGACAAGAGCCTCCCGGCCCCGAGGCGCTCGTCGTCGGCCGCTTCGTGGCGGCCCCGGACGGCTCGCACGAGGCCCTGCCCGGCGTCTTCCTGGTCGAATCGCCGGGGCTGGTGCAGGCCGCCCTGGCCGACCTGGCCGGCCTGCGGGCCGAGAACCCGCGTCGGCGCCTATCCCAGCTCGAATGCGAACGGCTGTTCCAGCCGCTGCACGCCGCCCGGGACGCGGTGGGGGAGGCGGTCCTGGAGCCGGAGGAGGCCCGCCGGATCTGGACCCGGCTGGCCGGGCCGGACGACCCGCCGGCGGCGGCGATCGAGGAGGAGCTCCGCCTGGCCGGCCCCTCGGCGCTGCTCGACCGGCTGGCCTTCGACACCGACCTGGACCTGGAGCGGTTGCGGCGCCTGCTGCCGGCCTGGGCGGCCGGTCTCGAGCGGCGGTCGGCGGCCGCGGGCGACCGGTCCGACGGCGGCGACGAGGACACCTGGGACGCGGCCGCCGCCCTCGAGCGCTTCGACCGTTCGCGGCGGGCCGGCATGAGCGCCGAAGAGGCCCTGCGGCGGCTGGAGACCGACCTCGGCTTCGCCGCCGGCGAGACCGCGGAGCGGCCCGATCCGGAGCCTTTCGGCCCGGTCGGCCGCCCGGCGCCGTCGATCCTGTTCCAGAGCTACCGATGGGAGCGGGAGGCCACCGGCGGGGGCTTGACACCGGCCGAGGACCGGTGTCTGGCCGACCTCGAGGCGTTCTTGGCACGGGTCGCCGCCGGGAACCAGGACCGCCCGCTGCCGCCGCACCAGATCGCGGCCTTTCTGCTCGGCGCCGGGACGGCCGAACCGGGTGGGTTGCGGCGCTCCCTCGGCCTGCTCCGCCCGTTCCTGGCCTGGGCCGAGCGGGAACAGCAGGAGCCGCTGACGGAGTTGAACGCGGGTCTGGACGGAGAGCTGGGGCGACGGCTGGAGCGGGCCGCGGCCTGCAATCTGGCCCTGGCCGGATCGGCCGCCACCGCGAGCGCCCGCCTGGCCAAGGTCGGTCCGCTCCAGGTGCAGGCCGAGGACGGGGAACTCCTCCCGGTAGAGGGAATCCCGGACGACTGCGTCGCCGAGCTGCGGGTCGGAGACTTGGTCCGCGGGGTCTGGAAGGGAGGCCGTTTCCGCGCCGCCGCCTGGATCCCGGCCGAGGCGCTGGGGCCTCAGGCCGGCTGAGCCGAGGCCGGATCCGGCGCCGCCGGCGGCCGGAACGGCTCCGGTTCGGGCAGGAAGTGCCGGACCAGAATCTCCTGGACCGCGGCCAGGATCGGTTCCCAGGCCACGGCCGGATCGCGGACGATCCGGATCCGGTCGTCCCGCAGCGTGAGGATCGCGACGCCGGGCACCGCCAGCAGCGCGTCGACCCCGGGGTGACCGGTGGTGGCGCCGGGGCGGTCCTCGGTCCAGCAGCCGCCGGGGAGGATCGGCGCCGGCAGGACGTACTCCACGCGGTTCGGGTGGAAGCGACGGATCGGAGCAGGGGCCGGATCGGGGCTGGGCATCGGGGCAAGAGTAGGGCCGGAGGGCGGGGCTTCCCAGGTCCTTTCCCGGATCCCCCTGTTTCCCTGAAACGTCCGATAATATATATTATGTTGTTTTTCGGTTGTGCCGGATCCACCGGCAGCCTAAGATTCCAGCTCTCCCGGGCGGCCTCCTGTCCCCTTCAGGCCGCGGGAACGCCGATTGTGGACAAGGCTGTGGAAAACGAAGTGGAAAGCTCGGGAGAAGTCCGGTCCGAGTGCCGGCCGTTCGAATCCTTCGTCATCGGCGAGACCCATCGCTCCACTGTGCGGGAGCTGCCGCTCGAGACCATCCTGGCCTTCGCCGAACTGACCGGCGACCGGAACCCGGTCCACACCGATCCGGAGTTCGCCCGCCGGACGCATCACCGCGGCCTGGTCGCGCACGGCCTCCTGCTCAACGCCCTGTTGGCCGGGATGGCCTACGAGTACGGGATCATGGGTCGGAACATCCTGGCCCTGGAGCACTCCGACGCCGACTATCTCGGGCCGGTCCGGCCCGGCGACCGGATCTACGGCAAGACCCGAATCCTCTCCCTCGATCCCGATGCCGGCCGGCGCTGCGGCCGGGTCCACTGGGAGGTTCGGATGTATCGGATCCGGCGGGACGGCAGCGAGCAGCTCGTCGTCCGCGCCCACTGGCGGACCTTGGTGTTCAAACAGGCCTTCCTGCCGGCTTGGTCCGGCCGATCCAAATCGGCCGCAGGGCCTCCGGAGGCCCCTCGAGCAGACTGACCGACCCAGTAGGAAGTTGCAAATCGGGCCAGGCGGCCAGGGGGAGTCCGGCGGCCTCGGCCAGGATCGCCCGGGTCGGATGGAGATGGGACACGACGATCAGGTCACCCGGTCCCGACCGTTCCAGGATCCGCCGCCAGGCAGCCAGCGCCCGCCGGCGGAGGTCGCCGAGGGACTCGCCGCCGTGGCCGCGCCAGGATTCCGGGTCGGCCCGGTGGGCGGCGAGCTGACCCGGCCACCGCCGTTCGATCTCTTCCGGCCGCAAGCCGGTCCACCGCCCGCGGTCGATCTCCCGCAGGCCCGGATCGATCCGCACCTCCAGGCCGGGGTGCCGGGCCGCGATTCGTTCGGCGCCGGATCGGGCCCGCTCCAGCGGACTGGACCAGAGGGCCGTCGGCTGCGTTTCGGCCAGGAGTTCGGCCGCCGCCTCGGCCTCGGCCCGCCCGGTCGGGCTCAGCGGCACCTCCGTGCCACCGTAGAAGACCCCGGGCCGGGGCAGCGCCACCGCGCCGTGGCGGACCAGGAACACCCGCATGGTTCCACCCTACCGGAACCCCGTTGCCCGCCGGTAATCCTCGGCTAGAGTTCGGACCATGGCCCGGTTCCCTCTTCCCGCCTGGGCGGCGGCGCTGCTGGCGCTCCTGCTCGCGGCTCCGGCCGCGGCCCAGGTGGGGTCCGTCGGCGGCAAGGAGGGCCGGATCCGCCACGAGGGACCGACCGACGTGACCGCCCCTCCCCCGCCGGGCGGCGGCGGCGGCGAGGAGGAGGAGCCACCGCTGCCGAGGATCGCCAGCGGCGTCCGCTTCTTCCCGTTGCCGCCGATCCCGCCGGTTCCGGACTCCCGGCCGGAGGGGCCCGTGCGGATGCCGGCGCCGCTGACCGAGGACGGGGAGTGGCTGTTCTGGTGGCGATTGCACCGCTGGTCCCGGCTCCTCGGTCCGCCGCCGCCCGAGTCGGCGCCGCCGGTCACCCCGGGCTCCCGGCGCTCGGCGGCCGCGCCGCCGCCGCTGCCGGCGGCCGGCGCCGCCACCGTCCCCGACCTCGTCGCGCCGCAACTGCTCGCAGCCTGGCGCGAACGACCCGGCCGGGCCGAGATGCGGGCTGAGGTCCTGTTCGCCCTCGCCCGATGCGGCCGGGGCGCGGCGGTCCGAAGGGCGCTGCGGGAGGGCCTCGCCGATCCCGATCTGCGGGTGGTCGAGGCCTCCGCCCTCGGGCTGGGGGTGCTCGGCGGCACCCCGTCGCAGCCCCTCCTGGCCGCCCTGCTCGCCGACCGATCCGAGGGGCGGGCCCTGGTCGGACGCCACGAGGTGCCGCCGCGGGTTCGGGCCTTCGCCGCCTACGGCCTCGGCCTGCTGGCCCCGGCCACGCCCTGGCCGGGCCTGCGCGAAGCGATCGCAGATGCCCTCGAGGCCGGGCTCGAGGAGGACCGCCGGCAACCGACTCCCGACCTCGGGGTGGCCTGCGCTCTGGCCCTGGGACAGTTTCCCGGTCCGGATGCCGTCGACCGGGCGCCGCTGCTGCTCGGCGTGGTCCGGGACCCCCGCCGGCACGACCAGGTTCGGGCCGCCGCGGCGGTGGCGGCCGCCCGCCTGCTGGGCCGGGCCGGCGACGGCCCGCTGACCCGGGAGACTCTGCGCGCCTTCACCAAGCGGCTGCAGGCCCGCGGCGAGGACGTCCGCGTCCGGGCCTCCCTGGCCCTGGCCCTCGGCCGCCTCGGCTCGATCCCGGTCCTCGCTCCGGTGGCGGTCGAGCCCCTGGTCGAGTGCTTCGAAGACGAGCCCGACCCGCGCGTTCGGCACACCGCGGCGCTGGCCCTGGCCGAGATCGGCGCCGGCACGCATCCGGTGGCCCAGACCCGGGCCCTGCCGGCCTTGCTCGCCGGCCTGGCCCGCGGGCCGGACCGGGAACGCGGCTGGGCGGCACTCGGCCTGGCCTGGGCGGCGCTGCTGGCCCAGGAGGACGGCCGATCCCTGCCGCTCGCGGTCCCGCAACGGATCCTCGAGGCCTTCCCGGATCGGAACCGGATGCAGCTCCGTTCCGCCGCCGCCCTCGCCCTGGGCGTGATGCGGCACCGCCCGGCCGAGGAAGCGCTCCTGGCGGCGCTGGACGAGATCGGGGATCCACGACTCCGGGCCGAGCTGGTCGCCGGCCTCGCCCTCCTCGCCCGTCCCTCCGTCCTGCTCGAGCGGATTCCAGCCGAGTTCGGGCGCCTGGATCCGCTGCGCGAGGACTACCAGGCCGCCTGCCTCGGCCTCGCCGGCCGCTCCCCGGATCTCCTGCTCGAGATCCTGACCTCCGGTATGGAGGCTTCCACCGCCGAGACCCGCGGCGAGTACGCGGCCGCGATCGGCCTGGGTTGGCTGACCGGCCTGCGGGCCGCGGTCGAACCCCTGCTCCGGCTCTGGCGGGACGGCCGCGCCCCGTTCGCGGTCGAACTCACGGCCGTCCAGTCCCTCGGCCGCCTGGCCGAGCGGGCCGGCCGACGCTGGAACGAGTCCTACCTCGACCTCCTGAATCCGTGGGCGGCGCCCCCGACCCTGCTCGGCACCCCGGAGCGGCCCGGAGTCTGCGACCGGCTCTGAACCGGAGCGGGCGCCGTTACCGCCGGGTAACCTCCGGATTCGCCCTCGCCCCGCCGCTGCTGGTACACTCTTTGCTGCCGACCGGGTGACGGCTGGATTCTCCTCCGCCACTCCATCTTCGGAGAAACGCATGAACCGCTGGCTCCTCTTCCTGACGCTGTGCGCGTCCCTGGCCCTCGGGGCCGATCTCGCCGCCCACGGCGGCACCTACCGCGGCCCGGGCGACACCGTGCCGCCGGGCGGCGGCGGCGCCGCGACGCCGACCACCCCGACCGCGCCGGCCACCCCGGCCACTCCGGCGACGCCGGCCACTCCGGCCACCCCGGCCGCGCCGGGCACGCCGACCACTCCGGTCATCCCGACCGCGCCCACCCAGAACCAGCCCAAGCAGGCCACCACCGGCACACCGCCGTCGGACGACCTGACCCGTTGGGTCTACTGGTGGGAGTTCAACAAGGAGCCCTTCCTGAACCTGAAGGCGAAGGTCCACAGCGGCACGATCGCCACCGGCGAGAACGAGCTGCTCACCGGCCTGGAGGCGTTCAACACGAGCAACAACACCTTCAAGCCGACCGTCCAGCAGATCACGACGATGGTCATTCCGGCCCTGCGCAAGGCGCTCGAGGAGACCGACAACGTCGACATCCAATCCTCGGCCACGGTCGCCCTGGCCAAGATCGGCCTCGACCCGACCGTGATCGACCTGTTCAAGCCTCTGCTCTCGGTCGGCAGCCAGGAGATCCGCGAGACCGCCGCCCTCGCCTACGGCATCCTGCAGGACCCGGTGTCGCTGCCGGTGCTCCAGGCCCTGGCGCTCGACACGCCCGAGGGCCGGCAGCTGACCGGAGAACAGACCGGCGTCGCCGCCCGCACCCGTGCCTTCGCGGTGTACGGCCTCGGCCTCCTCGCCTACGCCTCCGACGATCCCGCCTTCCGGGCCTCGATCGCCGACACCCTGTGGTCGATCCTCTCCACCGACCAGAGTTCCCTGAAGGACATCCGCGTCGCCGCGGTGATTTCGCTCGGCCTCTCCCGGGTCGAGGGCGCCAAGCTGGACGAGGTCGTCACGAACCTGAACGCCTGGCTGGCCGACACCGGCCACGATCACTTGGTCCGCGCCCACTGCCCGAACGCGATCGCCAAGCTGATCGGCAACGCCGGCACGCCCGAGCAGGCCGACCGCTACGCTCGCGAGATCCTGCCCTACCTGGACAAGGGCAGCAAGGCCGAGGCGGAGGTGCTCCAATCCGCCACCCAAGCGATCGGGATGCTCGCTCCGGCCTGCACTCCGGCCACCCAGAAGGAGATCTTCGACACCCTGGTCCGGGTCGCCGACGAGGGCAAGGACGTCCAGCAGAAGAACTACTCCGCGATCTCGCTGGCCTACCTCGGCGCCGGCGCGCCCGACGGCAGCCCGATCCGGAACGACGTGATCGAGTTCCTGATGAAGGAGACCGCCAAGGGCAGCACCTCCTACCGGCCCTGGGCCGGCCTGGCTCTCGGCGTGATGGCCTTCAAGATCGACGAGGCCCAGTCCGGAATCATGCCCGAGGTCGCCGCCGAGGCGGTCCAGGCCCGCTTCAAAAAGGAGAGCGACCCGGCCAACAAGGGCGCCTTCGCGATCGCCCTCGGCCTGATGAAGTACGTCAAGGCCGAGAAGGACGTGGCCGAAGCGATGAAGAAGTCGCGCGACGAGGAGCTGCGCGGCTACTGCGCGGTCGGTCTGGGCCTGATGGGCGCCCGCGACCACCGCGACTACATCGCCGAGATGGTCACCGAGAGCCGCCGACAGCCGGCTCTGCTCCAGCAGGCGTCGATCGCCCTCGGCCTGATGCAGGACCACGAAGCGGTCGACATCCTGCTCCAGATCATGAATCCGCCGGACGGCCGGCCGCCGCTGTCGGTCCTCTCGGCCGCCGCCACGGCGATCGGGTTCATCGGTGATCACCGCTCGATCACGCCGCTGATCTCCCTGCTCGAGAACGACCGGGACTTCACGCCGCTCGGCCGCGCCTTCTCGGCCGTGGCGCTGGGGTTGGTCTGCGACAAGGAGATCCTGCCCTGGAACTCCAAGATCGCCCAGGATCTGAACTACCGCGCCGCCGTCGCCACCTTGGTCGATCCGGCCGGCACCGGCATCCTGGACATCCTCTAGGGCCGCCGCGTTTCTTCCTCCCGGGCGGGGCCGGTCGGACCGGCTCCGTCCGGGTTGTCTCTCGGCCCGGCCGCGTGCCGGCGGCGCCGGAACCGGCCCGGCGGCAGCCGGCGGAAGCCGGCCACCAGCTCGGCCGCGGTCCGCTCGAACTCCTCCCCCGCCGGGGCGCGCAGGAGGAAGCGAGCGCCGCCGCCGGTCACCCGCTTGACCCGGCAGCGGCCGAGACGGGGGGACCAAAGGGTCTCGCCGGCGAGGATCCAGGGCAGGTCCTCGGCCTCGATTGCTCGCCCGGGGACCGGGCCCGGGTCGGCCACCACGGTCGCGGCCACCTCGAGCGGGCTGCCCCGGCGGCGGATCAGGCCGGCCAGGGCGGCGGCCGCCGCCGGCAGGATCGGAGCCTCCAGGGTGGTCTCGACCTGGAGTCGGAGCCCGGTCGCGAAGTGCCGGCCGGAGCGAAGCAGGGCCGAGCGGGGCGGTGGGAGTTCGAGCAGGCCCTGGCGCCGCCAAGTTTCGAGCAGCGGTCGGGCGTCGAGCAGACCGGTCCGTTCCCAGGCCAGCCGGCTCGCCGCGCCACCCTCCCGGACCAGCCGCCGGGCCAGCCCTTCCAGCTCCTCGCGAGCCAGGGGCTCGAGGGCGCGGGCGCCGTCGCGGCCGTGGACCAGGAGCGCGGCCCGACTCATCCCTCGTCGGCCCGGGTCCGGGCGAGCAGGAGGAGGACGAGGCCGAGGAGCAGAGCCAGGGCGGCGAACGGCGCCGCGCGGGCCCGGCGCCCGGCGGCGGCGACCGCCTCGGCGTGTTCGAGCTCGGCCGCCAGCCAGTCGCGCAGGCCGGCGACCGCCTGCCGCTCGGCCGGGCTGACCGTGGGGTCGTCGGCGAAGCGGCGCAAGAACCGTTCGGCCTCGGCCCGGGTCCGCCGGTGCCGGGAAGGATCGAGGGCGTCGAGGCGGAGGCCGAAGCGCCAGCCGAGCGGACCTTCAGGCGCGAGCCGGCGCAAGGCGGCGACGTCGGATCTCGCCTCGGCCAGGGCGCCGCAGGCGAAGTGGAGCAGGAAGCGGGCGGCGAGGTTGTTCTCGTCCTCCGGCGCCGCTCGGAGTTCGGCGTGCCGGGCCAGGCAGCCGGCGGCGTCGACCGGCACCGCCCAGGGATCCTGGGCGCCCAGCCGGTCGGCGGCGAACATCAACAGCGAGGCGACCGCGACGGCACGGACGGCGGCGCTCACGAGTCGCCTCCCAGCCATTCCCGCGCCAGAGCCAGGGCCAGGTCGGAGCGATCGTCGAGGAACGGTCGTCCGGGGTCGAGCGCCGGCCCTTCCCGGACCTGGCCGGGTAGGACCGCACCGGCCAGTTCCCGGGGCAGACCGCCGGGAAGCGTCGCGGCCAGGGCGTCGAGCGGTGCCAGCGGCCGTTCGCGGCGGGCGAAAACGACCACGTTGCGGGCGAAGGGCACCTCGTGCAGGCGCACCCCGCCGGCCGGGAAGGCCTCCACCAGGCCGCCGAGGATGCCGCGCACGGTCCGCCCGCGGCCGGCTCGGCGCGCGGCGGTGCCGAGGTTCAGCGCCAGGACGCCGCCGGGTCGGAGGTGGGCGCGGGCCTCGCGGAAGAACTCGAGCGTGGCCAGGTGGCCGGGAATCTCGAACTGGGCCGCGTAGGCGTCGACGAGCAGGAAGTCGAGGTCGGGCGGCGCGCCGCGCAGGGCGACCCGCCCGTCACCGATGACGACCTCCGTCCGCGCTGCGGCCGCGGCCGTCGCCGGAAGCCATTTCCGTCCCAGCTCGACCGCGGCCGGATCGAGTTCGACCCCGACCGCCCGCCAGTCGCGCCCGCCGAGGACCGCCGCCACCGGGCCGAGCGCGGCCCCGCAAGCGTGGCCGATCGACCAGAAGCGGACCGGACGGTCCGCCGCCGCGCCGTCGAGGGCGTAGCACGGGGCCAGCGCGAAGAGGTCGTAGTAGCCGCCGGGCCAGGGGGAATCGGGCAGCCAGCGCGACTGGTAGCTGTCCAGCCCCTCGTTCATCTGCAGCCAGCGCTCGACCGGGCCGGGGGCGGCCGGGTCGCGGAACTCGACCACCCGCAGGCGCTGGTAGGGCGTCTCGCGCACCTCGCGGACCTCGCTCTCGAGGCCGGGCAGCGCCGGCAGATTCGCGTTCGCGGCCGGGTCCGGCGCCAGCAGCGGCAACAACGGCAGCAGCGCCGGGGCCGCCCGCCGGCAACGACGGCCGGCCGAGGCGAGCAGGGCGCCGGCCAGGACCAGGGCGGCGGCGACCAGGGCCAGCGTGGGCCGGATGCCGAGGACCGGCAGGGCCAGGTAGGTCGAGCCGAAGACGCCGAGCAGCGAGCCGGCGGTGCCGGCGGCGGAGACTTCGCCGGCGGCGCGACCGGCGCCGCGGGCGGCGGAACGGGCCTCGACCAGGAGCGGCGCCACCATCGCCAGCAGCAGGACCGGCGGGGCGAAGAACAACAGCGCCCCGGCCAGGGACCCGCCGACCGCGATCCCGGCCGCCTCCTCCAGGCGGAGGTCCGGCGGCAGCAGCCAGGCGCAGAACGGCCCGAGGAGGGCGAGGGCGAGGGCGAGCAGTAGGCCGGCGCCGCCGAGCAGGACGGCGGCGGTCGGGAGCGGCGGCCGTCCGCTCCGGGCCAGGCGGCCGCCGAGGGCGGCGCCGGCGGCCATCGCCGCCAGGACGACCCCGATCTGGTTCGTCCAGACCAGCGAGGTGGTGCCGAACCAGGGCGCCAGCCAGCGGACCCCGAGGATCTCCAGGCTGAGGGCGGCGAAGCCGGCGAGAGCGGCGGCGAGGAGGGCGGTCATCGGGCGGCGGGCTGCAGGTCGAGGCCCCGGATCATCGCCGGATAGAGGGACCAGGGGTCGGGGTTGCGGGCGAAGTTCTCGAGCAGGGTGGTCAGGCTGCGCCGGGCCTGGAAGCGGTAGATTCGATCAGAGCCGAGATGGCGGATCTCGATTGGGCGCTCGAGATCGAGCAGCCGGTCGTTCAGGTAGAGGTCGAGCGAGTGGACGCCGCTGCCGCGCACTTCGAGCCGGTTCCGTTCCCGGTCCGCCCGCAGGCGGAAGCGGCTTGGACCGGCGCGGCCGTCCGGCTCGAAGGAAGTTGCCTGGGCCCACCAGGCGCGGCCGGCGGCGGGATGGAGGACGGCGAACTCGAAAGAGGCTGGATCCGGTCGCCGCGGCGGCGTCGTCTCGCACCAGGCCAGGGCGCCGGCGAGGTCGCCGAAAGCGAGGAAGCGGCTCTGGTCCTCCCCGCCCCCGGCCGCGAGGAGATTGTCCCGCGCGGCGTGAAGGAGGCGGACGAGTTGGACCTGCCGCGAACGCTCCGGCCGCGGTCCGCTCAAGTCCAGCCGGGCGGGCCAGGTTGGGAACAGCAGGCCGGGCAAGGTGGTGTGGGGCGCGACCTGCAGGAAGCTGCGCAGGGCCCGCCGGACGCTCTCCTGCCAGGGCCAGCCGGCCCACCAATGGCCGGGGCCGGCCAGGGCGACCAGGTCGAAGAAATGTGGCATCGTGCCGCCGAGGAGGGTGGCGGCGGTGCCGGCGCCCGGTCGGGCGACCAGATGGATCCGATTCCGGTCCACCGGGGCCAGCCGCAGCACCTCGGCCAGGGCGTCGAGCAGACGGCGGCGTCCCTCGGCCAGCACTTGCTCGGGATCGGCGGACGGCAGGTCGAGGCGCAGGACGAGCTGGCCGGGCGGCCAGGCGGAGTCGGCCGGTTCGTCCCCGGTCGCCTCCGGGGCGATTCCGAGCAGCACCAGCAGCGGCCGGGGACCGGCCGGAGGATCGGCCGGCACGAACAGCCGGTAGTCCTGGCCGAAGCGGGAGCTGCGGCGCCGGTGCCAGCCCGGGGGCGGCGGCGACGCCGGACCCAGGGCGGCGGCGAGGACGTCGGTCCAGGCGGCCGTCTCGGCCAGGGGGTCGCGGCCGAGGAGGCGTGCGAGTCCGTCGACCCGCTCCCCCACCGCGGCGGCGGCCGCCGCCGCCGCCGCCTCGTCGCCCTGTTCGACCGCCCGGATCCAGTCGGCCAAGGCCGCCACCAGCCGTCCGCGCTCCGGTTCCGGGAAGGGTTCGACCGCGGCCGGGACCGTCTGGGACGGGGCGAGCGCTCGGGCGGCGCCGGGCAGCAGGGCGAGGGCGGCGAAGCAGACCGCGCCCGGCCTCACCGCCGCCGGTCCCTCCGCACGAGCACCGCCAGCGCCAGATCGCGCGGGTCGGCGGACCGCAGCTCGGTCGCGGCCGGGGCCTCGAGTCGCAACCAAGCCAGGTTGCTGCGCAGCCGGGCGTCCTCCGGCCAGCGGGCGAGGGCCTGTTCGAGAGCCGCCTCGGTCTCCGCCAGGCGGCCCTCCCCCCACAGCGCCAGGCACAGCTCCAGGGTCGTCTCGAGGCCGCCGGCGGCCGCCGCCTCGGGGTCGAGCGGTAGTCGGTGCCGGCGTTCGTGCAGGATCAGATTGGCCCGGTCGCGGTCGCCGCCGGACCGCGCCAGCAGGCGCCAGCCGGCCTCGACCCGCGGATCGGTGGAGTGGTCGAGGCGCCGGACCAAGTGAAACAGGCGGCGGCGGGCCGCTTCGTCCGGCTGGGCCGGGGCGGCGGCCAGGAAGGCGTCGAGGCGCTCGAGCAACCGGGCCCGCCGGGCGGCGAGCCGCGGCTCGCCGCCGCCCCCGCCAAGGGCGAGCAGCAGAAGCAGGAACGAAATCAGTCCAGCCAAGACACCCCCGGGCCGGGCCCGGTGACCTCGCCGAGGCGGAACGGCCGTCGATCGGCTTCGGCCAAATCCGCTTCGATCCGGTCGGCCTCCTCGGCCGCGACGACCAGAACCATGCCGACGCCCATGTTGAAGGCCCGCCAGGCCTCGTCGCGCTCGACGCCGCCGGCCGCGACGAGCTGCTCGAAGACGTTCAGCGGCGGCACCGCCGAGCGGGCGACGCGGGCGCCCAGTCCGTTCAGGACCCGCGGCAGATTGCCGGCCAGGCCGCCGCCGGTGATGTGGGCGAGCGCGTGCAGGGCCGGGTCGCGCAGGAACGGGCGCAAGGCTTCGAGGTAACAGGCGTGCGGCGCCAGCAGCACCTCGGCGGCGGTGGCGCCGGCGGCGCCGGGGAAGGGATCGTCCCAGCCGAGCCCCATCCGCTCCTCGACGATCCGCCGGGCCAGGGAGTAGCCGTTCGTGTGCAGCCCGACCGAAGGCAGCCCGATCAAGACGTCGCCGGCCTCGACCCGGCCGCCGTCGATCACCGCCTCCCGCTCGACCACGCCGACCAGGGTGCCGACGAGATCGAACTCGTCCTCCGGATAGACCCCCGGCATTTCGGCGGTCTCGCCGCCGAGCAGGGCGACCCCGTGGTCGCGGCAGGCGGCGGCGACGCCGCCGATCAGGGCCGCCACCCGCTCCGGCCGCAGTCGGCCGACCCCGACGTAGTCGAGGAAGAACAGCGGCTCGGCGCCCTGAACCAGGGCGTCGTTGATGCAGTGCTGGACCAGGTCGCGGCCGACGGTGTCGAAGCGGCCGCTGGCGGCGGCGATGCGGGTCTTCGTCCCGACCCCGTCGGTGGTGGCGACCAGGACCGGTTCGCGGCCGAGGTCGTCGGCGCGGAACAGGCCGCCGAAAGAGCCGACGTCGGCCACCACCCGGCGGCCGAAGGTGGCCCGGATCGCCGGCTTGATCCGGTCGAGGGCGTCCTCGGCGGCGTCGATGTCGACCCCGGCGGAACGGTAGTCGAGGCCCTGGCGCGGCGGCTCCGAACTCATCGCGGCGGCGATTCTACGCCTCCGGCGTCGCTTTATCCCCTCTCCGACCTGTCCTATGCTGTGGGGCCATGCCCGCTTCGCGCCGACGCCTGATCGTCCTCGGCGCCACCGGTACGGTCGGGCGCCAGGCCCTCGCCGTCCTCGCCCGCGCCGCCTCGCCGGTCGAGGTCGTCGGCCTCTCCGCCCACGCCGACGGAGCCGGCCTGGCCGAGCTGGCCCGGGAGCTGCCCGGCTGCTCCCTCTTCCTCACCTCGGCACCGGAGCAAAAGGCCCGGCTGCTCGCCTTCCTGCGCGCCGGCGAGGGCTACGACCTGTGCCTGAACGCGGTGGTCGGCGCCGCCGGCCTCGCCTACTCCGAGGCGGTCTTGGCCGCCGGCCGGGACCTGGCCTTGGCCAACAAGGAGTCCCTGGTCCTGGCCGGGGCCCTCTTGGCCGAACTGGCCGAGCGCACCGGCGGCCGCCTGATCCCGGTCGACTCCGAGCACTGCGCGATCCAGCAGTGTCTGAACGGCGCCAGCCGGCCGGAGGTCCGTCGGCTCTTCCTGACCGCCAGCGGCGGCGCCCTGCGCGACCTGCCGCTGGCCGAGCTGGCCGAGGTTCGGCCCGAGCAGGCCCTGGCCCACCCGAACTGGGACATGGGCCCGCGGATCACGATCGACTCGGCGACGATGATGAACAAGGCGCTGGAAGTGCTCGAGGCCCAGGTCCTGTTCGGCGTCGCCGCCTCCTCGATCGAGGTGTTGATCCACCGCCAATCGGTCGTCCACTCCTTCGTCGAGTTCGTGGACGGTTCGGTCCTGGCCCAGATGGGGCCGCCGGACATGGCCTTCCCGATCCACTGGGCGCTGCACGCCCCGGGCCGGCAGCCGGCGCCGTTGCGCGGCTTCGACCCCGCCCTGTTCGCCGAACTCACCTTCAGCGCCCCGGACCCTGAGCGCTATCCGTCCCTGGCCCTCGGCTACCGGGCGGCTGAGGCCGGCGGCGCCGCCGGCGCCGTCCTGAACGCCGCCGACGAGGTCGCGGTCGAGGCCTTCCTCGCCGGCGGTTTGGCCTTCCCGGCCATCGCCGAGATCTGCGCCGAGGTCCTCGACCGGCTGTCGGGACTGCCGGCGTCCAGTCTGGACGAGATCCGCGCAGCCGACCGCGCCGCGCGCGACCTGGCCGGATCGCTGGTCGCCGCCCGGACTCCTTGACCGCGTGTTGCCCTTCCTGCTCACCCTGTTCGGCATCGGCCTCGTCCTCTTCGTGCACGAGGCCGGCCACTTCCTCGCCGCCCGCGCCGCCGGGGTCCGGGTGGAGGTCTTCTCGCTCGGCTTCGGGCCGCGCCTGTTCGGCTGGCGGCGCGGCGACACGGACTACCGGATCTCGCTGCTGCCGCTGGGGGGCTACGTCCGGATGGCCGGCGAGGACCAGACCCGGCCGCCGCTGCCGGAGGAACTCGGAGCCCAGTCGCCGGGCTGGCGGCTGCTGATCTTCTCCGGCGGGATCCTGATGAACTTTCTGTTCGCGCTGGTCCTGATCCCGATTCTGTTCGCGGTCGGGGTCCCCTTCGAGGCGCCGGTCGCCGGCCAGGTCGAGCCGGGCGGCCCGGCCTGGCGGGCCGGGGTGCGCGAGGGGGAGCGGATCCTGGCGGTGAACGGGGAGCCGATCCACGCCTTTCGTTCCTTCGCCGCCGCGGTGGCGCTCGGCGAGGCCGAGGAGGTCGTGGTCGACCTGGCCGAGCCCGACGGCGGTCGCCGGCAGGTCCGGCTGCGCCCCGCCTACGACGAGGAGGCCGGTGTCCGCCGGGTCGGCCTGGCGCCGTCGCTCTGGAGTCCGAGCCTGACCCTCCGCATCCGCCCGGGTTCGGTCGCCGAGGAGGCCGGGCTGCGCGACGGCGACCGTCTGATCGGTGTGGACGGCGTACCGGTGCGCGACCGTCAGGCCGCCCGGCTGCTGCTCGAGCACGCCTTGCTCGCCAGCGGCCCGCTGGTTCTGGCGGTGGAGCGGGAGGGCGAGCGGATCGAGGCCCGGCTCGAGCGCACCGCGCCGACGGCCGAGGATCCGCCGCAGATCGGCGTTCTCCATCTCCTGAACGAGGTCCAGGAGGTCCGGGATCCCCGCCTGGCCGCGGTCCTCCGCCCCGGCGACCGGATCCTCCGGGCCGCCGGCCGGCCGGTGCGGGCGATGGCGGAACTGGCGATCGAGGCCCTCCGCCACCCCGAGGGCCTGGATCTCGAGATCGAGCGGGAGGGCCGGCACGAGCGCCTCTCGCTGCCGCCGATCGACGCCGCCGACCTGGTCGCCGGTCTGTGGCTGGACGGCGGCGAGGAGGTCCGGGTCGGCGTCCGCCCGGGCGGACCGGCCGACGGCAGCGGCCTAGCCGACGGCGACCGAATCCTCCGCGCCGCCGGCCGCGAGATCCCGGACATGGCCACCCTCGGGCGGATCGTGCGCACCGCCGAGGGGCCGCTTCGCCTGCTCGTCTCCCGCCCCGGCCGGCCCGATCCGTTCCCGGTCGTGATCGAGCCGCGGCCGCTGCCGCGGCCCGACTTCGGCTTCCAGCTCGAGGCCGACCGCGAGGTGGTGCGCACCGACGGCCCGGTCGAGGCGATCGCCACCGGGCTGGCCGAGGCCCGGCGGATGATCCTCGAGATCGGCGACACCATCCGCGGGATGCTGAGCGGCTCGGTGGACTCGCGCAACCTCGGCGGCATCATCACGATCGGCACCCTGACCCACAGCTTCGCCAGCGAGGGCCTGATTCCGCTCCTGTTCTTCCTGGCGATGATCTCGATCCACCTGGCGGTCCTGAACTTGCTGCCGGTGCCGGCCCTGGACGGCGGCCACATGCTCTTCGTCCTGATCGAGATGGTCCGCGGCCGGCCGCTCAGTCCGTCCACCCAGGGTTGGCTCAACCTGGCCGGACTGGTGGCGGTCTTTTCGCTCATCCTGTTCGTGACCATGAACGACCTCGACCGATTGTTCGGCTGAGCCGGTGCGGGCCTGGTGTCAGCTTCTCCGGCTCGCTCTGGCGCCGACGATCCTCTGGGACGTGGCCGCCGGCGCCCTGTTGGCCGGGCTGCCGCTCGGAGTCGAGCTGCTGCCGCCGGCGGCGGTGTTGCTCCTCCTCTACCACGGCGGCATGGTCCTGAACGCTTGGGCCGACCGGGCCGCGGACGCCTACGATCGGCCCGAGCGCCCGCTGCCGGCCGGTCGGGTTCCGGCCGGAGCGGCCCTGGCCGCCGGCCTGCTGCTTCCGGCCGCCGGCCTCGGGCTGGCCTGGACCGCTTTGCCCCGTTCGGCGGCCGAGGCGGCGACGGCCCTGGCCGGGATCGTGCTTCTCTATGACCTCGGCGGCCGAAACCTCCGCGGTCTGATCGGACCGACCCTGCTGGCGGTGGCGCGGGCCCTGTCGCTGGCCTTCGCCGGTCTGGCCGGCGGCGTCTCCCTGTTCGGCGACCGCGGCGGTCTGGCCGCCGCCGCCGCCTATGCGGTCTACGTCCTTTTTCTCTCCCGCCTGGCGACGCGCGAGGAGCGCGGCGCTCCCGGGATGCGGGCGCTCGCCTATCTGCTGGCGGCGGCGGTCACGCCCTTCCTGGCCGCTCCCCGCGAGGCAGGCGCCGGAGCGTGGGCGGCCTTCCTGGCCGGAGCGCTGGCCCTGGCGGCCTGGCTGGTCCTGCCGGCTTGGCCGGATCGGCACCGGTCCTGGACTCCGGAGCGGGTCCAGCGGGGAGTCCGGCAGGGCCTGGCCGCCCTGCCGGCGCTGCCCGGCCTCGCCTTGCTGGCCGACGGTCGTCCGGTCGGCGTGGCGGCGGTGGCGGTGATCGCTGCGGTCGCCTGGCTCGGGCGCCGGCTGCCGCCGTCCTGAGTCGGCGGTGGGCTCAGAAGAACTCGTTCAGGATGTCCTCGACCGCGAGGCGCTCCTCGGCGGAGCGGGCGAGGTCGCGCAGTTCGAGCAGGAGCGGGAAGGCGTCCAGCCGCAGGGTCGGGACGAGCAGCGGCAGCGCCGCCTCCCGGACCCAGGGCGGCCGCTCGGGATCCCGACTGATCTGGATCAGGAGCTCGCGGGCCTCGGCGTCGCCCTGGCGGGCGCGGGCGGCGAGGGAGGTCAGCGCCGGTTCGGCGTCCTGCTCGGAGAGGGAGCCGCGGCCGAGGCGGAGCAGCAACGGTTCGCCGACCTCGCCCAGATTGGCGAGCTGGGTGATCGCCATCCGGTGCAGGTCGGGATCCGAGTCCGGCCCGAACACGAGTTCCTCGAAGATCGATAGGCTCCGCGGATCCTTCAGGCGGCCGAAGACCCGGAGCAGCCCGATCCGGGGCTCGGTGCCGGATTGGGCCCAGGCCTGGAGCAGGACCGGAAAGGTGCGCTCGTCGCGGAGTTCCTCCTGCTGGAGCAGGTCGATCGCCTCGACCGAGAAGGGCTCGTTCGGGTAGCCGCGGGCGCGAAGCAGCCAGGGTTCGAGCAGGCGCCGATCGCCGCGCAGGCTGAGCGCCTGCATGGCCGCCCGGGCGAGGTCGCGGTCCTCGCCGCGGGCCAGCTCCTCGAGCCGGTCGTGGGCGACCCGGGCCTCGCGGAACGGGGCGAGGCTGAGAGCGTTCACCGCCGCCAGGACCACCTTCGGATCGGGGTCGTCGAGGGCGGCGACGACCCCCTCGGCGTCGCCGGCGAAGCCGAGCCCCTCGACCACCAAGGTGCGGGTGGAGGCGGCCGGCACCGCCGCCGGATCGAGCATCGTCCGCAACTCGGGGACCGCCGAGAGGTCGCCGAGTTCGGCCCGGCGGCGCAGCGCGGTGGCGTGGAAGATCCGACCGGGCAGCAGCTCGGTCAGTTCGGCCAGACGGGCCGGCGCGTCCGGGTCGTCCAACTCGAGGACCTGACCCCAGGCCAGGTTGCCGTCCTCGGTGGTCCCGGGGCGGCCGGCGGCCCAGGCCCGGATCCGCTCCTCCAGGAAGGCGGCCGCGGCCGGGCCGCCGAGCCGGCCGAGGGCGGCGTACTCGGCCTGAAGCGGCCCCGGCTCGCTCTCCAGCTCCAGGATCCGGCAGAGGGCGGCCGAGTGCTCCGGCCCGCCGATCCGGCCGAGGGCCTCGGCCGCGGCCGAGCGGACCAACGGCACCGGCGACTCGCGCAGGACGCGCAGCATCAGCTCGGCGTCCTGCCGGCGGCCGCAGGCGGCGATCCCCTTGCAGTAGTTGTGGAGTTCGGCGAAACGGGCCGGATCCGGCAGGCGCTCGGCGACCCCGGCGGCCAGGGCCTCGGCGGCTCGGTCGCCGAAGGAGGGCAGTTCCTCGAGAGCGAAGTGGAGCGACTCGCGCGAGGAGCCGGACAAGTGGCCGAGCATCCGCGGCAGCAGGTCGCCGTCCGCCGGCGGCTGATAAGTGGTGCGGAGGACGGCGGCCTGGGCCTCGGCGCCTCCGCCCTCTTCCGCCGGCCCGCCGCCGCCGCAGGAGACGGCGAGCAGCAGCAGGAGGACGGCCGGAACCGTCGTTCGCCACGGGTAGAATCCTGCCCTCATGCCTGCGTCCGCCGTCCGTCCGCGCACCGGCTTCCGGCTCGGGACGCACCTCGTCCGGCGAGGGCTGGCGCTGGCGCCGATGGCGGGAAACACCAACTTAGCCTATCGCCGCCTGTGCCGGAAGTTCGGGGCCGAACTGACCACCACCGAGATGGTCTCGGCCTGCGCCCTGGTCCACCAGGACCGCAAGTCCCTGCGCCTGCTCGCCCGCGGCGAGGACGAGGTGCCGGTGGCGGCCCAGCTCTTCGGCACTGAGCCGGCCCTGCTGGCCGAGGCCGCCCGCCGGGTCGAGGACCTGGGCTTCCACGCGGTGGACTTCAACATGGGCTGCCCGGTGCCCAAGATCACCGGCGGCGGCGGCGGCAGCGCCTTGCTGCGCGAGCCGGAGACCGCCGCCCGCTGCATCGAGGCGATGGCGTCGGCGGTGAGCATCCCGGTCACCGCCAAGATCCGGGCCGGCTGGGACGACGCCCACCGCAACGCGCCCGAGGTGGCCCGGCTGCTCGAGGCGGCCGGGGTGCAGGTCCTCACGGTCCACGGGCGCACCCGCGAGCAGAAGTACGCCGGCCGTTCGGACTACCGGCTGATCGGCGAGGTGGTCGCCGCGGTCTCGGTGCCGGTGATCGGCAACGGGGACGTCGACGGTCCGGAGCGGGCGGCGGAACTCCTGGCCCAGGGGGTGGCCGGGATCGCGGTCGGACGCGGCGCCCTCGGCCGGCCCTGGCTGTTCGCCCGGCTCGCCGCCCAGATCGACGGCCGGCCGGAGCCGCCGCCGCCGGCGGCGGCGGAGCGGCGGCGGCTGCTGATCGAGCTGGCCGAAGGCGTCTGTGCTCTGCACGGCGAGGGGATCGGGATGCGGATCATGCGCCGGCTGGCCGCCGATTTCTTCCGCGACACCCCCGGCGCCGCCGAGATGCGGCGCCGCTGCCAGCGCCTGGAGCGGCTCGAGGACCTGCGCCGGCTGGCGCTCGGGCGGGCGGCCTGAGTTCAGGAGCCGGCCTCGGCCGGCGGCGGCGCCTCGGCCGCCGGCGCCCAGTCCAAGCCCTGCACCGTCCGCAGCCGGACCAGCGCCTTGGCGTACTCCATGCGGGCGTTCTTCTCGGCGCTCAGGGCGGCCTCGAGGTCGCGCTGGAACTGGAGGACCTGGAAGTTGGTCGAGGCGCCCTCGCGCAGCCGCCGCTGCTCGGCGTCGAGCTGGCGACGGGCGACTCGGCTGGCCAGGGCGGTGGCCTCGATCCGTTCGGCCTGGTAGTTCAGGTTGCGGACCGCTTCGCGGACCTCGCCGGCGACCTGGTTGCGCTGGTCGCGCAGCGTCCGCTGGGCGAGTTCGTAGGCGTGGCGGGTGCGGAGTTCGGCGCCGGCGGCCTGGCGGTTGCCGAACGGCAGCTCGAAGGACAGGCCGATCGAGTAGCCGGCGTAGTAAAAGCCGCTGACGGTGCTCCAGGCGTCGGCGACTTGGCGGGAGATCGCGGCCGAGGTTCCGGTCGCGATCAGGTCCAGGCGGGGTAGGCGGTTGCGCCGGGCGACCTCCCAGTCCAGCCGCTTCTGCTCGACGTCGGTCTCGAGCTGCAGCAGGTCGGGACGGTGCTCGAGGGCGGTCCGATAGGCCTCCTCCCAGTCGATCGCGGCCGGAGTCGGTTCAGGCGGTTCGCTGACCGGCACGATCTCGACCCGCCAGTCCTTCTGGTCGTCGAAGGGAAACAGGAGCAGACGGAGCCGGTCCTGGACCTGGGCGACCCGGTTGCGGGCGGTGAGCAGGGCCTCGGTCCGGGTGGCGATGTCGGCCTCGGTCTGGACGACCTCGACCTCCGCCGCCGAGCCGACCCGGAACCGGGCCAGGGTCACCTCGCGCAGCTCCCGGGCCAGGTCGAGCGAGAACTCCTTGACCTTGACGTCCTCGATCGCGAAGGCCAGGTCCCAGTAGGCGTCCACCGCCGCCTGGAGGGTGTCGACCTCGGCCCGGCGGACCGCGGCGCCGGCCTGGTCGGCGCCGAGTTCGGCGCTGCGCCGGGAGTACTCGGCGTTCAACCGCCAGCCGCCGCGCAGCAGCGGTTGAGTGAGGTTGAAGTTCAGGCCGATGTTCGACTCCGGGTTGAAGCCGAAGAAGCTCGGCGGCAGGTTGTCCTCGGAGTAGGTCTCGCTGACCGCGACTTGGACCGTGCCGCCGCTGATCAGGGTGCTGCGCAGACCTTGCTCGGCCTGCCAGGAGCGGACGTGCTGGGTCGGCAGGCCGCCGGAGAAGAGGCCCCCGGAGGTCGGGGTCTCGCGGTAGCTGTAGGTGAGGTCGCCGAAGAAGACCGGGTCGAACACCCCGGAGGCCTCCTCCACGCCGGCGGCGGCGGACCGGGCCTGGAGCCGGGCCTGGAGCAGCGCCGGCGCGTTGCCGGCGACCAGGCGGACGACATCCTCCAGCCGCAACGGCAGGGTCTCCGCCGCCGGTTCGCTCGGTTCGGCTGCGGGTTCGGCCGGATCCTGGAGGACGGGAGCAAGGAGACCGAGGACGAGGGCGGTCAGCATGGTGCGACGGCGCAGGATAGCGGCGCCGGAGTCGGCTTCGGCCTCAGTTCGGTCCGGCTCCTTCCCGCCGCCACCGGGCCAGGTCGAGCAGCCGTCGCCGGGCTTGGCCTTCCGCCAGCCCCTCGGCCGCCCGCTCCAGTGCGTCGGCGGGAAGGAGGGCTCGCAGTTCCTTCGGGTTCTCCCGTCGCAGGCGCTCGATCTCGGCCAGCGCCCGCCAGAAGGGCCAGTCCGGCGGGCGCCGGCGCAGGGCCTCCAGGTACCAGGAGAGGAAGGCCTTGCCGCGCCGCCCGGCCGGCAGGGCGCGGAGTTCGAGGACCCGCCGGAGCCAGGTCAGTTTTTCCCGGCGGAACGGGCTGCGGCCGCCGACCCGGCCCTCGACCCGGTGGTGGGCGCCTCCAGGCGCCGGCGGGCGCAGGAACAGGATCTCCTCCTCCCCCGGGGCGACGAGCCGACCAGGGTCGGTCAGATAGCTGCAGCGCTCGAGCCCGGAGGGGCCCTGCAGGGTCTCGAGCACCTTGACTTCGACGTGGGTACCGATGCCGCCGACCGGCCGGGCGGCGAGGACCTCGGCCCGGACGATCCAGGTGGAACGGGCGATCGTCGCCTCGAGTCCGGACCAGACCGGCTCCCCCGGCGGCGCGGCTGCGGCGACGGCCGGAAGCAGGAGGAGCGGGAGGAGCAGGCGACTCAATCGGCGGGCCAGAGGTCCGGACGGCGGTCGAGGACCGTCCAGGATACTCCGGAAGCCGCCGGCGGCAGCGGCAACGGCGCGGCGAGTTCGGGCGGACGTCGGCCGTCCAGGATCCAGATCCAGCCGGCCAGCCACGGCCGGTCCCCCGGTCGGTCGTTCCAGAGCCGCCGGACCCGGTCGGCCAGGTCCGGACCGGGCGTGTCCTGGTCCTCGCCGGCCAGGCGGCGCTCCAGCTCCAGCCAGAGGTCGACGGCGGAGGCCGCGGAGGGCGCCGCCAGGACCGGCACCTCCTCCGGCCGAACCAGGCCGAGCCGCAGGCCGAGGCCGGTTCCGATCGGGCCGGCCGGCAGGGCGTCGGCCGGGGCGCCGGCGTCCGCCGGCGGGAAGATCCGGTGCCAGCGGAAGGAAGCCCGGCGCAGCCGGTTCAGGCGGTCCAGGGCCACGATCCAGCTCCGATCCAAGACCTCGGCCGGGTCCGGGCTGGTGGGCGGCTCCAGCTCCAGGCCGGCGACGTCGTCTCCGGCGGCCAGCACGATCGGCGCCGGCGCCGGCTCGAAGGAGATCGGCGGCGGCGCCGGGCGCCGCCCGCCGAGCAGGGAGACCACCGCCATCACCGGCACGCTCGCGGCCGCCGTGACCAGCAGAGCGGCGGCGGTGCGGAGCAGCCGGTTCTGGCGGAGGGCGCGCCGCCAGGTCCAGCGCGCCGGCAGTTCGGCCTCCAGGCGGGTCAGGAAACCGGGCGAGAGCGGCGGATCCGGCCAGGCCGCGCGCAGCTCTTCGGCCAGGGCGGCCAGCTCGGGATCCTCGATCGGGAAGCCGGGGCGATCCTTCACGCCTCCTCCTCCAGGCCGGACTCGACCAGGGTCTCGCGCAGGCGCCGCAGCGCGTAGTGGACGCGGGACTTCACGGTGCCGACCGGAATGTCCAGGATCCTGCCGACCTCCACGTAGGGCAGGCGCTGGAGGACGGCCAGTTCGAGGAGTTCCCGGGTCGCCGGGTCACAGCCGGCCAGGACCCGGCGGATGCGCTCGGCCCGGTCGCGGGTACCGGCCCGCTCGCTCGGCCCCGGCTCCACCGGGTCGGGGACTTCGAGGAGGACCTCGGCGGCCGCGGCGGGGCGGACCCGGCGGCGCCGGTCGATCCAGAGGTTGCGGGCGATCCGAAGCAGATAGGCGTCGAGCCGGCCGCTCTCCTGGTAGCGGTCCATGCTCTGGAGGACGCGGAGGAAGACATCCTGGGTCAGATCTTCGGCCGTGGCCTCCTGCGCACCCAGGCGCAGGAAAAAGCCCTTGAGCCTCGGCCCCATCGACCCGACCAGCTCGGCCAACGCCGCCCGATCGCCGTCGCGGGACCGGGCCAGCAGGTCGCGGGAGCCGCCGCCCATCGGCCTCTCAGTCTGCCAACGGCTGGTCTGGGCCGCGGTTCAGGCCGTTTTGCGTTTCCGCCGCGGCCAGGGCCGCCAGCCGCCGGCGGGCTTCCGGGCCCAGGCCGCGCAGTTCCAGCCGCCGCTCCTCCCCCCGCCCGGAAAGCCGGACCTCGATCCGGTCCGGAGGCAGCCAGGACTCCATCCGGTCGGCCCACTCGACCACGACCACGGCGGTCGGGAAGCGCTCGGCCAGGCCCTCGGCCAGGACCTCTTCCATCCGCTCGGCGAAGTAGGCGTCGAGGTGGAGCAGGGGCGTCGGTGCGGCGTACTCGTGGCAGAGCAGGTAGCTCGGCGAGGTGACCCGGTCGCGGACGCCCAGGCCGGCGGCCAGGCCGCGGGTGAAGGTGGTCTTGCCGGCGCCGAGTTCGCCGCGCAGGGCCAGGAAGTCGCCCGGCCGGAGCAACCCGCCCAAGGCCCGGCCGAGCGCCTCGGTGGCGGCCGGCGCGCGGCTGGTCCGAACGATCGTCCCGGACTCGTTCATCGCCAGTCGTGGCTCCAGCCGGCGGCGCCGGGATCGATCGCCCGGCCGTCGACCTCCCAGCGGACGCCGGCGCCGGCGACGACGTCCCCGATCACGTGCAGGCCGGCCCGGCGCAGGACCGGGTCGGCCAGCGCCCGCCGGGCCTCGGCCGGGCGCAGGGCGGCGAGCAGTTCGTAGTCCTCGCCCTCGCCCAGGGCCGAGCGCCAGCCGGCCTCGTCGTGGCGGAGCGGCGGCGCCAGCGGGATCGCGTCGAGCTGGACCACCGCCCCCACCCCACTGGCGGCGCACAGCCGCGGCAGGTCGGCGGCGAGACCGTCGCTCAGGTCCATCATCGCCGCCGCCCGGTAGCGCTCGAGCAGGATCCGGCCCTCGACCAGCCGCGGCTCGGGCCGCAGGTGGCGGCCGCTGCGGACGGCGTCGCCGAGGCGGCCGGTGACGACCAACCAGTGCCCGGGTCGGGCCCCGCCGCGACCGGGCGCCGGCCGGCTGCCCTCACGGCCGAGGAGGGTGCAGGAGAGGACCAGGGCCGGCGCCCGGCTCAGGTCGCCGCCGATCACCGAGCAGCCGAAGGCCGCCGCCTCTTCGACGAAGGCCCGGGCCAGGCGCTTCAGCCAGGCCAGCGGCCGGTCGGCCGGCGCCGCGATCGTCCAGGAGGCCGCCCAGGGCGAGGCGCCGGCGGCGGCCAGGTCGCTCAGGCTGCGCCGGAGCAGCTTGCGGGCCATCGCCCGGGCCGAGGTGCCGGATTCGACGTGGACGCCCTCGACCAATTGATCGCAGCTCAGCACCAAGCGGCTCCGAGCCGGTGGTTGGATCCGCGCGCAGTCGTCGCCGGGGCCGGACAACCCGCGCCTTGCGACGAAGGAGTCGCGAAAGATATCGTGCAGGGTCTGTTCGCCGTGGCTCAACCCGTCCACCCCGTCCGCGCCCGCACCGGCCTGACCCGGTGGGAGGCGCTCTGGATCCTGCTGCTCGCGGTCGGCACCACGCTGCTGATTCTAGGGACGCTCCGACGCGAGATGGACCGGGCGCGGGCGCGGCGGGCGACCGACGCGATGGACTACCTCGCCGGCCACCTGTTCCTCGGGCTCGGCGAGGACCTCGCCGGCTGGCCGGAGGGGGTCGAGTTCCTGCGCGGCCCGGGCGAGCCGCCGGCCGGGATCACGGGCGCCGCCGCCGACCTGGTCTCGGTGCTGCCGCCCCCCCACTTTTTGCCGGTGGACCCCTGGGGCCGCGCCTACGTGGTCGAAGCGCCGCGGGACGGCCGCCCCGGTCGGGTCCTCTGCGCCGGACCGGACGGAGATCTCGCCACCCTCGAGGAGGCCGGCCGCCGGCTCGAGCGGGTCCTGCTCGACCCGCCGCCGGCCGCCGGTTGAGTCACCCGGCCCGCCGCCAGGCCTCGGCCAGCTCGGCCAGCAGCCGGGGATCGCGCGCCGCCCGCAGCACCGCCGCGCCGTGGGCGCCGGCGATCCGGCAGGCGACGGCCTGTTCCGGAGTCTGGATC
>RFGR01000064.1 GCA_003696625.1 Planctomycetota bacterium
CCACCTCGAGGTAGGCCGTCCGGCCGGCCAGCGAGACCGGCAGGACGGGGCTCGTGAAGGAGCCGGCCCCGAAGATGTCGTTCACCCCCTGGGCCAGGACCGTGGCCGGCTGGCCGAGGTCGAAGGGGTGGCCGGCGACCACCGAGCCGGTCAGGCTGAAGGAGTAGGCCATCCACCACGGGCGCCCGGCCGGGGCCTGGCTCCAGGTCCAGGTGCCCTGGGTGCCGGTGCTGAGCAGGGTCGGGCCGGTCAGGACGACGACGTCGCGGCTCGGCAGCGGGATGCCGCCGCTGCCCTGGTGGACGAAGACGTCCTCCACCAGGTTGGTGTCGTTGGCCACCAGGTTCGGCGCCAGGCTCTGATAGGCGATCATCGACCCGTCGGCCGAGATCGAGGGCCGGGTCGAGAGGCCGGCGCCCAGCTCGTTGGCGTCGTTCAGGCTGACCAGGGTGGTCGTGCCGGTGGTCCGGTCGTGGAGGAAGACGTCCTCGGTGTTGTTCCAGTCGTTCGGCACCAGATTGCTGGCGATGCTGCGGAAGGCGACGAAGCGGCCGTCGGCCGAGATCGACGGCACGCTGGACAGGCCGTTGCCCTCGACCCCGGCGCTGGAAACCGAGACGCGCTCGGTGGTGCCCAGCAGCAGGTCGCGGACGAAGACGTCGCCGGCAAGGTTGGTGTCGTTCGGCACCAGGTCGGAGGCGAAGCTCTTGAAGGCGACGAAGCGGCCGTCGGCGCTGATCGCGGGCCGCGAGGACGGGCCGTTGCCGGGCAGGCCGGTCAGGGAGACGCTGACCAGAATGGTCTCGCCGGTGGTCCGGTCGTGGACGAAGACGTCGCGGGTCAGCGGCAGGTCGCCGACGACGAAGTTGTCGGCGTCGCTCCAGAAGGCCACGCGCGAGCCGTCGCCGGAGATCGACGGCCGGTCGCTGGTGGCGTTGCCCTCCACCCCCGCGGTCGAGACGCTGACCCGCTCGAGGGCGCCGGTGGCCAGGTCGCGGACGAAGATGTCGTCGACCAGGTTCAGGTCGTTCGCCACCAGGTTCGAGGCCAGGGAGCGGAAGGCGACGAACTGCCCGTCGTCCGAGATGTCCGGCCGGGTGGACAGGCCGTTGCCCTCGACGCCGAGGGCGGACTCGCTGACCCGCGTCGTCGTCCCGGCCAGGCGGTCGTGGACGAAGACGTCGTAGGTGAGGTTCAGGTCGAGCGGCACCAGGTTGCTGGCCAGGCTGATGAAGGCCACGCGGTTGCCGTCGCCGCTGATCACCGAACGCTTGCTCTCGCCGTTGGCTTCCACGCCGAGGGCGCCGACGCTGACCCGCTCGGTCGTGCCGAGCAGCATGTCGTGGACGAAGACGTCCTGGACGAAGTTCAGGTCGCCGGGGACGAGGTTGGTCGCGTTGCTCTCGAAACAGACGTAGCGGCCGTAGGCGGCCATGCCGGCCCGGTTGCTCGAGGCGTTGGTCTGCCCGCCGCCGGTGGCGACGCTGACGCGGGTGGTGAGGTTCTGGCCCCAGGCCGGGGCGCTGGCCAGCAGCGCGGCGGCGAGAAGCAGGGGCTGGATGGTGGATCGTTGCACGGGAGGGGATGTGGCTGGCTGGTGCCGGAGCCGGAGCTCAGGACACGGCGGATGGCTGGAGGAACTCCCGGCGCAGCCAGTCGACGGCGAAGTCGGTGGCCCGGCCGGGGTTGTAGAACAGGTCGGCGGCGATGCGGCGCCGCTGCTCGGAGTGGCGTTCGGGGTGGGCCAGGCCGGCCGCGACCGCCTCGACCGCCTCCTCGGCGGTCTGCACGATCGTGCCGCCGGAGCGGCCCCAGGTGGCGAGGTCCATCATCGAGCCGTCCTTCTTGGCCGCCTTCTCCAGCAGCTTGGGCACGTCGATGAAGACCATCGGCCGGTCGAGGAGGGAGTACTCGTTCGACACCGAGGAGGCGTCGCTGATCAGCAGGTCGGCCAGGAACAGCAGCGGGATGACGTCGAAGCTGCCGGCCAGGATGGTGTGCTGGTCCTGCAGGGCGCCGATCTCGGCCGCCCAGTCGCGGTCGTCGCCGTGCGGGTGGTCGTGCAGCTTGACGATGATGTCGTACTTGCCGGTGGCCTTGAGGCGCGCCACCAGCTCCGGGCCCATGAGGTCGAGCGAGCAGTGCTTCTGCCCGGTCGGGGCGTAGAGCAGCACCGGCCGGCTGCCGTCGAAGCCGTAGCCGCGCAGGAGCTGCGCCCGGTCGAGCTCGCCGTTGAGCAGGCGGTCGGTCTTGACGAAGCCGGAGCGGACGATGCGCGGGTCGCCCTGGGCCAGCAGCCCGGCCTCGACGAACTTGCGCTCCATGTAGGGGCCGGCGACCAGGAAGTGGTCGGCGCCGAGGTTCTCCTTGCGCACCGCCCGGTTGCGGAAGGAGATGCCGTGGAAGACCTGGACGCAGGCGCCGACCGAGCGCGGCTTGAGCATCTTGGTGTTGGCGGCGAAGAGCAGGTCGAAGTCCATCTCGGCGATCTGGTCCATGCTCAGGATCGCCTCGGACGGCACCCCCAGCGGCAGGTACATCGCCAGCGGATGGAAGACGTACTCGCCGTCGATCTTCTCGCGCAGGCCGCCGGCGACGTGGATCTCCACCCCCGGCTCGCGCCGCAGCCGCTCGAAGATCGGCTGGAAGCAGAGGAAATGGACCGGGGCGTAGCCGGTGAAGAGGACGCGGCGGGCGGAACTCATGCGTGGTGGCGGCGGGCGGCGGGGAGGATCAGATCGCGTGCGGTACCTGGAGGAAGGCCGGCGCCTGGAGGGGCGGCCCCATCGCCCGGGCGGGGCGGGCGGCGACGGGGTCCGGCACGAGGGCGGCGATCGCCGGCCAGATGCGGTTGCGGGCCAGCTCGAGGTCCTGCGGGAAGTCGACCTCGACCCAGGGCAGGCCCTGGATGTCGACGCAGCGCACGGGGAGGGAGGAACCGAGCCGGTCGAGCGCGGCCGGCACCCAGGAGTTGACCTCACCGGCGGCGATCATCTCCGAGACCTGGCCCAGCAGGCGGAAGGCGCCCGGGGTGTCGAACTGGAGCAGGCCGACGTTTTCGCCCCGGACGCGCGCCGCCGGCAGTCCCTTGCTGATGGCCTGGAGCACCCCGCCGTCGGTCGCCACCTTCATGTGCTCGTCCTCGTCGCCGCTGGCGGAGTCGAAGGCCAGGGCGTTGCCCTCCACCGCCAGGACCCGGTGGAAGATGTCCGGGTGGGCGATGACGTCGCCGTTCAGGCAGAGGAAGGAGCCCCGGATCCAGTGCCGCGCCTGCCACAACGAGTAGAGGCTGTTGGTCTCGGCGTAGATCGGGTTCTCGACCGTCGTGCAGCGCGGCCGCTTGGCCAGGTGGCGGCGGATGAGCTCGTGCTGGTAGCCGACCACCACGCAGACCTCCTCGATCCCGACCCCGGCCAGGATGTCCAACTGGAGGTCGAGCAACGTGCGGCCGCCGATCGGCTGCAGGCACTTCGGGCGGCCCTCGGCCATCCTTCCGAGCCGGCTGCCGGTGCCGGCGGCGAGGATCACGGCCTGCTTCATCGGCAGGGCTCGGGACGGAGGGCGCGGCGGGGAGGGAGGGGATGCATGGGGATGGGCCGGAGGCCGCTCGTAGTGTGCAAAGGCCGTGCCGGTCCTTGAAAAAACCGGCCGAGATTCACAAACCCCACAAGATCAATGACTTGAGGCCGATCCCCGGGAAGGGCGGAGGGTGGTCGAGGTGGCTTGTTCGAGCCAATTGGCTTGAACGAGCCAGTAAAGGTAGTCCTAGGACCCCTCGAGGCCGTGGCGCCGGAGCCGGTTCCGCAGTGCTCCGCGGCTGAGCCCGAGCAGGCGGGCAGCCTGGGAGACGTTGCCCGCGCTCCGCCGCAGGGCCTCCACGATCAGGGCGCGCTCGTGCGCCGCCAGGTCAAGATCCTCTCCTCGCCCCGGACCCGCTGCCGCGTCGGCCCGATCGCCCCCCCCGGCCAGCGGTGGCAGGGCCAGCTCGGCCGCGCCGAGGTCGGCTCCCGGGTGGAGGAGGACCGTCCGTTCCATCAGGTGCCGCAGCTCGCGCACGTTGCCCGGCCAGGGGTAGGCGGTGATCGCCGCCTCCGCCCCCGGGCCAAGCCGCGGCGCGGCCAGGCCGTGCCGCCGGGCCGCCTCGGCCAGGAACTCCCGCGCCAGGAGCACCGCGTCCTCGCCGCGCTCGCGCAGCGGCGGCAGGTCGAGGACCAGCACCCGCAGCCGGAAGTAGAGGTCGTTGCGGAAGCGGCCCTCCTCCACCATCCGCTCGAGCCGGCGATTGGTCGCGGCCAGGAAGCCGGCCTCGACCGGCCGCTCGCGGGTCGAGCCCACCCGCCGCACCTGGCGCCGGTCGAGCACCGCGAGCAGCTTGGCCTGGAGGTCGAGCGGCACCTCGCCGATTTCGTCCAGGAACAGGGTGCCGTCCTCGGCCGCCTCGATCAGACCCGGCCGGGCCTGGTGGGCTTGGGTGAAGGCGCCCTTCTCATGTCCGAAGAGCTCGGCCTCGAACAGGTCGCGGGGCAGCGAGGCGCAGTCGACGTGGATGAAGGGCCGGTCGGCCCGCGGCCCGGCCCGGTGGAGCAGGCGGGCGGCGAGGCCCTTGCCGGCGCCGGTCTCGCCCTGGATCAGGACCGTGGGCGGCGGCGCATCGGGCTGGGCCAGGCCGGCGATGCGGGCGATCCGGGCTTGGACCTCCCGCGCGGCGGCCGATTCCCCGAGCAGCCGCACCCGCTCCAGGGGCAGCAGTTCGCGCTGGCGGGCGTGGGCCAGCCGGTCGGCCTCATTCGCCGCGTGCAGAGCCCGCTCGGCCAGGACCAGGGTCTGCTCGGCTCCCTCCGGCTTGGACAGGTAGTCGGCGGCGCCGAGCTTGATCGCCCGCACGGCGTCGTCCACCGCCGCGTAGGAGGTCAGGACCACCACCGGCAGATCGGCGTGTGGGCCCCCCTTGAGCTCGGCCAGGAAGTCGAGCCCATTGCCGTCCGGCAGCCGGATGTCCAGCAGCAGGACCTCGAAGCTGCCGGCGTCCAGACGCTCCCGGGCGGCGGCCAGGGTGGCGGCACAGGTGCAGCGGTGGCCGGCCCGCTCGAGCTGGAGCGACAGGATCCGGGCCAGCGGCGCCTCGTCCTCAACCAGGAGGATCTCGGCCGAGCGGAGGGCGCCGGTCATGTCTCGGCGCCTCCCGGCTCCGCCGCCAGGGCCTCGAGCACCACCTCGGCCAGGGCGCGGGCGGTGTAGGGCTTGGTGATCAGGCCGCGGAAGC
>RFGR01000065.1 GCA_003696625.1 Planctomycetota bacterium
CCGCCCCAGCACCCAGTAGTCGAACCAGGCCAGATCCCACTCGAGCTTGGCCCGCCGGTGGCTGGCGAGGCTCAGGCTGTGGGCCGCGCCGGGGTAGATCACCAGCTCGACCGGCACGCCGAGGTAGTCGTAGAGCGCCCGGTGCAGGGCCAGGCTGTGCTGGGGTGGAACCCGCGGGTCGTTCGAGCCGACGTGGATCAGGGTCGGGGTGGAAACCGCCCCGGCCCGGTAGATCGGCGAGGAGCGGTGCATCGCCGCCGGGTTGGTCCAGGGCAGGCCCTGGGAGAAGTTCATCACGTGGCCGGGGGTGTCCTCGATCGACCACTGCATCACGGTGTCGAAGACGCCGGCGCCGCTCGAGGCGGCGCGGAAGCGGTCCGTCGCCGTAATCAGGCAGTTCACCAGGTAGCCGCCGTTGCTCCAGCCGGTCACCGCCAGCCGGTCGGGATCGGCGATGCCCGCGGCCACCAGCCAGTCCACTCCGGCCAGGATGTCGGCCACGTCGCGGTCGTTCTTGTGGCCGATCAGGTCGGTCATGAAGTCGTCGCCGTAGCCGGTCGAGCCGCGGTAGTTCGGCGACAGCACCGCCCAGCCCCGCGCCGCCCACAGGGTGCGGCCGTAGATCCAGTAGCGGAAGGCGGCGTAGGTGCAGGCCGTCGGGCCGCCGTGCAGCTCGATCAGCGCCGGCAGCGGGCCGTCCGCCGGCTGCCAGTCCGGCGGCAGCTCGAGGACACCCTCGACCGTGACGCCGTCGCGGCTCCGCCACCGCACCCGCCGGATCCGCGGCAGCTTCCAGGTCCGCATCTGCGGGTTCAGCTCGCCGAGCTGCCGCGGCGGGCCGTCAGCGCGCCACTCGAACAGCTCCACGCCGTGCTCCGGCGCCCGCATGGCTACGTAGAGGTCGCCGAGGGCGGAGAAGGCGAAGTCCTCCACCACCACGTCGCCCGGGGTGAGCATCTGCAATCCCGGCGCGCCGTCCCGTTCGGCCGCGTGGGGGTCGGCGAAGACCCGCCGGCGGGCGTGGTCGTCGGCCAGGAAGCAGAGGCCGCCGCCGCGCGGCCGCCAGTGCATCGGCCCCGACGGATGGACCTCGCCGCTGCGCTCGAGCCGGCGCAGCCAGTTGCGACCGTCCGCCGCGAAGCCGGCGACGAAGATCTCGGACGGGTAGCCGTCGTAGTCGACCCGGAAGGCCAACCGGTCACCGGCCTCGTTCCAGCACGGCGCCTCGATCCAGCCGTTCGGCGACGGCGCCCGCGCCCGCCACAGCTCGTCCGGCAGCCGGATCGTGCGGCCGCTTTCCAGGTCGAGCACCTGTACCCAGGACCGCCCCTCGAAGGTGATCTCGCGCTCGTCCGGGGTGGTGATCATCGCCACCCGCCGGCCGTCGCCGCTGACCGCGAAGCTCTTGATCTTCCGGCCCGGGTCGGCCACTCGTTCGGCCTCGCCGCTGCGCAGGTCGATGCGCCAGACCTGGGTGAGTTCCGGCCGGCCGTGGGCGTAGCCCAGAGCCGGGAAGCGTCGCTTCAGCTCGCCCCACGGGCCGTCCTCGACCACGCGGTAGTCGAGCAGGGCGAAGAGCCAGCGCCCGTCGGCGGTGAGCCGGAAGGCGCGGACGCCGCCGTCGGCGGTGGTGACCGGCGCCGGCGCGGCCGAACCGTCCGCCGGCACCCGCCACACCTGCCGGGTGCCGTTCCACGGCGGCAGGAGGCGGTCCTCGCGCCGCCGGGCGCTCAGGAAGTAGAGCCATTCACCGTCCGGCGAGAAGACCGCGGCGCCGTCCCAGGCGGGATCCTCGGTCAACCGCAGACGCTCGCCGGTGACGGTGTCGGTCACCCAGAGGTCGGTGTTGCGCTGCTCCCGCCCCTCCTCCCAGCGCATCTCCTGGCCGGCGACCCGCCCACCCTCCGGGCTGACCGTCACCGCGACCAGCTCGGCCAGGCCGAAGTAGTCGTCGAGGGAGATCGCGTGGTCGCGGGACTCCTGCCGGGCCGGAGCCGCGGCGGCCAGAACCAGCAGGGCGACCGGGAGGGGGGAAAGGCGGGGGATCGACATGGCGGGCCGGAGCGGTCGGAATCCGGGCGCGCACGATAACCGGGCGCTGGAAAAAACGCCGGCCGACCAGCGGTCCAGGGCATCCCCATCCCCTTGCACTCGCTGGCCGGCTCGGCGCAGACCCTCCGGCCGGTCGGCCGGGAAGGAAAGACGGGAAAGGCGCCACCGGCACCTCGGTCCATCCCGCTCCAAATCCCCACTGGCTCGGGGAGACGAGGGCCCGTGGCTCCTTCCCCCTCCTCATAGCGATAGGAGGCTCGAAACCGGACCTGAAATTTCTTCGACCTTCCGGATGCCATGCCGGCCTAGGAGCCCTCCGGGCGATTCTGAAATCTTTTTTCCGGTCCACTTCCAGCTAGACTGGCAAAAATGGACCCCGACGATCCTGCCGCCGCCGCCCGGCGACCGGATCGGCCCCCCGCTCCCCTCGATCCCAATTCCACCCAGGAAGAGTTTCTCCTGGCCCTCGCGGACGGCGCCGATCGCGACGCCTGGGAAGCGTTTTCCGCCCGCTACGGCACCTTGATCCGCAACTTCGCGGGTTGGTGCGGCCTGCCGCCGACGGACTGCGACGACGTGGTCCAGGAGGTCTACCTCAGCCTGCTCAAGGCCCTGCCCGGATTCCGCTACGACCGGCGGAAGGGCCGTTTCCGCGGCTACCTGAAGACCGCCACCCGCCGCGCGGCCGTGGCCCTGCGCCGCCGGCGTGCGGCCGAGCCCCTGCCGCTCGAGCGGGTGCCGCCCCCGGTCGCCGGCCGGGCCGGCGACAGCGGACCCGACCTGGACGAGGCCTGGGAGCGGGAGTGGCGCGACTACCACGTCCGCCGGGCCATGGCCCGCCTCCAGCCCGAATTCAACTCGACCGACCTGGCCGCCTTCGAGCGCTACGCGATCCAAGGGCGCCCGCCGGCGGAAGTGGCGGCCGAGTTCGACCTCCATCTCGACCAGGTCTACCAGGCCAAGAGCCGGATCCTGCGTCGGCTGCGGGAACTGGTCCGGGAACAAATCGAGGACGAGGGCTGATGGGTTCGAGATCGAACTGGACCGACGACGAGGCCGACCTCCTCGGTCGGGTCCGCGAGAGCTGGCACCCCCGCCTTGTCCCGCCGCTCATCCGGGGCTACGAGCTGGGAGCCGAAATCGGCCGCGGCGGCCAGGGGGTGGTGTACCGTGCCATCCAGCTCTCCACCGGGCGCGAAGTCGCGGTCAAGGTGCTCGACCCCGAGGTCTCCAACCGCCGCGACCGGAGATTCGCCCTCGGCCTGGAGCTGGCCGCCACCCTGCGCCACCCGAACATCGCCACCGTCCACGACCGAGGGCAGACCGAGGACGGCCGGCCTTTTCTGGCCATGGAGCTGGTCGAAGGCACCCCGCTCGCCGCCCTCGGACCGGTCGGCCGACCCGGGCCGCTGGCGCGACTCGAGTCGGCGCTAGCCGTCTTCCGCCAGATCGTCGCCGCGGTCGCCCATGCCCACCAACGCGGGGTCATCCACCGCGACCTGAAGCCGGGCAACGTCATCCTCGATCCGAGCGGGCGGCCGCTGGTGATCGACTTCGGCCTCGCCCGACCGGTGGACGGCGCCGCTCTCCTCGGCGGCGCTACACGCACCGGCGAGATGCTCGGCAGCCTGGCCTGGGCCGCCCCGGAGCAACTCGAGGGCCGGCGCGACGAGGTCGACACCCGCGCCGATGTCTACGCCCTCGGCGGCATCCTCTTCCACCTTCTCACCGGCGAACCGCCGCGGCGGGCCGCCGGCTCGGTCACCGCCACCCTGCGCCGGCTGACCGCCGCCACGGCCCCCGACCTGCGCGCCCGCCGCCAGGCGGCCGAGGAGGCGCACGGTCTGCCCCGCCTGCGCCTCCCGGCCGACCTGGTCGCGATCTGCGATCGCGCCCTGGCCCCGGACCCCGCCGACCGCTACCCGACCGCGGAGCAGCTCGGCGAGGACCTCGACAGGTTCGGCGCCGGCGCGCCGGTCACGGTGCTGCGCCACCGCCGGGGCTACGTGCTGTGGAAGGCGATCCGCCGCCACAAGCTGCGGACCGCCGCGGTGGCCGCCGCCGTGCTGGTGCTGGCCGGCTCCTCGCTGTTCTTCTCCTGGCAGCGGGACCTCGCCCGCGCCCAGGCGGAGGAGCGGGCCGCCCTGCTCGCCGGTCTGCTCGACACCTACCAGGTCGTCCTGCGCACCGCCGTGGACGGCACCGTCCGTCTGGCCGGCGCCGGGCCGATGCGACGGGAACTCGTCGACGCCGCCTACGCCAGCTTCGCGGACTTTCACCGCCGCTTCCCGGAGGAGCGGGAGGTCCGCTTCCTGTTGGCGCAAATCCTCGACCGCCGGGCCTCCATCGCCCGCCGGCGGGGCGAGACCGACCTCTCCCGCCGCCTTCAGCTCGAGGCACTGGGCCATCACCGCGACCTGGCCGCGGCCGACCCGGAACGAACCGAATGGCAGGAGGCGCTGGCCCTGAACCTGGTCAAGATCGGCGACCTGGACAAGGAGGCGGGGCGGATCGAGCCGGCCCTCGAGCGCTATCGCGAGGCCCTGCGGATCGACCAGGCGCTGAGCGACCGCCATCCGCGGGATCCGCACCTGCTCGACAACCTCTTCTGGGACCACCATCGACTGGCGATGGTCGCCCTCGAGTCCGGTCTTGCCGACCCTGCTCCGCATTTCGCCCGGCTCCGCCCTCTCGCCGACCGCGCCCTAGCCCTGGATCCAAACCGCACCTCCTCGCTGGCCCTCCGCTACCAGGCCAACCACGCGCTTCAGGCCTGGGCCGAGGCCCGAGGCGACGACGAGGAGGCGATTCGCCTCGCCCGCATCGCCGCCGCCGACGCTCGGGAACTGGTTGCCCGCGAGCCGGGCCGAACGAACTACCTGCAAAAGCTGCTGCTCGCCCAGCGGGGGCTGGCCAGCGCCCTGACCGGCAACGGCAGGCCGGCGGCGGCGCTCGTCCAGCTCGACCAGGCCCTTGCGACCGCCGAGCACCTGGTGGAGGCCGAACCTGAGGTCCTCGACTTCGTGCACGACCTCGAACTGACCCGCCTCGTCCGGGCCAGGCTGATGATCGAACTCGGACGGCTGGATCTTGCCGAGCAGGAGGTGGCGGCGGTGGCCGAACTGGCCGACCGGCTGGCTGCCGCCGGCAAGGACAACTTCGACTACGCCTCGACACCCGCCGTGGCCCGCTCCCTCCGGGCCGAACTCCGGCTCGCCCAGGGGCGAAGAGAGGAGGCTGCCGCCGACGCCCGGGCGGCCCTGCGGATCCTCCGGGAATCCTGCCTCGAGGGACCACGGTCGGACAGGCTGGAGCGGAACTTCACCGCCTTGCTGGCTGCGGCCGGTTACGGCGCTTCCTCCGACGGCACCCCCTCAGGCGGCTAGCACCGCGTCCCGACCTTCCCGCCGGCCCAGGTCGGCCAGCGCCTCCCGGATGATCCGCCGCGCCTGCTCGCCGGCGACGCTGACCACCACCGGCACTTCCGTCAGCGGCGGTCGGCCGAGGGCGGCCGGAGCCACCACCGGGGCGCCGTGGATCCGGTTCCCGAGGCGCCCCGGGTGGATCTCGACGATATGGCTCGGCTCCTTGCCGTGCTCGAGGAGGGCGGCGCGCAGCGCCTTGCCGGTGCCGCCGTAGCCCCACAGCACGTAGTCGTCCCGGCCGATCAGGAACTGCTCGGCCAAGAAGGCCGCCCGACAGCGGGTGAAGGCGGCGAGCGAATAGGCCGGCGAACCGGCCGAGAGGCTGTCCGGCCGCAGGCGCCAGGCGTGCAAGCGCTCCGCCACCACGCCGAGGTCGTGCCCGGCGCCGAACAGGCGGAGGAGCAGATCCCAGTCCTCCGGCCAGCCGCGGTCGCGCCAGCCGAAGGCTCGCAGGACCTCGGCGCGCAGGATCAGAGTGGGGTGGCCGAGCGGCATCTCGACGAAGCGCTCGGCGCGGAGTCGAGTCGGGGTGAGGAAGCCGTTCAGCCAGCGCTCGTAGGCCGCCCGGCCGGGACCGACCGCCCGGCGGGGAAAGTAGCGGACGTGACAGCCGACCCCGGCCAGATCCGGCTCGGCCGCCAGCAGGGCGAGCTGGCGTTCCAGGCGCCGCCGGTGCATCAGGTCGTCGGCGTCGAGCAGGGCGACAAAGCGGCCGCGGCAGACCTCCAGGGCGGCATTGCGGGCCGCCACCACTCCCCGCCGGGGCAGGCGCAGCAGGCGGAAGCGCGGGTCGACCGCGCCGGCGCGTTCGACCACCGCCGCGGTGTCGTCGGTCGAGCCGTCGTCCGCCACGACGCACTCCCAGTCGCCGCGGGTCTGCCGGGCGACGCTCCGCAGGGTCGACGGCAGGGTGGCGGCGGCGTCCCGAGCAGCGATCAACACCGAGACGGCGGGGTCGACGGGCATCGCGGACGGGCGGTCTCAGTCGGGGCCCGGTTCGGGCAGGAAGGTCACCTCGCCGGAGGCCAGGTCGTACTCGGCCCCGACGACGCGCAGGCCGTCCTCGGCGACCAGCCGCTCGATCAGCTCGGAACCGTGGCGCAAGGCCGCGACCGCGGCCGCGATGTTGGCGCGGACCGCCCGCCGGGCCAGCTCCTCGCCGGTCGCGGCCGCCGGTCCAGCCAGCAGCGGCTCGACCGCCGGCCGCACCCGCTCGACGATCGAGTGGAGATTGGGCGAGCGCCGGCCGCCCGGCCGCGCCAGCTCCTCGAGGGTGGCGGTGACCGCGCCGCAGCCGGTGTGACCGAGCACCACGACCAGCCGGGTGCCGAAGCGCTCGGCGGCGAACTCGACGCTGCCGATCTGAGTCGGGGCGACCACGTTGCCGGCCACCCGGATCACGAACAGGTCGCCGAGGCCCTGGTCGAAGACGATCTCGACCGGCACCCGGGAATCCGAACAGCCGAGGATCGCGGCGAACGGCCGCTGCCCATGCAGATGCTCGCCCGGGCGGGCGCTGCGTCCGAGGGTGTCGACGCTGCGTAGACCGGCGGCGAAGCGGGAGTTGCCGGCGCGGAGGCGGTTCAGAGCCTCGGCGGCGGAGAGGTTCGTCATCCCCGGCAGACTACAACCCTTCGCCGGGAATCCGGTCAGGTTCCCTGGACCCTGATTCGAGACCGGCGCGTTACCCCACCTCTTCAGGATCGGGCCGAAGCGGCCGCAGCGAGCGGTTCCTCCCCCACACCCGGTCCGTCAGGCCGGTACGGGTCGGCTCTCGGCCTACCGGGTGATTCGTTTCCTGGTCCGGGAGAGGGCCGTCCGCCGCTGGGCTCCCCGCCTCGATCGGATCCCGGCC
>RFGR01000066.1 GCA_003696625.1 Planctomycetota bacterium
CGCCGCCCGGCCCCGCCCCGGCCCCGGGGCGGCCGGACGTGGTCCTGATCGTCGCCGACACCCTGCGCGCCGACGTGGCCGTCGATCCCTCCTTGCCGACCCCGAACCTGGACCGGCTGCGGCAGGGCGGGCTCTGGGCGCGGGCGGTGGCGGCGCCGGCCAACCAGACCCTGCCCAGCCACCTGGCGCTCCTCACCGGTCTGCGGATCGAGAAGACCGGCATGCGCTCGAACCGCTCGCCGTGGCCGCCGGCGGCCTTGCTCGACGAGGTCTGGGGGATGCGCACGTTGGCCCAACGCTTCGCCGCCGCCGGCTGGCGTACGGCCGCGGTCGCGGCCAATCCGCTGCTCAGCGTGGTCCCGCCCGGCGCCCAGGACTTCGCCGAGGGGTTCGAGGTCTGGGACCCGCAGCAGGTGATCGACCCCTGGTGGGAGCTGCTGGCCTGGAAGGACAAGCAGTGCTGGTACGGCTGGTTGGTGCCCCTGGCGCGGCTGCGGCCGGCCGCAAACTTCGCGCTGCGGCGGACGATCTACCGGCAGGCGCGCTTCTTCTACCGGCCGCACGTGCGCGAGGGGGAGCGCACCGCTGCCGCCGCCCTGGCTCGGATCGAGGAACTGGCGGCCGGCGACCGCCCCTACTTCCTGTTCGTGAACTTCTACGACCCGCACACCCCCTACATCGCGCCGCCGCCCTTCGCCGGCAGCGAGTCGAACGCGGTCGTGCCGCGGGGCTATCGCAACGCCCCGCTCGACGACTTCCCGGCCCGTAAGGAGCTGCGGGCGGAGATTGCGCGGGTCGGCGGCGAGGGCGGCGAACGCGGCCGCGAGCTGGGCGCCTTCCTGCGCGCCCGCTACCGCGAGGAGGTGCGCTACTTCGATCAGCAGCTCGGCCGCCTGCTCGTCGGCATCGAGGCGACCGGCCGGCCGACCCTGGTCCTCTTCACCGGCGACCACGGCGAGATGTTCGGCGAGCACGGCTCGGTCGAGCATTCCCGCACCCTGTTCGAGGGCGAGATGACCGTGCCGCTGATCCTGGCCGGTCCCGGAGTGCCGGCGGGACGGGAGCTGCGCGAACCGGCCGAGCTGACCGACGCCGCCTTCACCCTGCTCGAGCTGGCCGGCGTTTCGACCGCGGGCGCCGACGGCCGGAATCTGCTCGCGCCGGCCGGCACCGCGGCTCCGCCCGCCCTCAGCGTGATGGCCGGCGCCGTCGCGGTCCGGGACGGGCGCTGGAAGCTCCACCTGCGGGTCTCCTGGCCGCACGGCGGCACTGAGCCGGTCCTGGAACCGGTCGGGCTCTACGATCTCGCCGCCGACCCGGGGGAGACCCGCGACCTCGCCGACCGCCGCCCCGCGGAGCTGGCGCGGCTGCTCGCCGTCGCCCGCTCCCGCCTGGCCGACGACCTGCTGCCGCGCCTGCCCGAACGGCGCCTGGACGCCGCGGAGGAACGGCGCCTGAGCGGCCTCGGCTACACCGGGGACGCCGACGGCTGAGCCGGCCGCCAGCGCGGTGGCCGCTAGGATGGCGCGTTCCATGGAGCCGACCCCCCGCGATCTCGAGCCGCTCCTGGCCTTCGCCGCCACCCTCGACCTCGCCGACCCCGCCGCCGCCCGGGCCGCGCTCGAGCGGGAGTTCCCGTTCGCGGGCGACTTCGTGCGCGAACTCGGCCGCGCCTTGGCCGCGGCCTGCAGCGACGGCCGGATCTGCAACCAGGGCGCGCCGCCTTTGCAGTACTCGCGCCTCTTTCCGGCCGAGGAAGGCCACGGCCTCAGCGCCGACGTCGTTCGGATGTCGGCCGCCGGGCCGCTGCACGAGCACCCGGAGGGCGAGATCGACCTCTGCTTCGCCGCCGCCGGCGAGCCGGAGTTCGACGGCAACCCGCCGGGCTGGACCGTGTACGGGCCCGGCTCGCGGCACGTTCCAACCGTGAGCGGCGGCACGATGCTGATCCTCTACCTGTTGCCGGGCGGAGCGATCCGCTTCCTCCGTTCTTGAGCCGTGGACGCTCTGCGCCGACTGGTCGCGCGGGTCCGGGAGCGGCCCCGGCTGCAGGCGTTGGCGCTGGTCCTCCTCGTCTTCGCCGCTTTCGCCTCGTCCCTGCCCAACCGCTGGATCTGGGACGACAACGACTACGTCACCGACAACGAGGTCTTGACCGAGGAAGGGGGCCTGGCCCGGATCTGGACCGAGCCGACCTCGCTGCCCCAGTACTACCCGCTCGTCCACACCACCTTCTGGCTCGAGCGGCGGCTGTGGGGCGACGGTCCCGACGGCGGCCCCAACCCCTTCGGCTTCCACCTCGACAACCTTCTCCTGCACGCCGGCTGCGCCCTGCTCCTCTGGCGACTGCTGGTCCACCTCGGCCTGCCGGGCGCTTGGCTGTTGGCGGCGGTCTGGGCGGTGCACCCGATCAACGTCGAATCGGTCGCCTGGGTGACCGAGCGCAAGAACGTCCTGTCCTTGACCCTGGCCCTGGCGTCGGCGCTTCAGCTCTTGCGTTGGGGCGAGGGCGGCTCCTGGCGCGCTTTCGCCCTGGGCGCGCTCCTCTTCCTCGGCGCGCTGGCCAGCAAGACGGTGGTCGCCTCGCTGCCGGCGGTGGTGATCCTGCTCCTCTGGTGGCGACGCCGGCCGCTGCCGCCGCGGGTCCTTGGACCGCTGCTCTTGCTGCTCGCGCTCGGCGGCCTGGCCGGCTGGATGACGGCCGTGGCCGAGGTCGAGCACGTCGGCGCCGAGGGCAAGGCCTGGGACTTCACCCTCCTCGAGCGGACCCTGATCGCCGGGCGGGTGCTCTGGAGCTACGCCGGCAAGCTGGTCTGGCCGGCGGATCTGGTTTTCATCTATCCGCGTTGGTCGGTGGAGGAGTTCGGGCCGGAGTGGTGGCTGTGGCCGGCGGCGGCGCTGGCGCTGGCGGCCGGTCTCGCCCTCGCCGCCCGGCGGATCGGCCGCGGCCCGCTGGTCGCGGTGTTGATCTTCGGCGGGGTCCTGTTCCCGGCGCTCGGTTTCCTGAACGTCTATCCGCACCAGTTCAGCTTCGTCGCCGATCACTTCCAGCACCACGCGGCCCCGGCCCTGATCGTCCTGCTCGGGCGGATCCTCTTCTTCGACCGCGCCGGCGCTCCCCGCCCGGGTCTGCTCCGCTGGGGGGCGCCGGTGCTGCTGCTCCTCCTGGCCGGCCGCAGCTTCGCCCGCTGCTTCGCCTACGAGGACGAGGCCACGCTGTGGCGGGACACGATCGCCCGCAACCCCGGCGCCTCGATCGCCTACAACAACCTCGGCCGGATGAAGTACGAGGAGTCGCGGCGGCTGGCCCGGCGGGCGGCCTCACCCGAGACCGCGCCGGACCAACGGGCCGAGCTTCTCGCCCGCAGCGAGGAACTTCTGCAGGAGTCGATCGACCTGCTCGAGCGGGCGGTCGCCACCGGTCCCGACCACGCCCAAGCCCTGAACAACCTCGGCCAGGTGTTGCTCGGCCACCGCCTGGCCCAGGCGCCGCCGGGCGAGGCCGACGCCCTCGCCCGCCGGATCGAGGATCTGCTCCTGCGCGCGGTCGAGGCGGCCCCGGAGTACGTCAAGCCCGAGGTCAACCTCGGCGACCTCTATCTGCGCCGGGGCGACGGGGCGGCGGCGATCCGCCACTACGAGCGGGCCCAGGAGCTGAACACTCGCAACCTGAGCCGGCTAGCCGGCAAACCGGTCGAGGGCCGCATTCCGCAGGTCAGCATCAACCTGGCCGTCGCCCAGCTCCACGCTGGACGGCCGCAGGAGGCGGTCGAGAACCTGCTCTACGCCACCCGCAGCAAGGAGACGGCGGTCTTCGCCGCCATCAACCTGACCTGGGTTCTGGCCTCGCACCCCGACCCCCGGATCCGCGACCCGAAGGAGGCGGTGGCCTGGGCCCGCCGCCTGGCTGCGACCCCGGCCGCCTCGGACCCGCGCGTGCTCGACGCTTCGGCCGCCGCCTACGCCGCCGCCGGCGACTTCCAGCGCGCGGTCCAGATCCAGACCGACGGGGTCTTCGGCGCGATGCGCAGCGGCGACGACGCCCTGGCCGGTCGCATGCGTAAGTGGCTCGAGGCCTACAAGAACAACCGCCCGCCGATCACCCGCTTCGGTCTGCCGGAGTAGCCCCGCCGGCCAAACGCCAAGCGAGGTCGCCGTAGCGGTCGTTCTCCTCGGCGTTGGCCACCGCCCGGTGCAGGGCGCCGCGGGCCGCCACCAGGCAGACCAGCTCCTTGCCGCGGGTGACGGCGGTGTAGAGCAGGTTTCGGCGCAGCATCAGGTAATGCGAGCGGCCGAGGACCACCACCACCGCCCGCGCCTCCGAGCCCTGGGCGCGGTGGACGGTCACGCACCAGGCCGGGATCAAGTCGGCGAGCTGCTCGCCGCTGTAGGTCTGCGCCCGGCCGTCGATCTCGACCGTCACCGAGGCGGCGTCCACCGCCACCACCCGGCCGGTGTCGCCGTTGAAGACCTCGCGTTCGTAGTCGTTGCGGACCACCATCGCCCGGTCGCCGACCCGGAAGCGGGCGGCGCCGTGCGCCGGCCCGTCGCCGTCCGGGTTGAGGCGGCGGCCGAGACGCTCGTTCAGCGCGTCCACCCCGAGCGGGCCGGCGTACATCGGGGCCAGGACCAGGATGTCCCGGGCCGGGTCGAAGCCGTAGCGGTCGGGGATCCGCTCGCAGACGATCCGCTCCACCAGCTCCGCGGCCCGCTCCGGGTCCTCCTGCAGAGTCAGGAAGAAGTCACCGGCCGGCGCGGTGACGGTGGTCGGCGCCTGGCCGGCGAGGATCCGGTGGGCCGCCTCGGTGATGCCGGACCCGGCGCCTTGGCGATGGACGACCTCGAGCCGGACGGTCGGCACCACCGGCGACCGGACGAGGTCGCGCAGAACGCAGCCGGGGCCGACCGAGGGCAGCTGGTCGGCGTCGCCGACCAGCAGCAGCCGACAGCCGTCCGGCACCGCCTGCAACACCGCGTTCGCCAGCGGCAGGTCCATCATCGAGGCCTCGTCGATGATCAGGAAAGCGGCGTCGAGGGGATGGTCCTCGCAGTGGCGGAACTCGCCCGAGACCGGGTCGAAGCCGAGCAGACGGTGGATCGTGCTGGCCTCGCGGCCGGTGGCCTCCTGCAGCCGCTTGGCCGCCCGGCCGGTCGGGCTGGCCAGGCGCACCGGCCCGGTTCCGGCCCGCTCCAGGATCTCGAGCAGCAGCCGCAGGGTGGTGGTCTTGCCGGTGCCGGGGCCGCCGGTCAGCACCGCGCAGGGCTGGGTCAGGGCGGTCTCGATCGCCCGCCGCTGGCTCGGGTCGGGCGGGAAGGCCGTGGCCCGGATCGCCGCCAGGGCCTGTTCCGGGGCGGCCGCCGGCGGTGGTTCGGCGGCGAGCAGCCGGCGCAGGTGTCGGGCCAGGCCTTCCTCGTCCTGCCACAGCCCGGGCAGGTACCAGGTGCCCCGTTCCCGCTCGATCACCAGGCGACCGGCGCCGCTCAGCTCGGCGGCGGCGGCGGCGATCGTGTCGGTGGCGAGGCCGAGTTCCTCGAGCCGGTTCCAGATCTCCTCCTGGGGCAGGCAGACATGGCCCTCCTTGCCGGCCTGGCGCAGCAGGTGGAGGATCAGACCGCGGCCGCGCACGATCGAATCGGCTGGGATCCCGAGCCGCCGCGCCATCCGCTCGGCGGTCTGGAAGCCGATGCCCCGCAGCAGCTCGATCACCGCGTAGGGATCGCTGCGGATCCGGTCGATGGCCCCGGCCCCGAAGCGCTGGTAGAGGTTGTGGGCCTGGCCGCCGTTCAGACCGAGGCCGCGCAGCTCGGCCAGCACCCGGTGGCGCTCGGCGCCCTCGCGGAAGGTCTCGGCCAGGGCGGCGGCGCGCTTCGGACCGATGCCCTTGACCTCGCGCAGGCGCTCGGGGCCCTCGGCCAGGGCGTCGAGGACCTGGTCGCCGAAGTGGCCGACCAGCCGCCGGGCGGTGTCGGGGCCGATCCCCGGGAAGGCGCCGCCGCCGAGGTAGCGCTCGAGCCCCTCGCGGGTGGTCGGGGTGGCGTGCTCGGACCACTGGACGCGGAACTGGCGGCCGAACCGTGGGTGCCGTTCCCAGCGGCCGTGCAGCCGCAGGTGCTCGCCCTCGTGGACCGGGGCCAGGGAGCCGGCGGCGGTGCGGGGACCGTCCTCGGTCAGCAGGGCGACCACCGCGAAGCCGTTCTCCTCGTTGGCGTAGACCACCGAGGCGACCTGGCCCTCGAGCAGCTCGTGCTCGGGAGGGGTGTCGGGCGCGGCGGGCACGGAAGAGGGTCGGGGCTGGCGATCGCCCCCCTGGACGGATTCCCGGCCGAGGGGTAGACTGTTCCGCCCTTTGCGCACCCGATCCCGATGGTCGGGACGGGGCGCGGGCGGAACCCGATCTTACTTCCGTGGTGAAAGTCCAAGTCCGACCGAACGAGTCCCTCGAAGCGGCCATCCGGCGCTTCAAGCGCCAGTGCAACTACAGCGGCATCTTCAAGGCCGCCAAGGCCCGGTCCTTCTACGAGAAGCCGACCACGGCCCGGCGCAAGGCCAAGCTCGAGCGGATGCGGGTGATCCGCAAGGCCGAGCGGATGCGCCGCCACGCCCGCTTCTAGGCCGGGCTCTGTCTCCTGCCGGGCCTCGGCGCCGCCGCGCCGGGGCCCGCCTTTCGTTCCCGCAGCCATGCCTCCCCGACGGACCCAGCGCAAGAAGCGGCGCGGCCAGCGCGACCTCAGCCTGCCCTATCTCGAGCAACGCTTCGAGGTCGGCGAGCCCGAGCAGGGCAAGCGGTTGGACAGCTTCCTGGCCTCGCGCCTGAGCTGGCACTCGCGCGAGGCGGCGCGGAGGTTCATCGACCAGGGGATGGTCGAAGTGCTTCCGGGCAAGGATCCCCAGCAGGCTCCGGTCGGGGCCCTTCGGCGCGGCCTAAAGTTGCGCTGGGGCCAGGAAGTCGTCCTGCGCACGCCGGCGCCGCGGCCGGCCGCCCCGGCCGCCGGCCCGGCCGCGGCCGAGGAACTCGAAGTGATCTACGAGGACGACTCGGTCCTGGCGGTGAACAAACCGCCGGGTCTGGCCGTCCATCCGAGCAAGGGACACCTTACGGGTTCGCTGATCCATCGGATCCACGAGCGGCACCGACGGCTCGGCGGCGGCCGCGACGGCGAGGTCCCCACTCTCTGCCACCGCCTCGACCGGGAGACCAGCGGCGTGGTCCTGGCGGCCAAGGACCAGCTCTCGCGGACCCGGATCGGGCGCCAGTTCGAGGCCCGGACCGTGGCCAAGACCTACCTGGCACTGGTCGCCGGCGAGATCGAGGAGGACGAGGGGGTGATCGATCTGCCGCTCGGGCGCTCCCTGACCGCGGCGGTCCGGCTGCGGATGTGCGTGCGTCACGACGAGGGCGGCCAGCCCTCGCGGACCGAGTGGCGGGTGGTCCACCGCCTGCCCGGGCGCACGCTGGTCGAGCTGCGGCCGCGGACCGGCCGGCAGCACCAGCTCCGGGTCCATCTGGCCGCGATCGGCCACCCGATCCTAGGCGACAAGCTCTACCTCGGCGGCGACGAGGTCTTCGTCCGCGCCGTCCAGGGCGGGCTGAGTGAGGAGGACCGCCGGCTTCTGGTCCTCGACCGCCAAGCCCTGCACGCCTGGCGCCTCGAGGTCGAACACCCGATGACCGGCCTGCCGCTGCGCCTCGAGGCGCCGCTCTGGCCGGACATGCTCGAGCTGCTCGACGGCTTCAAGCCAGGAGCCTGAGCGCCCGGGCCGAGATCAGCACCCCCTTGCGGCGGCCGCCGACCGGGGCGTGGAGGAGGCCGTCCTCGCTCCCCAGTCGTTCGGCGGCGGTTTCGAAGTCGAGGTAGGAGGTGACCAGCCAGCCGCGGACCTCCTCGGCGTAGACCTCGCACAGGGACCAGGCGTCCTGGTCGGTCTCGGGGTGGCCGTCGGTGTGGAACTCGAGCGCCGCGGCGGGCCGGAACCCCTGCTTGGCCAACTCGACCAGGGCGGCGCGGTGGGCGGTGTTCGCTTTCCGGCAGATCACCCGAACCTCGCGCGGCTCCGGATCCCGGTCGGCCTCGCCGAAGGAGTGGACGGCGGTCATGCCGCGCTGGAGGATCGAGCCGGCCAGGGCGGTGCGGCTGCAGTCCAGGAGCAGGCCGCGTAGGGCGTTCTCGTCCGGCAGCGGCAGGTCGGTCAGGAGCGTGGCGAAGAGGGGCACCGCAAAGGGAAACTAGCATGCCCGCCATGCCCCGCGACCTCCCGACCCCGCCGCCCGAGCGCCTGTTCCTGCCGGGCCCGGTCGGCCGTCTGGCGGCCACCTGGGAACGTCCCGCGGCCCCGCCGCGCGGGCTCGTGCTCCACCTCCATCCCCATCCAGAGCACGGCGGCACCCGGCGCAACAACGTCGTCCGGCACGGCGCCCTGGGCGCGCTCGAGGCCGGCTGTGGCGCGCTCCGAATCGACTTCCGCGGCGTCGGCCGCTCCGAGGGGAGCTACGACCAGGGGGTGGGGGAGGTCGAGGACGGCGCCGCGGCCCTGACCTGGCTGCGGATCCGGCATCCCGGACTGCCGGTCTTCGTTTGGGGGTTCAGTTTCGGGGCGATGGTCGGGCTGAAGCTGGCCGCCCGCCAGGCAGCCTCTTGCGCCGGCTTCCTGGCCGTGGCCTGGCCGACGCGCTTCTACTCCTGGCCGGACCTGCCCGGCCCAGCCTGGCCGCGCCGATCCGCCTTCCTGGCCGGGGACGCCGACGAGTTCGTGGATCTGGACCGTTACGAGCCGGTCCGGGCCCGGCGGGCGAGGCTCGAGATCCTCCCCGGAGCCGACCACTTCTTCCGCGGCCGGCTGGCCGAGGTGCGTCGGTTCACCGCCGACACCCTGACCGCCTGGCTCCGGGAGGAGGGCCGGGCGACGGCGGGCTGAACGGGAAGGAAGCGGCCCGGCCGCCGGTGGCGGGCGACCGGGCCAACCCCCTGTTCGAGGCCTCAGCGGACGGATCCGGGCCGGCACCCCCCACGGCTGCCGGCCGGACCCTCCGAGAGTCGGAACGAATGTTCAGAAGCAAAGGGCGTGCCAGGTCCAGGAGCGGCCCCCGGAGCGGTTCGGAGTGCGAATCCGCACTCCCACCGTGCGCGCCCGGTTGGGTGGGAACGGGGGCGAGGCGAGAATCCCGGCATGCCCGCCGCCCGCCGCGACCCGGCCATCCGGACCATTCTCCTCCCTCGGGACACGAACGCCTCCGGCACGATCTTCGGCGGCATCATCCTGTCCTACATCGACCTGGCCGCCGTGGTCGAGGCCACCCGGATCAACCCGCGGCGTCGCTACGTGACCGTGGCGATGGACCAGGTCGTCTTCCACGAGCCGGTCTTCGTCGGCGACCTGGTCAGTTTCTACACCCGCCTGGTGAAGGAAGGGCGGACCTCGGTGACGGTGGACGTGGAAGTGGTCGCCGAACGCCGCTCCGAGCCGGGGAAGGAGGTCCAGGTCACTGAGGCGCGGGTGGTGTACGTGGCGGTGGACGAGAACCGCCGCCCGATCCCGATCCGGGACGGGCCCGCCCCCGAGCGGGGGTGAAAAAAGGTGGGACCGGTCGGCCCCCCGGCCGAACCGGTCCCGAATCGTCTCTCTCCTCTCTCTTCGATTCCGGTGCCTCCAGAGGGGATCAGCCGGAGACCTCGATCCGACGAGTGCCTTGGGCCGGATCCATCTTCGGCAGCTCGACGTGGAGCACGCCGTCGCGGAACTTGGCCTTGACCTTGTCGGCGTTGACCGCGGCGGGCAGGGTCAGAGCGCGCTCGAAGCGGCCCCAGCCCCGCTCGACGAACAGCGGGGTGTGGTCGTCGTCGATCTCGGGCTGCTTCTTCTCGCCGCGGAGGACCAGAGTGTCCTCACGCAGGTCGATCTCGATCTCGTCCTTCTTCATGCCCGGCAGTTCCACGGTCAGGTGGTAGGCCTCCGGGGTCTCGACCAGGTCGAGGGCCGGGACGAAGGTGGTGGCCAGCGGCCGGCTCCGGCGCAGCGACGGGCCGAAGAACGGACGGTCGAAGAAGGACTCGAACAGCTCGTCCCAGAGATCCATGGCCGAGGCCGGCCGCTGGACCGGGATCGAGGTCGTGGGGTTGGTCCGACGCAACAGCTTCGTCATGGCTCTCCTCCTGTCAGGGGTTGGGTTGCGTCCGATAACCGGCAAGCAGCGTGCCAAGAGGGTCCATGTCGGCAATCTCTTGGTTGTAAAGGAGTTGGGGTTGTTTCTTCCGTTCTCGGAGCGTCGTTTCCTGCCAGAATTGCAGCCGAAACGCCGAAAACCTGTCAGAAGCGCCGGGCTTCGAGCCCGAGCCTCCGGACCCGCTCGGCGATCTCCTCCAGCTCCTCGGGAGGGAGTCGTTCGGCCCGGGCCTCCGCGGCCGGCGGCCGGTCCAGCGAATAGAGTTCGACCCAACGGATCCGGGGGCGGAGCCGGCGGAGGTTGTCGAGCCAGCCGGCGATCTCCGCCTCGGTGGCGTTGTCGGCCTTCGGCGCCCGCATGAAGAGCGCCTGGACCACGAACGACCGGAGTCGTTCCAGGCCGGCCAGGACGCGCTCGTAGCCGCGCGGGGAGACCTGGTTCATCGCCGCGAAGCACTCCGCCGAGCCCCACTCGAGCTTCATCGCCGGCTCGTCGTAGCACTCGTTCAGCGCGGTCACGACGTCCTCCCGGTTCAGGTGCATCGAGTTGCTGAGGATGCCGATCTCGGCTCCGGGAAAGTGCCGATCCCGGGCGGCGACCAGCTCCCGCGAGATCTCGAGGAAGTCCGGGTGGAGGGTGGGCTCCCCGTTGCCGGCGACGGTGATCCGGTCCGGCCGGTCCCCGGCGGCGGCCAGCCGGGCGAACTCCCGGTCGAAGGCCGCGGCCAGCTCGGCCGCAGCCGGCACCTCCGCCCGGCCGACCACCTCCTGGGCCCGGGTGAAGCCGTACTGGCAGTAGAGGCAGTCGAGCGAGCAGAGCTTGCGGTCGAGCGGCAGCGGGTTCACCCCCAGACTCCGGCCGTAGCGGCGGGAGTCGATCGGGCCGTAGAGCCAACCGGACTGGAGCGGGATGGGCATCGGGGGGAGGCCGGGCCGGGAGATCCTACCCTGCTGGCGTGTCCGGTCCCCTCCGCCTGATCGAACTCCGCCCCTCCCCGAACAACATCAAGGTCCGGCTCGGCCTGCGCTTGAAAGGGTGCGAATTCGAGACGATTCCGGTCGCCCTCGACGACGCGGAGCGGGCCGAGGTCCTCCGGCTCTCCGGCCAGCCGCTGACGCCGGTGCTCCTGGACGGCGACCTTCCGGTCTGGGACTCGGCCGCGATCCTGCGCCACCTGGACACGATCGCGCCGCACGAGCCGATCTTCTTCGGCCGCACCCGCGAACGGATCCACGAGGTCGAGCGCTGGGAGCGCTGGGCCCGCGGGGTGGTCTACGACACCTTCACGATCGTGCCCGGGATGGCCTTTCGCGGCGCTTTCGACCCGGCCGAGGTCGAGCGCGCCAACGCCGAGATGCGTCGCCACACCGCCCGGATCGAGGAGGCGCTGGCCGATCGGGACTACCTTCTCGGCGACGCCCCGACCGCCGCCGACCTGACCCTGGTGCCGATGGTCTTCTCCACCATGCTGACCGAGGAGCAGGCGGCCGCGAGCCGGATCGCCGCCTTCCTCCGGCAACACTTCCATCTCGGCGAGGAACGCGACCGCACCCGCGCCTGGGTGGAGCGCCTGATGGCCCACTGGCACTGAGCCGGCGCCGGCCGGATCCGCGGCGCGGCCGGGGCCGCCCGCCGGAGCGCGCTAGAATCGCTGCTTCGCCGCCGCCATGCCGCGCCGTCCGACCCGCACCGTCACCCTCGGCGACCTGAAGATCGGCCACGAGTACCCGATCCGGGTTCAGTCGATGACCAGCACCGACACCGATGACGTGCCGGCCACGGTCGAGCAGATCGAGCGGCTGGTCGCCGCCGGCTGCGAGATCGTCCGGGTGACGGTCAACCACGACCGGGCGGCCGACGCCCTGCCCGAGATCCGGCGCCGCTGTCCGGTGCCGCTGGTGGCCGACATCCACTTCACCCACCGGCTGGCCTTACGGGCGATCGAGGCCGGGGTGGACAAGGTCCGGCTCAACCCGGGCAACGTCGGCTCCCTGGAGCGGGTGCGGGAGGTGGTCCGGGCCGCCGCCGACGCTGGGACGGCTCTCCGGATCGGCGTCAATTCCGGCTCGGTCGAGAAGGACCTGCTCGAGAAGCACGGCTGGCCCTCCCCCGAGGCCCTGGTCGAGTCGGCTCTGCGTCACTGCGCGACGGTCGAGGAGATGGGGTTCCGCAACTACCTGGTCTCGCTGAAATCGACCGACACCCGGACCGTGGTCGCGGCCAACCGCCTCTTCGCCGCCCGCACCGACGTGCCGCTCCACCTCGGGGTGACCGAGGCCGGCCGGCCCGGCTACGGCTCGCTGAAGTCGGCGGCCGGTCTGGCGCCGCTGCTGCTCGAGGGGATCGGGGACACGATCCGGGTCTCGCTCACCGCCGATCCGGTCGAGGAGATCCCGGTCGCCTTCGACATTCTCAAGGCCACCGGCGCCCGGGTGACCAGCCCCGAGTTGATCGCCTGCCCGACCTGCGGCCGAATCGAGATCGACCTCGAGGCGCTGATGGCCGAACTCGAGCGGCGGCTGGACGGCGAGGAGGCGCCGGTCCGGATTGCGGTGCTCGGTTGCGTCGTGAACGGCCCGGGCGAGGCTCGGGAGGCCGACATCGGCATCGCCGGCGGCGGCGGCAAGGGGATCCTGTACCGGCACGGCCGGCAGGTCCGGGTGGTGCCGGAGGAGCAGATGGTCGACGCCCTGCTCGAGGAGATCGCGGCCTGGAAGGAGGAGCAGAAGGAGAAGGCCGCGGCCGAAGCCTGAGCGATGCGGCGCCTTCTGCCTCTGCTGCTGCTCGCCGCCGCCTGCGGGGAGGAACCCGGCCCGGCGGCGGCGCCGCCGGCGGGTCGGGCCGCCGACCCGCGGCCGGACGTGGTCCTGGTCATGTTGGACACGCTGCGCCCGGACCACCTCCAGCTCTACGGCTACGAGAAGGAGACCTCCCCGTTTCTGGCCGAACTGGGCGCCAGCTCGGCCGTCTTCGAGCGGGCCATCTCCAGCTCGTCGTGGACCGCGCCCGCCGTCACCTCGATCCTGACCGGCCTCTATCCGACCGGGCATGGGATCATCGAAGGCTTCCTCGCCTTTCTGCGCCGGGATCAGCGCGGCCAGGGGGAGATCCTGCCGCTCAACCGGCTGCCGGAGGACGTCGCCACCCTGCCCCTACTCCTGCGGGACGCCGGCTTCGCCACCTGGGGCCTGGCCGCCAACTTGAACGTCGGCCCGGAGATCGGGCTCGACCGGGGGTTCGAGCATTTCGAGCAGCTCCGCAAGGCCGACGCGGCGGCGATCCGGGCCCGTCTCGAGGCGCTGCGGTCGGAAATCGAGGCCGAGGCCCGGCCGCGGTTCCTCTACCTCCATTTCATGGATCCGCACGAGCCCTACCACCGACGCCGGCCGTGGTACGAGAAGCAGCGGGGAACGGTGCAGGACGCCGCCGCCCGCTACGACAGCGAGATCCGTTTCCTCGACGAGAACCTCGGCGCGCTCTACCGGGAGCTGGGCTGGGAGCGCGACACGCTGCTGGTGATCGTGTCCGACCACGGCGAGGAGTTCCGTGAGCACGGCCGCACCGGCCACGAGTTCAGTCTCTACGGCGAGCTGAACCGGGTGGTGTTCCTGGTCCGGCCGCCGGGCGGCATGGCGGGGCGCCGGATCGATAGCCGCGTCTCCCTGATCGACGTCGCCCCGACCGTTTTGGCCCTGGCCGGGGTGCCGGTTCCGGCCGGTCTGGACGGGATGAACCTGGCGCCGCTGATCGACGGCCAGGCCGACGCCCCGGCCGCCTTCGCCGGTCGCACCCTTTTCGCCCATCGCTGGCAGGTGCTGCCGGAGAAGGCCCACCTGTGGGCGGCGGTGCGGGGGGACGAGAAGCTGATCGCCGGGCCGGACGGCCTGGAGTTCTACGACTTGGCGGCCGATCCCGGCGAGCACGACGACCGCTACCGCCGTGACCTGCCGGCTGCGGCCGCCCTGCTCCAGGCGCTGGCCCGCTTCCGCGGCCGAGGTTTCCGCAGCACCGAGAAGGTCGAGATCGGCTCGGACCCGGCCTTGGTTCAAGAACTGCAGGCGCTGGGTTACGTCGAGGAAGACGGCGACGGCGAATGAACGACCGCGGCCGAGGCCAGGAGGCCTCGGCCGCGGCGACGGACCCGGCGCGCCGGCCGGGTCGCGGGCTCAGCGCACGAGCACGATCTCGCGCTCGTTGACCGACATGTTGCGCCAGCGGGCCATCAGCGCGTCCCGGTAGCCCGGGTCGCCCGGATCGGGCAGGACTACCGAGCGGCCGGCCGCGTCCATGGCCCGGACGACGATGTGCACCTGGTCCCCGGTCCAGGTGAAGGTGGTCGTGATCGTGTCGTTCTGCGGCGTCTTCTCCGGACTCATGACCACCGCGACCGGGTTCTCCCAGTCGATGTCGGCGCTGGTGGCGCCGGCGTAGACGTGGTACTCGAGCTGGCCGGCGGTGTTGCCGGTGAAGGGCAGGCTTTCCGGATCGGAGGCGTGGAACCAGGTGACCTCGACGGTCTGGTAGTCGAGGAACTGGCCCCAGTACTTGCCGGCGTTGGCGATGTTGTCGAACTCGAACACCGGCGGATCACCGTCGGGCTGAGCCAGGGCGCCCTGGTCGACCCAGTCGGACAGGGGCTGCTGGATGGCCAGCACCCCGGCCGGGGAGGTGAAGTAGCCGCCGTGTTCGAGCGGCCGCAGGATGAAGCGGGCGACGAACTCGTTCCAGGTGCCCTCGCCGTCGTAGGCGATCACGAAGCTGTCCGGGGCCGACGGGGTGCCGACGCCGATCAGGACCGATTCGGCGGTGCTCAGGTCGAGCCGGCCGCCGAGGCCGCTCTGGCCGTCGTGGCAACCGATGCAGGTGTTCCCGGCCGGGTCGGCCGTGCTCCACAGCGGCAGGACGTTGGTGTCGTAGTCGATCGTGCCCGGGGCGTAGACCGAGGGGGTGCGGGCCGAGGTGATCACCTCGTTCGTGGCCACGTTGCCGAGCGAATCCACCGCCTCGACGCGGTAGAAGACGGTCGTGAACGGCGGCAGGCCGGTGTCGATGTAGGAGGTGACGCCCGGGTCGGTCTCGTGGATCAGGGCCGAGGGCAGCAGGACGGAGGCCTGGTCGAAGGCCCGATAGACCCGGTAGACCATCGTCGCCGAGGAGTTCGCCGAGCCGCCGATCGCGTCCGGCCAGGAGACGAGGGCTTCGGTGGGGGAGATCGCGTCCGCGGAAGCCACGCCGGTGAAGGTCGGCAGGATGCCGCCGCCCAGGCCGGTGGCGCCGGGATTGACCCCGCCGGCATTGCCGCTGCCGCTGCAGGCGGCCGGAACCAGGGCCAGGAGGGCGATCAGAGCGAGGGTGCGGGAGGCGGAAGCAGGGCTCATTTCCACGGCGTTTCGGTCCAACTCCAGGTGACCAGGGTCGGCTTCGAGGAGAAGCTTACCTGATCTTTCGGACATTGGCACTTGCATCCTTGCGCGGAAACGGCCATAACATGCGCACGGCGAGAGGCTTGCCGAAAAGGTCCGTTTTCGTTGCCTGAGCCCGCACTTCCCGCGTCCTTCCTCCCCTTCGCCGCCCTCCTGCGGGGGGAAGCCGGCGAACTCCTGGAGCTGGACAAACCCCTGTGGCTGACCCAGGCCCCGGGGCGGTTGGAGATTATCGGCAGCCTTCTGGAGGGTCCAGGTACCGCTACGCTGACCCTGCCGATCGCCCGCTCCGTCTATTGCGCGATCCAGAACCGGGAGGATCGGCGGATCCGGATCCGCACCCTGCTGCCCGAGCGTCTCGGCGGCTCCCAGCTCTGGGAGGGGGACATCGACACCCTCTACACCAAAAAGGGGCCCCCGCGCAGCCTGGCGGTCCTGCGCCAGACCTTCGCCGAGCAGGGGGCGGAGTGGATGCTCCGCTTCGTCGCCTCGATGCTCGGCCTGCGCCGGACCCGCCAGCTCAACACCCCCAAGGTCGGTTTCGACCTGGTCGTGATGAGCCGGGTCCCGACCGGGCTCGGCCTGGGCGAGCGGGCCGCCTTCGGGGTGGCCACCGCCCTGGCCTTCAAGGCCTCGACCGGCCTGGCCAAGAAGCGGGTGGACGGCGTCCAGGTGGCCCGGGCGGTGGTCCAGGGGGCCCGCGAGGTGCTCGGCGAGGAGATCTCCCTCTCCGACGCCCTGACCAGCACCCTCGGCCGGCGCGACTGCGCGCTCCTGGTCGAACACGGCGTGGATCCCGACATGCAGTGGATCCCGATCCCCCGCCAGTGCTCCTTCGCCGCCGTCGATCTCTCCTATCGGGACGGGATCGATCCGGCGCCGCGCGAGCTGGTCCGCCTGGCCGGTGAGATGGGGCTCGCCCATCTCAACGCGGCCCGGCGCCAGGAGAAGCAGGACGCCTTCGGGAGCTGGGGGCAGGTCACCCCGGGCGAGTTCGAAGGCGGCTTGCGGTCGCACGTTCCGGCCAGCCAGAGCGGTGCCGATTGGCTCAAGCAGTTCCGGCGGCGCAAGGAGTTCGCCGAGCTGGCGGCACGGGTGGATCCGGAGCGGAGCTACCGGATGCGGGCCAGTTGCGAGCACCTCTGCCGGGAGAGCGGCCGGGTGCGGCGGCTGGTCGCCCACATCAACGACTACGCCCGTTCGTTGCGCGAGACCTTCCTTGGCGAGGCCGGCCGCACCCTGCTCAGCAGCCACCGCTCGCTGAAGGAGAAGTGCGGCATCTCCCATCCGGTGGCCGACGAGTTCGTCAAGGCCCACCAGGAGGCCGGCCGCCAGGAGGGCCTGTTCGGCGCCCGGCTCACTCTGGGGGGCGCCAGCAGCGTCTTCGTCTCCCTGGTCCATCAGTCGGCCCGCCAGCAGCTCCGGGATCTGGTCGCCGATTTCACCGCCGCCCGCGAGGAGTGTGGTCCCGGCCAGGTCATCATCGGCACCCAAGACGGCGGCGGCCTGCGCGGCTGGTGGGAAGGCGTTCTCGAACCGGTCTCGGCCCCCTCGGTCGAGGGCGCGGAAGGGGCCCAGCCGGTTGGCGAGGTGCCGGTCGAGCCGGACGCTTCCCGCTAACGGATCCCATCCAGGATCTGTTGAACCCATTCGGGGGTGGCCTCTTCGGGCCGACCGGAGAGGACCAGCATCACCTGCCAGGCGCCGCCGTCCGGCAGCGGCCGGCCCGGCAAGAGGAGGGTGTAGTCGACCAGGCCGTCCTCATAGCGATTGCAGAGAACCGGCACAGGCCGGCCGCGCACCCGGAACTCCCGCTCTTCCGAGGCGAGGATGGCGCGCTCCGGATCCTCGTTCTCGCCCCCGGGCCGGGGCAGGTCCTCGAAGCGGAAGGTCTCCCCTTCGGAGTTGCCGGCCACGACCAACGAGAGGGCGGCGGGGTCGGCGCCGGGCGGACCGGCGAAGACCAGCGTCGAGCCGGAGATGCGGACGCCGCTCATCGGCTCGATCCCGGGCGGGAAGTCGAGGTCGATCATCTCCGCCGCCCAGGCCCGGGCCTCGGCCGGATCGCTGGTCGTGTTGCCGAACATCCAGGCCAGGAAGACGCCGAAGATCAGCAGGACGCCGGCGGCGCCGACCGCCCCCCAGAGCAAGCAGCCGCGTCCGGAAGCGAGGACGGGACCGCCTGCCGACGGGGCGGGGCCGGGGACGGTGCCGGTGGATTGCATGGCGGCATCCTAGAGCCGACCGCCCGTGGGCCCCTCGGCCGGCGCCGCTATCCTGCGAAGAATGGGCCCGAGCCGCACCACCGCCGACGCCGCCGACCTGGCCGCCTGGGTCGACCGGGTCTGGCAGCAGGAGATCCTGCCGGAACTCGTCGAGTACATTCGCATCCCGGCCAAGTCGCCCCTTTTCGACCCGGACTGGCGGCGGCACGGCCACCTCGACCGGGCCTTCGAGCAGGTCGCCGCCTGGTGCCGGGGGCGGCGGATCGAAGGGCTCCGGGTCGAGCTGTTGCGCTCGGAGGAGCGAACCCCGCTGCTGCTGGCGGAGGTGCCGGCGGCCGGCGACCCTGACACCGGCTCGACCGTGTTGCTCTACGGCCACCTCGACAAGCAGCCGGAGATGACCGGCTGGCGCGAGGACCTCGGACCCTGGAGCCCGAAGATCGAGGACGACCGGCTCTACGGTCGCGGCGGCGCCGACGACGGCTACGCGGTCTTCGCCTCGTTGGCGGCGATCGAGGCCCTGCAGGCTCAGGGCGCTCCCCATCCCCGCTGCGTGGTCCTGATCGAGGGCTGTGAGGAAAGCGGCAGCGTTGATCTGCCGGCCTACATCGACGAGCTGGCCGACCGGATCGGCCCGGTCGGCCTGGTGATCTGCCTGGATTCCTTCGCCGGCGACTACGAGCGGCTGTGGAACAGCACCTCCCTGCGCGGCATGGTGGCCGGCGACCTACGGGTGGAGATCCTCGAGGAAGGGGTCCACTCCGGCGACGCCAGCGGCATCGTTGCTTCCACCTTCCGAATCCTCCGCCGCCTCCTCGACCGGGTCGAGGACAGCCGCACCGGTGAGGTCCTGCTCGAGAGCTGCCGGGTGGAGATCCCGTCGGAGCGGATCGAGCAGGCCCGAGCCGCGGCCGCGGTCCTCGGCCAGCGGCTGGTCGAGAGCTTCCCTTTCGTCGCCGGCTCCCGACCGGTGAGCGAGGATCCGGTCGAACTGCTCCTCGGCCGGACCTGGCGGCCGGCGCTGGCGGTCACCGGCGCCGACGGTCTGCCGGCCCTGGCCGACGCCGGCAACGTCCTTCGGCCGACCACGGCGGTCAAGCTGTCGCTGCGCCTGCCGCCGACCGCCGACTGGCGGCGTGCCACCGCCGAGTTGGCCGAGACCTTGCTGCGCGAGCCGCCCTACGGAGCCCGCGTCGACTTCCGGCCCGAGAAGGGCGCCAACGGCTGGGCGGCGCCGCCGCTCGCCGACTGGCTGGCCGCCGGCCTCGAGGAGGCTTCGCGCCGCCACTTCGGCAATCCGCCGGTCGCGCTCGGCCAGGGCGGTTCGATTCCGTTCATGGGCATGCTCGGCGAGCGCTACCCGGAGGCGCAGTTCCTGATCACCGGCGTGCTCGGCCCGAAGGCGAACGCCCACGGCCCGAACGAGTTCCTGCACATTCCTTGCGCCCGCAAGCTGACCTGCTGCGTGGCCGAGGTGCTGACGCGGGCGGCCGCGGCCTGCTAGCCCTCGTCGCCGATGTAGCCCAGCGCCTTCAGCTCATCGGCGGCGGCGCCGGTCGCTTCGACCTTGGCCGCCCGTTCTCCGAGCAGGGCCCCGGCGGCGGCCACGGTCCGTTCGAGCAGCTCCCGCAGCTCGGCCGCCGGACCGCCTTCCGCGGCCAGGTTCCGGCGTTCGCCCGGATCGCGCCCGAGGTCGTACTGGAGCCAGACCGGCCCGTCCGGGGAAGTGATCCGGATCAGCTTGTCGCGACCGCGGCGGACGGCGTGCAGCGGATAGGCCCCCTGCCGCTCGCTGAAGACCACCCGCTCCGGATCGCCGCCGCCGCCGGCCAGAATCGGGCCGAGGTCCCGGCCTTGGATCGGGAAGTGGATCTCGGCCCCGCTCCAGCCGGCGGCGGTGGGCAGCAGGTCGATCAGCTCGACCGGCTCCTCGACCACCTGGCGGGCGACGCCGGGGCCGGCGACGATCAGCGGCACCCGCACGAGTTCGTCGAACAAGGACTGACCGTGCAGCCACTGCTCGTGGTCGTAGAGTTCCTCGCCGTGGTCGGCGGTGACGACCACGATCGTGTCCTCGAGCAGCCCCCGCTCCGCGAGCCGGTTCAGCAGCCGGCCGATCTCGCGGTCGACGTAACGGACTTCGGCGTCGTACAGCCGGGACAGCCCGGCCAAAACCTCGGGCGGGGCCGCCTCGTAGGAGGAGAGCGGATAGGGCGGCGCGTTCTTGTCGATGAACTGGGCCGGCAGCGAGACCGGCTCCTGGCCGCCTTCGTTGATCAGGTCCTCCGGCGGCGAGTAGGGGGTATGAGGATCGATGTACTGGACGTAGAGGAAGAACGGCTGCCGGCCGTCATAGTCGTCCAGCCACTGAAAGACCTGCCGGTTGAGGGCCTGGGCGCCGGAGCCGGCGAGGGGATCCTTTTCCTCCGCCTTCTTCTTCCCGGCCTTCCCTGCCGTCGCGGCCGCGCCGCCGCCGGTCAGGGCCGGCAGGATCCGCATCCGCAGGGTCCGCTTCGCCATGTGGTCGAGGATCCCGATCGCCGACCGCCGCAGGAGGTGGCTGCCGCCGCGGCCGAAGACGTCGAAACCGCGGTCGAAGCCGTAGAGCGGCGACACCTGCGGATTGGCCGAGAAGCCGGCGGTGTGGTAGCCCCGCGCCTTCAGGACCTGGGCCAAGGTGGGTAGGCCGGCCGGCAGCACGTCGTAGTCCCCCCGGATGTCGTGGCTGTCCGGGTAGAGGGAGGTCATCAGCGAGGCGACCGAGGGCCGGGTCCAGGAGGCCTGGGCGTAAGCGGCCTCGAAGCGGGTGCCGCGGGCGGCGAGGGCGTCGATCTCGGGCGAGGTCGGCCGCTCGTAGCCGTAGCAGCCGAGGCGGTCGGCGCGCAGGGTGTCGATCAGGAGGACGGCGATGTTCGGGGGCCGCTCGCCGCGCCACGGTTGGATGCCGAGGTCGGGGCCACCGGCGTGTCCGGTCCCGACCAGGGCGACGCCGTGGGCGAGGCCGAAGGCGACCAGGCCGAGGATCAGGGCCGGGGCTGGTCGGCGGAACAGAACGCGGCCGGCCAGCCAGGCGGCCGCCACCGCGGCCAGGCCGCCGGCGTAGGAGCCGACCACCATGCCGAAGGTGACCGACTCGCCGCCCGACAGCCAGGCCCGGACCCAGACCACCCCGAGCAGGGCGGCGGCGGCGGCCAGCAGGACCCGCACCGTCGCCGCCAGCGACCGGCGGAGGATCAGCAGGTGGAGGACCAGGCCGAGACCGGCGGCGGCGACGACGTAGTAGGCCTCGATGCGAAGCATCTCCGCCAGCGGCTCGCGCACGCCCATGCCGCCGGCGGTGAGGAGCAGACAGGACTCCACCGCGCCGATCGCCAGACCGAGCAGGCCGCCGGCGGCCAGGCCGAGGGCGGCGCGGTGCAGGAACGGAGCCGGGCGGTCGGCGGATTCCATCCCGGGAAGATACCACCGGATGCTGGTAGACTTCGGCCGAGATGGAGCGACGGCCCGCTCGGATCGCGGGGCTGCTTGCCGGGTGGTCCCTCGGGGCTTGGGAAGCGGGCCTCGTCCTGTCGAACGCCCAGTTCGCCGGCACCTACTGGGTCTATCTGCTGACCCCGATGGTGGCGATGGCGCTCTACGGGTGGGGCGGCTGGTTGATCGGCCGCCTGTCGCCGGTCGCCCCACCCTGGTGGCTGCTGCTGCCGGTCGGCGCCGCGATCATCCTCTACTTGAACCGGGGTCTCGGCCTGCCTGCCGCCGCCGGTTGGCCCTGGACCGCGGCCGGGGCGGTCGCGGCCCTCGCCCTCGCCGTCCTGGCTCTGTTCGGTCGGGCCGAGCGACTGCCGAAAGCCCTGGGCCTGGCCAGCTTGTCGCTGCCGCTGGTTCTGGGCCTGTTGTTCATCCTGATCGGGCAGGATCCGGTGGTCCGGGCCGCGGCCCGCGGTCCGGAGCGGCCGGATGCGCCCAACGTTGTTCTGGTCACCTGGGATACCGTCCGGGCCGACACCCTGCCGCTCTACGGCGGCGGCGGCCTCGACCTGCCGGTGCTCGAGCGCCTGGCGGCGGAGGGGGTGGTCCTGGAAGATTTCCGCTCGGTCGCTTCGATCACGGCCCCGGCCCACGCCTCGATGCTGACCGGGCTCTATCCGCCCAGCCACGGTCTCCGCGCCAACGGCGAGAGCCTGGTCACGGAGGGTTTGCCCAGCCTGCCGGCCGTTCTGAGCGCGGCCGGCTACGCCACCGGCGCCTTCGTCTCCGGCTACCCGATCCGGGCCAAGTTCGGTTTCGCCACCGGCTTTCAGTACTTCGACGGACGGTCCGACGCCGACTTCGTCGACACGGTCGTCGAGCTGTGCCGTTTCTCCTCCTGTGTGCTGCGACGGGTGCTGCCCGAACGGGCCCGCAGCCGCTTCACTGTGCCCGGCGACCTGACCGTCCAGCGGGCGACCCAGTGGTACCTGGAGCAGGACGGCCCGACCTTCCTCTGGGTGCACTTGTTCGACGCCCACAGCCCCTATCTGCCGCCGGAGGTGTTCCGCCGTCTGGCCCTGGCGAGGGCGGACGAAGGGCCGCACGCCGTCCTCCCCGAGCTGGAGGAGGCCCTCGTCCTCCAGCGTGGCGAGATCATCTGGCTCGATGCCCTGCTCGGCGAACTCCGGGTGGCGCTCGAGGCCCGCGACCCGGGGCTCCGGAACACCCTGGTCATGCTGGTCGCCGACCACGGCGAGTGTTTCGGCGAGGGCGGGCCGCAGATGAATCACGAGGCCAGCCTCTTTGCCGCCACCCAGCACGTGCCGGCGGTGATCCGGCTGCCGGGTTCGATGCCGCAGGCGCGCCGCGGTGAGCGGCTGCGGGTGCCGGCCAGCCACGTCGACCTGGCCCCGACCATCCTCGATCTGCTCGGACTGCCGCCGCTGCCCGACGCGCAGGGCCGCAGCCTCCTGCCGATCCTGCTCGGGGAGCCGGAGGAGAGCCTGCCCGACCTCGGTCGCTACATGGAGGCTTATCAGGTGCGGCTCGGCGACAAGCGCCTGTCCGGCTGGGTCAAGGACGGCTGGAAGGTGGTCTGGGCCCTGGACGGCGAGGTCGCGCTCTACCGCCTCGACCGGGGGGACGTCGATCTCTCCCGCGAGTACCCCGACCGCCTGGCCGAGCTGCTGGCCGAGGGCAAGGCCTTCCTCGAACGCCTGCCCCGGCGCGAGAGCGGCGGCATGGACCTGGACTTCCAGGACCGGCACGCCCTCGAGCACCTCGGCTACGTCGATTCCGCGCGCGGCGACTGAGCGGCTCCGGGCCGATTCGGCCGCGACGGATCGGCGAGCAGGCCCATCAGGCGGTTGGCCGCGAACAGGCGCAGGTAGGCGGCCGGCGAGCCGCCCTCCCAGCCGGCGACGCCGAGGGCGTGCCAGGCGCGCAGAAGCTGGGCGGCGCGGCCGCGGTAGACCTGCCGGAAGTAGGCGCGCGGGATCGCTTCCGGCCCGGGCGCGACCCCGGCGCAGACCCGGTCGGTGCCGAAGGTGGCGCGGAAACCGATCTCGTCGATGGCGATCCGCACGGCGACCGGGCTCGAGCCGCCGCCCGGCCAGGCGAGGTAGTCCACCGGGTGGCCGAGGATGCCTTCGAGGGTCTCCTTGCCGCGGCCGAGGTCGGCCCGGATCCGGGCGCGGCGCTCGTCTTCGCGCTCCGGCCGGTGGCGCCAGTCTCCTTCGGCGACGATCCGCTCCAGTCGGCGCCGCCAGTCGGGGAGGGCGAAAAAGGCCTCGCCGCCGCCGTCGGCCACCGCGGCGCAGAGGCGCTCCGCCAAGGCCGGATCGGGCACGACTGCGCGGGCCGCCGAGGCCCACTCGGAGGGGTGGACCGGCGCCCCCCAGGGCAGGACGCCGTCGCGGCCGCCGAACTCCTCGCGGGCCAGCTGGTCCGGGCGGCAGCGGCTGCGCTCGAGCCACCAGCAGCGGGCGTCGGGCCGGTGAAAGTCGATCACTTCGCCGGCGATCGGCAAGCGACCGTGCCCGGCGGTGTGGGACTGGATTTCCAGGACCCCCTCGGCGTCCAGGCGCCGCAGCTCGGTCGCCGACAGGTAGCCGCGCTCGGGCGGGTCGCTCCGCTCGTCCAGGGTCGGGCGGACGGCGTCGGCCTCAGGGTGAAGGAAGTCAGTGGCGACGAAGACGGTGCCGCGCAGGCCGTGGCGGCGGAGCAGCGGGGCGACGATGGTCCAGTTGTCCAGGTAGCCGTCGTCGAAGGTGAGCAGGATCGGCCGCGGCGGCAGCGGCGCGCCCTCGGCCAGATGGCGGTGGATCTCGGCGCAGGTGACGGCCGTGCAGCGCCGGCGGCGCAGGCCGCGCAGGATGTGGACGAAGACCTCCTCGGGCAGGGTCAGCTCGCCGCCCGGGCCGAGGGTCTCGGTGTGCCGCCGGCGGACGCTGTGGAAGGTGAGGATCGGAACCCGGCCGAGGCAGACGCGGCGGTGCATGCCGGCGGCGTTCTATTCTTCGGCGTCGCTGGCGTAGCCGAGCGACTGCAGCTCGTTGCGCAGGTCGGAGTCGATGGCGCCGGCCTCGACCCTGGCCGCCCGTTCGAGCCGGAAACGCGCCGAGTCCAGACGGCGGCGCAGCAGCTCGGCCTTCAGCTCTTCGACCCGTTGCGGCTGGTCCGCGGCCAGATCGTGTTGCTCGCCGGGGTCGGCGGCGAGGTCATAGAGCTGCCAGACGACCTTGCCGTCGAGTTCGATCCGGACCAGCTTCTCGTGGCCGAAGACCCAGGCGCAGAGTTCGTAGCCCTTGATGTTCGTGATCAGGGCTTCCGAGGGCTCCGGTCGCCGGCCGCCGGCGATCAGGTCGCCCAGATCGCGGCCCTGAATCCGTTCCGGCACCGCCGCCCCGATCCAGGTCGCGACCGTCGGATAGAGGTCGATCAGTTCGACCCGCTGGTCGACCACGCCGCTGCGGACGCCCGGCCCGGTGATGATCAGAGGTACGTGCGACAGTTCCTCGAAGGCCGACTGGCCGTGGCCGAACTGCTTGTGCTCGTAGAACTCCTCGCCGTGGTCCGCAGTGACGACCACGTAGGTGTTGTCGAGCATGCCGCGCTCACGCAGGCCGTCGAGCAAGCGGCCGACCTCGCGGTCGCAGTAGCGGATCTCGGCGTCGTAGAGTTCGACCAGCCGGGCCACCAGGGCTGGATCCGCGTCTTCGACCTGGAAGAAGGGCCAGGGCTTGTTGCCGTGGTGGATGTCCATTTTGGCCACCGCCTCGCGGTCGAGCGGCTCGACACCGATCTCGGCCAGGAAGTCGGCCGGCGGGTCGTACGGCCCGTGCGGATCGATGTACTGGACGTAGGCGAACCAAGGCCGGCCGTCGTGACCGTCGGCCCAGGCCAGGACCCGGTCGGTCACGTCGGCGGCGACGCTGGGCGGTTGCTGGTTGCGGAACAGGCCGAAGCCGCGGCCGATCTCGAGCACCCGCTCCCAGGTCGTGAAGCGCAGGATCGAGTTCAGATCCTCGGAGGCATGGGTCCAGAAGCTGTCGAAGCCCTGGTCGAAGCCGAACACCGCCGACACGTTGCGGTTGGCCGAGAACCCGACCGTGGCCAGGCCGCGATCGTGGGCGGTCTCGGCCAGGGTCTGGAGTTCGGGCGCCACCCGGGCGTGGAGGTCGTTGGTCAGGTGGCTGGCCGGGTGGAGGGAGGTCATCAGCGAGGCCACCGACGGCCGGGTCCAGGTAGCCTGGGCGTAGGCGGCGGCGAAGCGCAGGCCGCCGGCGGCGAGGGCGTCCAGCCGCGGCGAGGTGTCCTGGCCGTAGCCGTAGCAGCCGAGGTGATCGGCACGCAGGGTGTCGATCACGATCATCAGCACGTTCGGCGTGCCGGCCGGAGCGGTGGCGGCGGCGGCCTTGCTCGAGGACGGCTGGGCGGCGGTGACGACCACTCCGCTGTGGCCGGCGGCGGCGAGCAGAAGCGCCGCGGCGTAGGAGGTGCGGACCGCGCCGAGGCCGAAGCCGAGGGCGAGGGCGGCGGCGGCGAGAATCCCGTTGGCGATCAGCGGCCCGGCCGCGACAGTCGGGCGGCCGCCGTAGAAGTGCTGGTGGATCCAGGAGGTGCCGCTGACGAAGATGATCAGCCCGAGCACCGCGCCGAGCACCGCCGCCGGGCGCTTGGGCCGCAGCCGGCGCGGCGCGAGCGAGAGCAGCAGGGCGAGGACGGCGCCGACCACGGCGTAGCGCCAGGCGACCTCGACCGAATCGAGCAGGGGGTCGGCGAAGACCAGGTCGCTGGTGGCGGTGACCAGGGCCGACTCGAGGGCGCCGGCGGCCCAGCCGGCCAGGAAGCCGAGGGGAGCGGCGAGGAGGAGGCGGCGTGCGAGGGACATGCTGGAATCAGATCCGGTCGCGGTCCGGCAGCGGCCGGACGGCCGAATTGAAGCGGAACGGGCCGAGTCGCAGGTAGGTCTTGCGGCCGGCCGGCGTGAAGCCGTAGCGCCGGTGGAGGCGGCTGGTGGCGGTGTTGGCGCGGTCGATCAAGGTGAACACCCGCTCGACGTCGGTGCCGGGCAGCATCACTTCGAAGGCGTAGCGGAAGGCGAGGTGGGCGATGCCGAGGCCGCGGCAGTCCGGCCGCACCCAGCCCTCGAAGGAGTAGACCTCGCGCGGGCCGACCGGAACACGCCAGAGCATGTCCGGGTCGAAGTGGTCGTGGGTGCAGAACCAGTTGTGCGCCAGGACCTCGCCCCGGCAGAGAGCCAGGGAGCAATCATACCCGGGATCGGCCAGGCGCCGCGCGTACCACTTGCGGCGCTCGGGGAAGTTGGCCGCCATCGCCTCCAGGTGCTCGGGCCGGGCGCCGACCAGTTCGGTGCCCGGCGGCAGCAGCAGCCGGGGCGGCTGCCACAGCGGCGGCCCGACGCGGCGCTGCCAGAGGATCAGGTCGCGGCGGTGCCAGAGTTTCCACTTCAGGGCCCGGGCCAGCCCCCGCGGGCCCTCCTGCCGCAGTCGGTTCCAGGCCCGGACGACCGGGCCGCCGCGGCTCATGTCGCCGCCGGCGCGGCCGCCGCGTCCTGCTCACGCTGCAGGCGGGCCGCGCAGTTGTAGACGACGTAGATCATCGCCGCGTGCATCCACATCGGGTAGTCGGTCAGCGGCGAGTGGATGTTGTACATGCTCTTGATCCACCAGGAGATCAGGCCGATCACCGTGGCGATGCCGGTGAGGGCGAGGAAGTCGTCCTTCAGCCGCCAGACGCCCCAGCCCTTCTTCAGGTTGTGGAACCAGAACATCAGGTAGGAGAAGCCGCCGAGAACACCGGTCTCGGCCGTCCACAGCAGCAGGCCGTTATGGACCCGGAAGTAGAGGGTGCTGAGGTAGCGGCCGTCGAAGTTGGCGAAGCGGTGGATGTTGGCCGAGTAGGAGCCGAGGCCGACCCCGAAGAAGGGCCGGTGGGCGATCATGTTCAGGGCGGTGACGAACTGCGGGATGCGGGCGAAGGTCGAGCCGCGGTCGTCCGAGAAGAGACGGGCCCGGACTTCCTCGACGGCGACGATCAGGAACACGCACACCGCCACCCCGGCGATCAGCGGCGTCCACAGGCTGACCACGATCGGCTTGCCCAGTCGGCGCAAGGCCAGGTGGTAGGTGGCGAGGGCGTTGAAGGCGGCGCAGACCCAGCCGGCGCGCGAGAAGGTCAGGATCAGCGAGACGTTGAGGACGACGAAGGTGGCCCAGAAGAAGGCCCGGGCGGACAGGCTGAGCCGCCGCTGCAGGGCCATGGCCAGCGGATAGGGGCCGACCAGCACCAGCCACTCGGCGAACCGGTTCGGGTGGCCCATCAGGGCGCCGGTGCGGAGGATGGCGCCGCCTTCGACCGGTTCTTCGCGCAGGCGGGTCTCGCCCAGGAAGCGGAGGCCGAGAGTGCCGCCGGCGGCGTACTGGGCCCAGGCGATCAGGCTTTCGATCCAGACCTGGGCGCAGATGCCGTAGACCATCCAGCGCAGAACGGTGACCGAATCGACCTTCTTGGCCAGGTAGACGAAGGCCAGGCCGTAGCGGAGGAACTCCACGTACAGCATGACCGAGGCCGGCAGGTAGGTCGTGTGGACCGGGAAGAAGGCCGCGGCCAGGAACATCAGCCCGAGCCAACGCGCGGCCGGACCGATCCGGGCCGAGGGGCGGGCGCGATGCAGGCAGACGTCGACGAACCAGTCCGTCCACAGGATGAGCAGGAACAGGTCCAGGTGCCACAGCGCCACCCCCGGCGGCATCCCCGACCGTACCCGGATCTGCGGAAACGGCCACAGTTCGACGTTCAACCGCATCGGGAAGGTGAACGCGAACAGAATGGCGACGAGCTGGATGAACTGCCGGTAGGTCAGCAGCCAAGCCGCCAGCCCCATGCAGATGAGGATGGCGATCAGAACGACGAGCTGCCACAGGCCGCCGCCGTAGTGGGTGAGGGCGCCGAGGACCGCCGCCAGGGCGCCGGTGACGACGGTCACCGCCGCCGGCACCGCCGCCGGCGCCGCCCGGCGGCCGCCGAGGCCGTCGACGTCGATCGCCGGGCGGCTGGCGGTCGCCACCGGTTCAGACTCGGCGGTACAGCGGCCGCGGGATCGGGTCGCGGCGCTGGGTCAGGACGGCCCCGAGGATGCGGTCGCAGTAGCGGCGGAGGACGGCGCCGCCGCGGCGGGCGACCTCGATGTGGACGCCGGAACCGCTGACGACGAACACCGCCGCCTCGGCCAGGGCGGCGTACATGCCGCCTTCGGGGCCGGCCAGCGGCAGCGCCGCCATCACGACCAGATCGCAGCCGGCGGCCGCCTCTTCGACCGCCCGCTTCTGCTCGGCCAGGTTCATCGAGGACAGGTCGAGGACGCGGATCCGCTCGTCGCCGCGGATCGCGCCGCTGACCTCGCCGTCCGGGGTGGCGTAGACCACCGCCCGGCCGTCGGTGGCGGCGGCCAGGGCGACCGCCGCGGCCATGGTCGCCGCGCCTTCGCCGCGGCTGGAGGAGGCCAGGCAGACCGTCTTGACCCCGGCCTGGTCGACGCTGGCCAGAACCAGCCTCGCCCCCTGCATGACCGGTTCCGGCATACCCTGGGCGAAGGCCCGCGCCGGCAGTTGCTTGAGCGAGGCCAGGACCGGGAAGCCGATGCCGCTCTCGATGTCCTGGACGGTGGCGACGCGGCCGTGGAAGTAGGCCCGCAGCAAGGCGAAGGCGATGGCGCCGGGAATGCCGAGCAGGATGCCGAGCAGGGCCATCACGAAGCGGTTCGGGAACCACGGCTTGAGCGGTTCGACCGCGTTCTCGAGCACCCGGACGCTGGCCAGCTTGTCGGCGTCCATGGCGCTGTTGATCCGCTCTTCCTCCGCCTTGGCCGTGTACTGGAGGTAGGCGGCCTTGACCGTGTCGCGGCGGGAGAGCAGGTCGTCGTAATAAGCCCGGTCGGCCTCGACCCGCTGGATCTCCTCCTCCAGGGAGGCGACCCGCCGGGCCAGGTAGGCGCGCTTGTTCTGGATCTGCTCGGCCAGCTTGGCGGCGGTGGTGGCGAACTGCTCGCGGGCGATCTCGACCTCGTCGGGCCGGATGCCCTCGGCGCTGGTGATGCGCAGCTCGAGGTCGAGCAGGCGCTGGTAGTAGGTGGCCAGCTCGGGATGCTCGCTGAGGGCGGTCGCCCGGAGCAGGCTGTCGGTATCGCCGGCGTCGATGCCCGCGAGCGACTTCAGGTCCTGCCGGTATTCGTTCAGGTCGGCGACCAGCAGGTCGCGCTGCTGCGACAGGTTGCCGCCCTCGTGGCTGAGGCGGAACTCGGTGAGCAGCCGCTCGATTTCGTCCAGTTCGGCCTTCTTGGCCGCCACCTGTTCCTCGAAGAACTCCAGGGCGCGGGAGTCGCTGTGGATCTTGGTGTGCTGGTCGAGGTAGGCCTCGAGCAGCCAGTTGATCGTCTTGACCGCGGTCTGCTTGCCGAAGTGGTGGTAGGTGAGGACGATCACGTTCGAACCGGGCTCGATCTCGGCCACCACCTTGCGCTTGAGCTGTTCCTCGAGGTTGGCGCCCTCGGGGATGTCCGGCTTGAGGCCGATGCCGACCAGGAAGTCATTGAGGCCTTCCTTGAAGCGGCTGATGAACGTCTCCTTGACCTCCTCCGGCGCCTGCGCCCGCAGCCGCTCGGCGACCTCGTGCACGACCGGCTCGCTGAGCATGATCGAGATCTCCGAGACCACGTCTTCCATGGTCACGTCCAACCGCGGCACGGTGGCGGTCGGGTAGGGGACCGAGGTCGGGGCGTTCTGGCGGCCGGCCTTGACCAGGACCTTCGCCTCCGCTTCCCAGATCGGCGGGAAGAAGTAGGCGATGACCATCATCAGGGCGAAGAACACCACGAAGAAGCCGATCATCGACCAGCGGAACTCGAACAGCGCGCGGATCACGCGCCGCGGGGTGTCGGCTCGGTGTTCGGGTTGGGGGAGGGTGGTCATCCTCAATTCTGGCTGTTCAGCCGGTAGTTGGCGCCGAGGTTGATCGGGAGGTTGCGGCGGATGTACTGCTCGATCGCCCGGTTGGTGTTGCCGACACCGGTGCGCAGCACCACGACCACGTCGCGCGGCCGCACCCGCACCATCGGCAGCGGGTTGCCGTGGGCGAGGGCCTCGTCCACGTCATAGAGGTTGGCTTCGATCACCCCGTCCTCGCCGCGGGACATGAGCAGGACGCGGCTGAGTTCGCCGTACTCGGTTTCCCAGCCGGCGGTGGCGAGGGCCTCGATCAAGGAGATGTCGCCGGCCATGGTGAAGGTGCCGGGCCTCATCACCTCGCCGACGACGGTGAAGACGGATTCGGCCTTGAAGGTGGAGTTGACGATCACCCGCAGGCTGGGCATCCGCTGCTGGAGCAGCCGATTGACCTCGTTCTCGGCCTCCTCGACCGTCATCCCGGCCAGGGCCACCGGACCGATCCCGGGCAGGGAGACCTTGCCGCTGCGGCCGACGGTCAGCTCGCGGGTGGAGCCGGTCGGGCTCTTCAGCAGCATGTCGATGAACTCGTTGGTCAGAGCGTCTCCCTGGACCAGGAAGACGTCGACCACCGCCTTGTCGAGGCCGGCCTTGACCAGGCCGTCCTGGATCACCCGGCGAACCTCGTCGATCGTCTTGCCGGCGGCGCGGAAGCGGGGCACGTAGTGGAAGGCGATCGTGCCGTCCGGGGCGACCGTGGTGTCGAGCTGAAGGTCGGGGCGATTCTGGACGTGGATCGACAGCGAGTCGTTGACCCCCAGGCGGTAATCCGCGATCGGGACCGGGACCCGGGAGAACTCCAACGACAGCCGGTCGCCGGGAGAGATCCGGTACGGTGCCGGCAAGGGCGTGGCGGGCGGACCCTCGTAAGGCGAGTTCAGGGTCACCACGCTCGCGCAGCCGGTGGTCAACCAGAGAAGGACGGTGGCGAAACGGGCTCGGGCCGGGTGCACGATCTTCGGATGCTGGGCCGGCATGGCGGAGGAGGGGGGCGGCCGGCGCGTCGGTGGATCCAGAGCGCGAAAGTCTATTGTCTCCGCGGGTTTTGGACATGGACCGGGGACCGGAAGTTCCCTAACCTTGCCCTGAAGCCCGCGGCCGCCTCTTCCTCGGCCGATCCCGCCCCCCGGCATGAGCTTCCTGCGAGACTCCGTCGGCGCCTTCGTGCTCCAGATCCTGGCCGTGGGGCTGCAGTTCCTGGGCGGCGTCTTCCTTGCCCGGGGCCTGGGAAGCGAAGGGAAAGGCATCCAGGCGCTGGTGATCCTGATCCCGGACATGGCCCGGGCGGTGGCCCATCTCGGCTTCGGGATGGCCTGCACCCGTCAGATCGTAAAGAAGCCGGAGGAATCCGGGCGGGTGGCGGCGAACTTGGTGTTGTTCGCGGCGGTCGCCGGTGCGGTCGTCTGCACGGCTCTCTTTCTCGGGTTTTCACAACTTCAGGAGTTTGTTCGGGCGCGCAGCGAGGCCGACCTGACCGCCCTGGGCGGCGACCTCGAGCTGGCCATCCGGCTGGCGATCCTGGGCTTCCCGCTGCTGCTGCTCGAGGGATTCCTGAGCGGTGCCCTGGTCGGTCGGCGGGCGATCCTAGCCGCGAACTCCGCCAAGGTGATCCAGACCGGCTCGTTCGCGCTGCTCGTGCCACTCCTGTTCTGGCTCGATGCCCCGACCGTCGCGGCGGCGATCAAGGCTTGGGCCTTGTCCTTTGCCCTGGGCGACGCCGCCGCCCTGCTGGCGCTGTGGACCGTCCTGCTCGGCCCCCGGCGGCCGGACCGCCGCCTCGGGAAGGCGGCGCTCACCTTCGGCCTCAAGGCCTGGCCGACCTCGATCACCGTCTACCTGCTGTTCCGGATCGACGTGGTGATCCTCCGTTACCTGGGCACGGCCGAGCAGGTCGGGGTGTATTCGATCGCCGCGGCCCTGTCGATGATGTTCCAAATCGTCGGGTTCTCGATCGAGCGGGCGCTGGCCCCCCGGATCATGGGCAAGGAGAAGGAGGAGGCCGACGTCCTCACGCCGCTGGTCACCCGCAGCTTCCTCCTCGTCGCCTTCCCGCTGGCCGCGGTCTCGGCCCTGCTCGCCTGGCCGGGGGTGCCGCTGATCTTCGGTCGCGAGTACGCCGGCGCGGTGGCGCCGCTGGCGATCATCCTGCCCGGCCTGGTGATCGGCAACGTCGGTCAGCTCGCCAACACCGACCTGCTCGGCCGCGGGTATCCCGGCTACGCCTCGATCAGCGCCGTGCTGGCGCTGGCCGTCAACGTCGGCCTGAACTTCCTCCTGATCCCGCGTCTCGGCATCGTCGGCTGCGGCCTCGCCTCGCTGGTTTGCTACTCGATGTTCGGACTGGTCTTGGCCCTGATCTACCGCCGGCTGACCGGGGTGCCGGTGCGCGCCCTGATCGTGCCGAGGCGGCAGGATCTGGGCCGGATCCGCGACCTGCTCCGCCGTCGGGGCGGCGGCTAGCGGCCGGCGAGCAGCCGCTGGTAGATCGCCTCGGTCTGCTCGCGCGAGCGGCGGACGTCGAAGCGCTCGGCGGTCCGCCGGCAGGCCGGAGCCATCGCCGCCCGTGCTTCGGGGCGGCGCAGGAGATCGACCACCGCGTCCGCGAAGGCGTCCAGGTCCCCGTCCGGGATCAAACGCCCGGTGACCCCTTCCTCGATCGTGTCGACCACCCCGCTGACCCGGAAGCCGACCGCCGGCAGGCCGGCGGCCATGCCCTCGGCCACGGCGAGGCCGAGCCCCTCGCGGTGGGTCCCGGTCAGGTACAGGTCGGCGCAGGGCAGCAGCTCGGCCACGTCGTGCCGGCGGCCGAGGAGGAGGACCGCCTCGCCGAGGCCCAGCTCGGCGACCAGGTCGGCCAGCGCCTGGCGTTCGGGGCCGTCGCCGACGATCCAGAGCCGGGTGCCCGGCAGTGCGGCGAGGATCCGCGGCATCATCCGAATCAGGCGATCGTGCCCCTTGCTCGGCACCGCCCGCCCGACCGCGACCAACAGGTGGCGGGCGTCGCCGATCAGGCCGGCGAAGCGGCGCCGCAGCTCGGCCCGCTCGGCCTCGCTCCGCTCCGGGGGCAGCTCGATCGCGCTCGGCACCAGGTGGACCCGCTCCGGCTCCACGCCGGGGAAGGCGAGCAGGCTGTCGCGGACGTCGCTGCCGACCGCGATCAGGGCGTCAGCACGGCGGTAGAAGCGGGCCTGGAGAGCGGTGCGCAGGCGGGCCCGGAACTCCCGTGGATCCCGTTCCGGGGGGATCAGCTTCGAGCTGTGAAAGGTCAGGACGACCGGGATTCCGAGCCGCCGGCCGGCCTGGAGGCCGAGCCAGTCGGCGTCGGAGAGGTGGGTCTGGATCAGGGCGGCGCGGTGTCGGCGGGCGGCCGCGATCACGCCGTGCAGGAGCCACCGCCAGTCGCGCAGCGCCGCCCACGGTCGCCGGATCGAGGCCCGCTCGATGCCGAGCACCTCGACCGGCACCCGGGCCTCGCGCAGCAGTTCCTCGACCGGGCCGGAGCGGAGCAGCGAACAGACGGCCGGCGCGAAGGGGCCGTCCCGGCGCTGCAGCTTGACCAGGCGATAGACGTAGAGCTCGGCCCCGCCCTGAGCCAGGGTGGGGAGGAGCTGCAGGGCGACGGGGCGTTCGCTCATGGCGGCGCTAGCCTTGGGCGCAGTCTAGCCGTCCCCCCGCCGTGGCCGACTCCCCCGCCCCCGTTCCGGTCCTCTTCGTCCTCACCGACTTGCGCGTCGGCGGGATGGAGCGGAAGGTGGTCGAGATCGTCCAGAAGATCGACCGCCGCCGCATCCGGCCGGTGGTCGCCTGCCTGAAGGAGGCCGGCGCGCTGGCGCCCGAGGTCGAGGCGGCCGGGGTACCGCTCTATTCGCGGTTGATCCGGGGCCGGACCGATTTCCTGGTCCTCTGGCGGCTGCGGCGGGTGATCCGACGCGAGGGCATCCGGGTCGTCTGCACCGTCGGCGACGGCGGCGACCGGATGTTCTGGGGCCGGCTGGCGGCCCGGCTCTGCCGGTTGCCGGGAATCGTCTCGACCCTGCACTCGACCCGCAATCCCGGCGGCGGCAGCATCCTCGACCGTCCCAACCGCTGGCTGTTCGGGCTCACCGATGCCTTCGTCGCGGTCGCCGCCGGCGCCGCCCGCTACTTGGTCGAGGAGGAGGGGTTCCCGCCGGAGAAGGTGGTCGTGATCTACAACGGCGTCGACCTCGACCGGTACACCGGCGCCGGCCGCGAGGCGGCCCGGGCCGCGCTCGGCCTGCCCGCCGATGCGCCGGTGGTCGCCCACGTCGCCGCCTTCCGGCCGGAGAAGGCGCACGACGTCCTGCTCCGCGCCGCCGCCCGGGTCGTCGCGCGCCTGCCGGCGGCCCGGTTTCTGTTGATCGGTGACGGCCCCGAACGGCCGCGGATCGAGGCCCTGCGGTCCGAGCTGGGGCTGGAGGAGGCGGTTCGCCTGCTCGGCCGCCGCTCGGACATCCCCGAGCTGCTGGCGGCGGCCGACCTGGCGGTCCTTTGTTCCCACCCGATGGTCGAGACCTTCCCGAACTCGGTGCTCGAGGCGATGGCCTCGCGCCGGCCGGTGGTCAGCACCCGGGTCGGGAGCGTCGACGAGCAGATCGAGGACGGCGTGGAGGGTTTCTTGGTGCCGCCGGGGGATCCGGAGGCGCTGGCCGACCGGATCCTCCGGGTCCTGGAGAATCCCGGCCTGGCCCGGCGGATGGGCGAGGCCGCCCGGGAGAAGGTCGAGAAACACTTCAGCGCCGCCCGCATGGTGGGCGATCGAGAGGAGCTGTTCCTCGCCCTGGCGGCCGGTCGGGGTGTCCCTGCCCGGCTATACTGGCAGAACCCCCCTCGGAAGGCCTGAGAGGCATCCCCTCGCAGGTCCGTCGGCGGCCTCCCTCCCCTGGGCCATGCTTCGACGCCATCGCCTGCTGATCCATCGCCTGCTCGTCTACTTCGACGCCGGGCTGGTCCTGTTGACCTATGCGGCCGGGGTGCGGTTCCGCGGCTGGTTCGTGCCGGCCGGCTCCGATTTCTGGCGCTCGGAACTCCTGCACTCCTTTCTGGCGCTGCTGTCGATCTTCGTAGTGCTGGCCGGCTACCAGCTCGCCGGCCTCTACCAGAGCCAGCGCATGCGCACGATCGTCGGCGAGGCCGGCCGCATCCTGCTGGTCAACGGACTCTGTTTCCTGTTCCTGCTCGCCCTCCTCACCGGGCTGAAGGCGCCGCCGGCCAACCTGGTGGCGGCGATGCTGTTCCAGACCCTGAACGCGGGTCTCGGCATCTCGACCCGACTGGCGATCCGCACGATTGCCCGGATCGTCCGCCGCCGCGGCTACAACTACCGCCACTTGGTGGTCGTGGCCGACGCCAAGCGGGACCCGGCCCAGCTCCTTCGCAAGATCCTGGCCCACGACTACTGGGGCTTCCGGGTCATGGCGGTGGTCTATCCACCGGCCGGCGAGGAGCCGGAGTGGGACGGCGAACACTTGCCCGGCAACCCGCCGGTCCTGGCCCGCGAGCAGCTGATCGAGTTCATCGACAAGGAGCCGATCGACGAGATCTGGGTCGACGGCCTGCCCGACGATTCGGGGGCCACCTACGACCTGGCCGCGGCCGCCGCCGAGCAGGGCATCGCCCTCCGCTACTGCATGCCGCAGAACTTCTTCCCCGGTGTCCGCTGGGGCTTCGACAACTTCGAGGACCTGACCACCGTTTCCGCCGCCCACTCGCCGATGACCGACATCGCGCGGGTGATCAAGCGGGCGATCGATGTCACCGTCGCCTCGGTGATCCTGGTCGCGGCGGCGCCCCTGATGCTGGTGGTCGCCGTCCTGCTGATGCTCGAGCGGAACGGCGGCGGCGTGCTGTTCCGGCAGGAACGGGTCGGTCTCAACGGCCGCCTCTTCACCTGCTACAAGTTCCGGACTATGGTGCCGGACGCCGAGAAGCGGCGGGCCGAACTCGAGAAATTCAACGAGATGGGCGGGCCGGTGTTCAAGATGAAACGGGATCCGCGCATCACGCCGCTCGGTGCCATTCTGCGCAAGTTCAGCATCGACGAACTGCCGCAGCTCTTCAACGTCCTCAAGGGCAACATGAGTCTGGTCGGGCCGCGGCCGCCGATCCCGAGCGAGGTGGACCTCTACCAGCGCAACCAGAAGCGGCGGCTCAGCGTCAAGCCGGGCATCACCGGGCTTTGGCAGGTGAGCGGGCGCAACGAGATCTCCGACTTCGAGGAGTGGGTGCGATTGGATCTCGAGTACATCGACAAGTGGTCGTTGATGCTGGATCTGAAGATTCTGCTGAAGACGATTCCGGCGGTGTTTCTGGCCAAGGGTGCCCGTTGAAACTGGCCCCACCCCCTGGCTCGCTTTCCTCCCCGCGGCCGTAACCCCGCCGGCCCCGTTCCGTCTCCTCTGGCAGACCGACCCCGCGCCCCGCGGGCCGACCTGCCATGAGCCGATTCCAGCCGCCGCACTGTCCCCACCCCCGCTGCCCCTCCCGCCACGGCCGCGCCCCCTTCCTCTGGCGACGCCGCGGCTCCTACCCCAGAAAGGTCGACGGAAGACGCGTACAACGCTTCCTCTGCCGCACTTGCGGCCGCTCCTTCTCCACCCAGTCCTTCCGCCTCGACTACCGCCTCCAGCGCGTCCACGTCAACCCCGCCCTCTTCCGCCTCCTCGTCTCCAAGGTCACCTTCCGCCAGGCCGCCCGCCTCCTCGGCATCGACCGCAAGACCGTCGCCCGCCGCGCCCGCCTCTTCGGCCGCCACGCCCGACGCTTCCACGAGGCCCGCCTCCGCGCCGCCCGAGCCCGGGGCGGACTCGACGGGGTCTTCCAGCTCGACGAACTCGAGACCTTCGAGACCGACCGCCGCCTCCAGCCGCTGACCGTCCCGGTCCTGATCGAGCGGCGGAGCTTCTTCGTGGTCCACGTCGGGGTCGGGACGCTGCCGGCCCGGGGCGGGCTGTCGGCGGCGAAGAAGCGGCGCAAGGCGGAGCTGGAGCGGCTGCGGGGGAAGCGGCGGAGCCAGTCCCGGGCGCAGGTGCGGGTGGCGGTGCGGCGGCTGGGTCGGGTGCTGGCGGCGGGGGCGCCGCTGGTGTTCGAGAGCGACCGTAAGTCCACGTATCCGGGGATCTTGCGGGAGGTGTTCGGGGGCCGGGTGGGGTCGCACCGGCGGGTGTCGTCGCGGGCGCGGCGGTGCCCCGGGAGCGTGTTGTTTCCGATCAACCACACGCTGGCGCGGATGCGGGACCGGGTGTCGCGGCTGGTGCGGCGGAACTGGGGGGCGTCGAAGCGGCGGCGGTGTCTGCGCTGGCACCTGTGGATGTGGGTGGCGTGGCGGAACTACCTGCGGCCGGTGACAGTGGCGGCCGGGGTGCCGACGCCGGGGGTGATCGTCGGGGCGGCCGAGCGGAGGTGGGCGGTGGCGGATTTTCTGCGGTGGCGGGTGACGCTGTGAATCAGGATTGTGATCCAGGGGGTGGGGCCAGTTTC
>RFGR01000067.1 GCA_003696625.1 Planctomycetota bacterium
AGTGCCGGCCTGCCGCTCCCCTCGTTCTCTTTCCGGGATCCTTACGTCGTCCTGACCCTCTACCGGGAGGCCGCCGCTGCAGTTCCCGATGGTCGACCGGAGATTCTGGCCGCACTCAGCCAGGCGGAGCGTCATGGCTGGGAGTGGCTCGTGACCCAGGAGGTGGTCACTTCCGCGGCGTACGAAGAGGCCATGGAGATCCCCAGTCGTACCGCAAAGTTCCACTTGAAGAGATTCACCGACCTTGGGCTCCTGGAGCGGATCGGGGCTGGTCCGGCCACCAAGTACCGGGTGCGGCGAGGATGAACTACCGCCTCTTCTGGGCCTCGGAGTTTCTCATGTGGCGATCAGGCAATGAACCGGGCAAGTATTGCCCGATTTCTAGGCCTATGTCGAACGAAGCGCAGAATCGGGCAACAATTCGGGCAATCATTGCCCGATTCGGAGGGGCCAAGAGCAAAAAAACCAGAATCGGGCAACGATGGGGGCAATGGAATGGTCTCGGGAGTGGCCGTACGAACCTGGAGGATATGTGCGATATGAAGCCGTTATGGGCGCACATTCCTTTCATCCAGCAGCCCCATGTGCAGCGCAAGCCCTTGCCAGCAAGTGATTTGCGCGTTGCCGACGGTGTCGGACGGGAGTCCGGATCATGACTCGGGGACAGGCCCGGACCCTCCTCGAGGCCCTCGTGGCGAGCCTCCGTTCCTGCGACTCCGCCGCAGACGGGGTGGAACGGCCGGCGGCGATCCTCTGGACCGACCCGGAGCGACAGTGGCAGGCCCTGGTGACGGACCTCCTGGAGGAGCTGCCGGAACTGCTCGTCCTCGGCGAGTACGAGCCGGGGTCGCGGACCGGGCCGGCCATCTGGATGCGCTGCGTGGTGGACGGCGCCCTGGAGGAGCCCGCGCTGCCCGAGGACCGGATCCCCATCCTCTATCTGCCCGGAGTGGGCCGGCAGATGCTCCGGGCCGGGGAGGACTGCCCGCCGGAACTCCGGCCGTTGGTCGAACTGCTCTATCGCGGCACGGTCTGGAAACATCCGAACGGCCAGGACTGGACCGTCACCGCCTTCCTGGGGCAGCGGGGGATCGGCCTGGACGTAGCCCGGGACGAGGACACCCGGCGCGCGGTGCTGCGTGCGCTCCGCGAACTGGCCAAGACCTCCCTGGCCGCGCTGCGCGGCCGCCACCTGGATGCCGAGGACTTCGACCGGCTCCTCACCGCCGACGTGGTGCGGGATCTGCTCCGCTGGATGGGCGATCCGGAGGGGGCGCGATCCGGCATGGATCCCAAGGCGTGGGAGGCCTTCCGGAACCAGGCCAAGGCCCGTTTCGGCTTCGACCCGGGCGAGGAGGGCGAACTCGTCGCCGGCGAGAAGCTCGTCGCCGGCGGCGGGGCCTGGGACGATCTGTGGCAGCGCTACACCGAAGCCCCGAATGCCTATTCCGGGGTCCGGGAGCTGCTGGCGCGGGTGCAGCCGCCGGACCTCTACTCCGGGGCCGATCGGCTGCCGCAGGAGAACGCCCGGGCCGAGCAGGAACTACGCGACGCCCTGACCGAGTTGGGCCACCGGGCCCCCAACGACGTGCGGGCGCGGATCCTCGAACTCGAGGAAAGCCACGGCCCGCGGCGGCGGTGGGTCTGGGCCCGACTCAAGGAGTCCCCGCTGGCGCTGGCCCTCGAGCCGCTGTGCCGGTTGGCTGAGCGGACCCGCCGCCCCCTGGGCGGGAGCACGCCCAGCGACTTCGCCACGGCCTACGCCGAGGAGGCCTGGCGAGCCGACGAGGCGGCGTGGGCGGCCCTGGCCGCGGTCCGCTCCGCCGCCGAGCAGGAGGTGGTCGGGGCGGTGGTCCGGACGCTGCTCCTGCCCTGGCTGGATGATTCCGCTCGGGCCTTCCAGGAGGTCGTGGGGCGGCAGGGCTTGGGCGGGGAAGACCAGGCCGGAGGCGTGCAGGTGGAGGAAGGGGTCTGCCTGATCTTCGCCGACGGCTTGCGCTTCGACCTGGCCCGGCGCCTGGCGGAACGGCTCGAAGCCGAGGATTGCCGAGCCCGGCTCGACTGGCGGTGGGCGGGCCTGCCGACCGTCACCGCCACCGGCAAGCCGTGGGTGAGCCCGGCCGCCGCGGATCTTCGCGGCGGGGAGCTAGGCGGGGATTTCGCCCCCGGTTTCCTGGAGGGCGGAAGGCCCTACGCGGCTCTTGCCCTGCGCCGGGCCATCGCCGAACACGGCTACCAGATCCTGGAGGAGACCGCCCTGGGAGAACCCCAGGCCGAAGGCGCGCGCGCCTGGACGGAGTGCGGCGATGTCGACAACCACGGCCACGAGGACCAGGATCGGTTGCCGGAGCGGATCGGGGTCGAACTCGATCGACTCGCCGAACGGATCCGCTCCCTGCTCGAGGCCGGCTGGCGGGAGGTCCGGGTGGTCACCGACCACGGCTGGCTCTGGGCGCCGGGAGGGTTGCCGCGGGTGGATCTGCCCTTGCACCTGACCGAGAGCCGCTGGGCCAGATGCGCCGCCCTGCAGGGGAATCCGGAGGTGACGGCGCCGCTCTTCCCCTGGAGCTGGAATCCGCGCCAGTTGTTCGCCACCGCGCCGGGCGCGGCCTGCTTCAACCGGACGACCTCCTATGCCCACGGCGGGGTCAGCATCCAGGAATGCCTGACTCCGGTCCTGGCAGTGGCCTTCGCCGGTGGGGCGCCGGTGTCGGTGGCCATCCGTTCGGTCACCTGGCGGGGGATGCGCTGCCTGGTGGAGGCCGACGGCCCGGACAAGGAGATCCTGGTCGACCTGCGGGCGGGATCCTCGCACGGAGACTCCGTGGCCGCCGCGATCAAGCCCCTGGTGGGCGGCGCCACCAATCTGCTCGTGGCCGATGACGACTACGAGAACGCCGATCTGGTGCTGGTCCTGATCGGAGAGGGCAACCGGATCCTCGCCCAGAGGAGAACGCGAGTAGGAGAGAACTCATGAGCTTCAGCATGGACCATCTGGACGAGCTGGCCGCTGCCGCCCTCGAGGGCTACCTGGTGCGCAAGGATCTGGTGCGCCGGTACGCGCGGCAGTTCCCGGTGCCCACCTACGTGGTCGAGTTCCTCCTCGGCCGCTACTGCGCCAGCACCGACGAGCAGGAGATCGCCGAGGGGCTGGAGATCGTCGAGAAGCAGTTGAAGGGGCGCACGGTGCGCACCGGCGACGAGGAACTCTTCAAGGCCCGCGCCCGCGAGGACGGCACGGTCAAGCTGATCGACATCGTCCGAGCCAAGCTCGACACGAAGAACGACTGCTACGTCGCGGAGATTCCGAGCCTAGCCCTGAAGGAGGTGCGGATCGGCGACGATCTGGTCAAGGAGAACGAGCGCATGCTCACCGACGGCTTCTACGCCGAGGTGACCCTGGAGTACGACGCCTTCGTCGCCCAGGAGAAGGGCGGCAAGCCGTTCCGGATCGCGGCCCTCCGGCCGATCCAGATGTCCAGCCCCGAGGTCCTGGCCCGGCTGGTCGAGGGGCGGCGGGCCTTCACCTTCGCGGAGTGGAAGGACTTCCTCATGCGCTCCATCGGCCTGGAGCCGACCGCCCTCTCCGAGCGCGCCAAGATGGTCGCCCTGCTCCGGATGTGCCCCTTCGTCGAGCGCAACTTCAACCTGGTCGAACTCGGGCCGCGGGGAACCGGCAAGAGCCATCTCTACCAGCAGATCTCGCCCTACTCCCACCTCATCTCGGGCGGCAAGGCCACGGTCGCCAAGATGTTCGTGAACAACGCCAACGGGCAGCGCGGCCTGGTCTGCCAGTACGACGTGGTCTGTTTCGACGAGGTCTCCGGGGTCTCCTTCGACCAGAAGGACGGCGTGAACATCCTCAAGGGATACATGGCCTCCGGCGAGTTCAGCCGCGGCAAGGAGAGCATCCGCGCCGAGGGTGGAATCGTCATGGTCGGCAACTTCGACGTGGACGTGGAGCAGCAACAGCGGATCGGGCACTTGCTCAGCCCCCTGCCGCCGGAGATGCGCGACGACACCGCCTTCCACGACCGCATCCACGCCTACGCGCCGGGCTGGGACTTCCCCAAGCTCAATCCCAAGGAACATCTGACCGACCATTTCGGCCTGGTCACCGACTTTCTGAGCGAATGCTGGAGCCGGCTCCGGCAATCCAGCCGGGTGTCGGTGATGCAGAACCGGGTCCACTTGGGCGGCGCCCTCAGTGGTCGCGACATCGAGGCGGTGAACAAGACGGTCAGCGGCCTGACCAAGCTGCTGTTCCCCGACCCGGAGATGCCGGTGCCCGACGAGCACCTGGAGTGGATCGTGCGCGTGGCCCTGGAGAGCCGCCGGCGGGTGAAGGAACAGCAGAAGCGCTGCTTCAAGAGCGAGTTCCGCAACACCCACTTCAGCTTCACGCTGGGCGTGGACGGGGTGGAACAGTTCGTCTCCACGCCGGAGCTGCACAGCGACGAAGCGATCGAGGGCGATCCGCTTCCGGCCGGGCAGGTCTGGGCGGCGGGAACGGGGAGTCCGGAGACCGGTCCGGGGCTCTATCGGATCGAGGTCACGGTGGGTCCCGGGAGCGGGGTGAAGATCCTCAACCATCCGCAACCTCCCGGCTTCCGCGAGAGCGTGAAGGTGGCGGAACAGAACCTCTACGCCCGGGCCAAGGAACTGGTGGGCGACCGGGATCCTCGCGCCCACGAGTTCTCGATCCAGCTCCGGGCCATGGACGCCGATCGCGGCGGCGCGGGTCTGGGCTTGCCGGTTCTCGTCGCGCTGGTGGGGGCGCTGCTCGAAAGGAACACCCGCGGCGGCACCATCGTCGTCGGGCCGTTGAATCTGGGCGGATCGATGGAAATGATTCCCAACCCCGTCGCCATCGCGGAACTCGGCGTGGACAAGCAGGCCACCACCCTCTTGATGCCGGTCTCCAGCCGCCGGGGCCTCAGCGAGATGCCCGACGAACTCTGGACCAAGCTCAACATCGAGTTCTTCAAGGACTCGCCGGATGCAGTGTTCAAGGCCTTGGCCGACTGATGGTTCGCTGATCAGCCGCCCCGCGGCAGCGCCGCGTCCAGCACCAGCGCCGCCACCAGTAGCGGCAGGTAGACCAGGCTCGACCAGAGCAGCAGCCGCGCGCGCGGCCGGGAGCGGCGCAGGCTGAAGTTCAGGGTGAAGGCGAGGAAGCCCAGCGTCAGGCTGAGGGCGGCGAAGAAGTAGAGGCGGCCGGCGAAACCGAGCAGAGTCGGCAGCAGCGCGACCGGCACCAGGGCCAAGCAGTAGTGCGCGGCCTGGCGGGCCGAGGCGGCGCCGCTCTCGTCCAGGCCGGTCAGCATCTTCAGGCCGCCGCGCTCGTAGTCCTCGCGGTAGAGCCAGGCGATGGCCAGGAAGTGGGGGAACTGCCACAGGTAGAGAATCGCGAACAGGATGCCGGCGTAGAGGTCCAGCCCGTGACCGGCGGCCGCCCAGCCGATCAGCAGCGGCATCGCCCCGGGTACGCCGCCGACCAGGGTGTTCAGCACGGTCAGCCGCTTGAGCGGCGTGTACACCCAGACGTAGAGGACCAGCATCACCGCCGCCAGCCAGGCGGTCTCGGCGTTCAGGAACAGCGCCAGCCAGAGCACGCCGAGGGCGCCCGCGGCCAGGCCGAAGCGGCGCGCGGTCGCCACCTCCATCCGGCCGGCCGGCAGCGGCCGGTTGCGCGTCCGCTCCATGCGCCCGTCCACCTCGACCTCGGCCACCTGGTTGAGCGCGGCCGCGGCGCTGCTCACGAGCGTCAGGCCGATCACCAGGTGGAGCGCCGCCAGCGGCTCGAGCGCGGCGCTGCCGGCCAGCCACATGCAGGCCAGCGCCGCCAGGGTGGCGACGAGCTGGATCCGCGCCTTGGTCAGGGCGATCCAGTCGCCGAGGCGGGCAGGCATCTCATGCGTCCGGCTGCCGGTCGCTGGCGCCGGGAGCCGGCGGCTGCAACCGGTGGACCGTCTCGAGGTGGAGGGCCGCGGCCACCGCCATGACCAGCACGCCGACCAGCAGGTGGGCGGTCGACAGCCCGGCCTGGGCCAGGAAGCGGTTCTCCTCACTGCCCATGCGGCCGACCAGCGGCCCCCAGATCACCGCCCAGGTGCCGACGCCCAGCCCGAGCTGCACTCCCAGCAGGTTGGCCAGCCAGCGGGCCTGGCTCCGCAGCGGCGGGTGGCCGCCGCCCTCGCGCGCGACCAGCCAGACCAGGCCGAGCAGGACCGCCGAGGAGGTCAGGGCGAGCACGAAGTGGCCGGCGAAGGCCCCCTCCTTGTGCCGCAGGCTGGCGGCGGCGGCGAGGTTGAGAAACAGGAGCAGGATCGCCAGCCGGCTCCAGGCGCGCAGTCGGCGGCAGCCGGGCGCCGCCGCGGCCGGGCCCGGCGCCAGCAGCCAGGCCGGCGTGCTGTGCCGCAGCACCGCGACCAGCAGGACGACCAGGAACTGCGCGCCGAGGGCGTGGACGATCCCGGCCGCCTGGGCGTTTTCGAGCACCCGGAAGGCGCCGAGCAGCCCCTGGGCCACGACCACCACCAGCGCCAGCAGCGACAGCCGCCGCAACCGCGCCGGCACGCCGCGGCCGAGCCAGCAGGCGGCGGCCAGGGCGATGCACAGCAGCCCGATCAAGGCGCCGGCCTGGCGGTGGGTGTGCTCGAGGTTGGCGCCGGCGCCGTGCTCGGCCGCCAGCTTGCCGTAGAAGAAGTTGAACAGGCTGGCGCCGTTCATGTCCGGCCAGGTCGGATAGGCCATGCCGACGTCGGCGCTGGTGACGGCGCCGCCGAGGCCGATGGTCAGCAGCACCGCGACCACCAGCGAGGCCCAGGCCAGGCGGTGGATCCACCGCAGAGGACGGGGGGTGGGGGCGTCGATCACGGCAGTTCCTCCTCGCCAGCGAGGTACTGAACGTAATGAACCAGGCTCCAGATCCGGTCCGGATCGAGCTTGTCGGCGTGGGCCGGCATCGGCGTGCCTTTCACGCCGAAGGCGATCCGCCGCCACAGGTCCACCGGCCGCCCGCCGCCGAACCAGCCGTCGCGGGCGAAGGCGCGGGGCCGGGCCTCGTGTCCCCACTCGTCCCGCAGCAGCCAGCGGCCGTCGTGGAAGGCGGCCGGCCCGCGGCCGCCGCCGTCTTCGCCGTGACAGGAGGCGCAGCCGGCGCTGACGAACAGCTCGGCGCCGCGGCGGCGGTCCCCGGGGCCGCGCGGCGGCTCGGGCGTCGGCGGCTCGGCCGCTGTCGCCTGCCGCCAGTCGGCGACGATCCGGTCCAGCTCCTCGGCCAGCAGCCGGCCCGGGTCGGCCGCCGGCTCGGCGGCCAGCCGCGCCGCGGCGGCGGTCTCGGCGGCGCCGCGCACCAGCAGCCAGGTCAGGTAGTCGGCGATCTCCTCGAGCGCGGCCGGCGGCAGGGAGCCGAAGCCGGCCATGGCGGTGGTCGGAATCCCCTCGCGCACCACCCGGATCAGGTCCTCGCGCAGCGGCGGCCGGCCGGCGGCGGTGCTGGTGAACTTGATCACCCCATGCCGGAAGCTGCGCGGCGGCGGCTCGAGCAGGCGGGCGGTGCCGGTGTCGGCGGCCCCGGTCGGACCGTGGCACTGCGCGCACTTCAGGGCGTAGGTGGCGCGGCCGGCTCGGAGCCGGTCGGGGTCGGTCACGCCGGGCAGGCCGCCGGGCGGCACTGCCGGGCGGCGGTAACTCCCGAACAGGGCGTCGCCGGCGGCGGCGACCGCCGCCGCCCCCGGGTCGGCCGGGACGAGGTCGGCTTCGGCCGTCCGCGGGCCGAGGAAAGTCAGGGCCAGGCCGCCGGCGGCCAGGGCGGCGACGGTCAGGAAGATCAAGCGGTCGCCCTTCATCGGCCGCCTCCGGCCAAGGCGCGGGCGCCGGAATCGGTGAACACGTAGAGCACGAGGTAGACGAGGACGCCGGTGGCCGACACGTAGAGCCACAGCGGCAGGGTGATGCGGGCCAGGCGCCGGTGGCGCCGACGCCGGTCCTTCCAGCCGAGCCAAAGGGTGCGCAGGGCCAGGATCGGCACCAGGGCCGCCAACACGGTGTGGCTGAGCAGCAGCGCCAGGTAGGGAGTGCGACCCCACTCGGGGCCGGCGTAGCGGACCAGGGCCTCGTTCGTCGCGTGGTAGGCCAGGTAGCTGACCAGAAAGGCGACCGAGGCCAGGAAGGCGCCCTGCATGCAGCGGGCGTGGGCCCGCTCCCGACCGCGCCGGATCAGGGTGAAGCCGGCCAGGAGCAGCGCCGCCGACAGCGCGTTCAGGGCCGCGTTCAGGGTCGGGTGGAAGGGGGGGGTCATTCCGAGGTCGCGGCGGGCTCGGCCAGGAGCCGGCGCACCGCCCGGTCGAGCCGCGGCCGAACCGCCTCGTCGAGACCGTCGTAGTAGCCGCGCACCCGGCCTCGGCGATCGACCAGGACGAAGCGCGAAGAGTGGAGGATGTTCCCTTCGGCGTCCATCTCCTCACCGAAGGCGAGCTTGAACGACTCCAGGGCGAGGCGGTTGATCTCCGACCGCGGGCCGGTGAGGAAGCGCCAGTTCGGATGGGTCGCGCCCATTCGCTCCGCATAGGCCGCCAGCACCTCCGGCGTGTCGTGTTCCATGTCGACGGTGATGCTGAGCCGGCCCAGGTCGGCCGGGTCGCCGAGGCGCTCGGCCAGACCCTTCATCGCCGCGGTCAGGTGCGGGCAGATCGAGGGGCAGCGAGTGAAGAAGAAGTCCACGACCCAGACCTTTCCCGCCATGTCCCGGCGGCCGAAGGCCCGTCCGGCCTGGTCGGTGAGGGTGAAATCGGCCACCTCGCCGATCGGGCTTAGGTCTTCCTCGGTCGGACAGGCGGCGAGGACGAGAAGCAGCGCCGGCGGCAGCAGGAAGCGCCTCATGCGGCCGGGAATTGTAGGCCGGCCGCGGCCGGGCGGGCCTCAGAAGCACAGGTTCAAGTCGAGGCGGAACCGGTAACGGTCGCCGGGCGGCAGCCCGGCCCCGGAGCGATGCGGCGCCGAGACCATGCCCCAGAGGTGCAGGCTGACGTCTTCGGCCAGCGGCACGATCCAGCCCAGCACGTGACTGTCGTGGTTGGTCGTCAGCAGGAAGTCGTCCTGGGCGAAGGCCGAGAAGATCGCGTCCTGCTCGATCGACTGGTACTGGTAGTAGATCCGCGCGTCGCCGCCCCAGGCCGCGCCGAGAGCCCAGCCCCGGTCGCCGACGCCGGCGGCCGCGCGCAGGTTCAGGACGTATTCGCCGGAGATGGTCAGCGGCAGCTCCGGATCCCGGCTCCGCCAAGCCAGGATCGGGTTGAGGACGCCGAACTCGGACCGGAACTGGTTGCCGGCCCGGTTGGTGGCGTTGCCGGCGTTGTCGGCCAGAATGCCGCGATTGCCGTCCGGGGTGACATCACCGTAGAAGTAGTAGTTCAAGGCCGCGTCGAAGCCGTCGGCGAATGCGGCGTGGGCGCCGGCGTTCAGCATCGTCGCCTCCTCGCCGCCGGCTTGCTCGGTCAGGATGTAGTCGGCGAGGAAGACGTCCCAGGCCTGGACCGCGCCGCCGCCGTCGCCGCCGGCGCCGACCGCGAGGCCCTCGGGCTGGACGTCCCGGTCCCAGACGAGTTCGCCGTAGACCGGGTTCCAGTAGCCCGGCCGGCCGAACTTGCCGCCGACCAGCCACCAGCCCTCGGCCCAGTCCGGCACGTACTTCAGGAAGGCCCGGTCGAGGCTGAGGGCGAAGCTGTCGAAGTTGCTGCCGCCGGTGCCGCCGAGATCCTGGTGCGGGTTGTTCGGGTCGTCCGAGTTGCCGGTGCGGACTCGGAAACCGATCGAGGTGCCGGCCGTCGCTTGGTAGTCGGCGGCGAGGCGCAGCCGCAGCCGGCCGCGGTAGCGGTCGTGCTGGGGGCTGGTCTTCAGCCCGTGGCTCGACTCCGCGCGCAGGCGGAAGTCGCCGGAGAAGTGCAGCCGGTCCAGATCCTGGGTCCGGGCCGGCGCGGCCAGGCCGGCCCAGGCCAGGATGCCGAGGAGGAGGGCGGTGGCGGGTCGCATCTCGGATCGCGGGTGGAAGGAGGAGGGCGAATCTGGGCCTAGCCCGCGCCAGCCCCGACCGGGGGCAGGAAGGCGTTCACCACGGCGACGAGGACGCCCATGATCGAGATGCCGGCGATCAGGCCGGCGGCGACGGGCACGAGGTAATCGTCGGCGCTCTTCTTGCTGGCCCGATTCCAAGCCGCGGCGCCGATCGCGCCGAGCAGCATGGAGAAGGGGTACTGAAACGGCAGGATCAGGCCCAGGCCGATGCCGGTGGCCGAGGGCACCCAGGTCTTCCACTTGGCCGGCACCTTGGCCGTCGCCACGTCGAGAAGGTGCAGCACCACGCCGGCGATCAGGCCCTGCTGGAGCAGACGCAGGTGCATCGGGTGCATGTTGTCGAAGCCGAGCTTGAAGACCTCGGCCACCGCCTTCCAGGCCTGGGCCGCCGGTGCCGGGTAGGGGGTGCCGGCCTCGAGGACGGCGGCGTCGGGCACCAGCAGGCGGAAGCCGAAGACGGTCGCCGCGGTGCCGGCGAAGATACCCAGGAACTGGGCCATGAACTGGCGCCGCGGATTGGCGCCGAGCAGGTAACCGGACTTCAGGTCGGTCAGCAGGTCGGCGGCCGAGCCGGCGGTGCTCGAGGTGATCGAGGCCGTCATCAGGTTGGCGGTCACGTTCTGGCGCATGAGCACGCCGTAGGTGAGCTGGGTGATCTTGCCCAGCGCTCCGACCGGGGTGATGTCGGACTCGCCGGTGGCGCGGCAGGCGACCAGGGCCAGGAAGAAGCTGAGGAGGACGGCGATGGTGCCGAACAGCACCGGGATGTGGAACGAGTACCAGGCCAGCCAGACCACGCCGGCGCCGGAGACCAGCATGCCGATCGTGAACCAGGACATCGGCACCTCGGTCGCGGCGACCAGCGCTTCGCGCTCCGCCCCTTCGCCGTGGCCCTGGTCCTTGGCGAAGAAGCGGGCGAAGGCGCGCCCGATCGTCCGCCACTGCATGGCGAAGGCGAGCAGGCCGGAGCTGACCATCACCGCCACGCCGCTCCAAACCCCGACCTCGCGCCAGGCGCTGCCCGGGGCGGAGGTGGCGCGGACGATCTCGCCGCTCGGGCTGGTCCAGACTTCCTGCAGGCCGGCCGGGCCGAGCACGAAGGCCAGGAACAGGCTCGACAAGGTCATCCAGATCGCGATGCGCAGACCGACCAGGGCCCCGGCGGCGATCATCACCGGATTGTGGTCCATGACCATGGTCCAGTCGGACGGCTTGAAGGCGGCGCCGGTGTTCGGGTCGACCCCCCGGGCCGGCAGCCAGTCGAAGAGGTTGGAAGTGCCGGGCAGCAGCGCCGAGCGGGCCCGCTCGACCACGTTGCCGGCGGCGTCGAGGGTGGCCGTGACCTTGATCTCGAGTTCCAGGGCCAGCGGAAAGAGAGCGCCGATGGCGGCGGCGGAGAACAAGGCCTTGGCCTTGCGCATGGCCGTCCGCCCTTCGGAGTAGAGCGACTGCAGCGTCACCGCCGCCGCGGTGCCGGTGGGGAACTTCAGCCGCTCCTGGTTGATCATGTTGCGCTTCATCGGGATCGCCATCAGCGTCCCCAAGGCGCCCAGGAAGAGGGTCCAGAGCAGCAGCACCCACAGCGGCAGGTGGTGGCCCTCGATCATCAGCAGCGCCGCGATGGCCGAGACCATCGTGCCGCCGGTGGCGTAGCCGGCCGACGAGGCGGTGGACTGCATACAGTTGGTCTCGAGGATCGTCATCGGCGAGCGGGCGATCCCGAGACGCAGGAAGAAGTTCCAGACCGAGAAGCTGATGATGGCGGCGGTGATCGCCACCCCGAGCGCCCAGCCGGTCTTCAGGCCGATGTAGAGATTGGTGAAGGCCAGAAGGAAACCGAGCACCGAGCCCATGATCACCGCCCGCCAGGTGAGCTGGGGGGCGTCAGCGCCTCGGTAGATCCGGGCGTACCACTCGGGTTCCTCCATCTCGAGGACCTTCTCGGGGCCGAGGTCGAGAGGTTTCCAGACCTCGGCCTCCTCCAGGCTGCGGGGGGGCTTCTGGAACAACGCCATGCCGCGAACTCTAGCGCTTCCGGCCCGGGACCGGATTCCTATGATGGACCGGGTCCATCCGGTCCCCCCATGAGAAACCCGCTGTCCCTGTTCCTCCTGCCGGCCCTACTGCTGCCGGCCTGCCACGGCAATACCCTGGATTTCACCCCGGACGACGGCTACTGGGTGCCGCTCTGGGACGGTGCCACCCTCGACGGCTGGTCGATGGCCGGACCGGGCGCCTTCCTGATCGAGGACGGCGCCCTCAGGGCGACCGGCGGCATGGGCCTGCTCTGGTACTCGGCCGAGAGCTTCCGCGACTTCGTCCTCAAACTGGAGTGGATGGTCGAGGAGGCCGAGGACAACTCCGGCGTCTTCGTCCGCTTCCCCGACCCCGGCGACGACCCCTGGGTGGCCGTAAACCAAGGCTACGAGATCCAGATCTGCGACGCCGCCGAGGACAAGCACAACACCGGTTCGATCTACTCCTTCCAAGGCCCGACTTCGATCCCGACCCGGCCGCCGGGCGAGTGGAACGAGTACACGATCACGGTCGTCGGTCAACACTACACCGTCCAAATCAACGGCGAAACCGTGAACGAATTCGACGGCGAGCGCAGCCGTGAGGGCTACATCGGCCTTCAGAACCACGACGACGGCTCGCCGGTTCGTTTCCGCAACATCCGCGTCCGCCGCCTCGCCGAATGAACGCCGCCGCCCCGCCTCTCGACCGCGGACTCTACCTGCGGCTGTCGCTGATGATGTTCCTCCAGTACGCCATCTGGGGGGCGTGGCTGCCGTTCTTGTGGTCGTTCCTCAACGACTACCGGGGCATGAACGGCGATCAGATCGGCTACATGTTCGCCGCCGGCGCCGTCGGCGCGATCTTCGGCCCGTTCATCGCCGGTCAGATCGCCGATCGCTGGTTCGCGACCGAGAAGTTCCTGGCCATCAGCCACCTGATCGGCGCCGTCCTGATCTGGCAGTTGGCGACGATCGAAACCTTCTCCGGCTTCTTGCTCTTCTCGCTCGCCTACGGCCTGGTCTATTCGCCGACCCTGGCCCTGACGAATTCCCTCGCCTTCCATCACTTGCCCGACCGCGACCGCGACTTCGGCAAGGTGCGCCTGTGGGGAACCTTCGGCTGGATCGCGGTCGGCATCGCCATGGGCCACTGGCTGGCGACCGCCCACTCACCGGCCGGCCTCACCGGCGAGGAGCTGCGCCTGGCCCAGGTCGCCGGCAAGGCCGACGCCTTCCGCTTGTCGGCGGTGCTCGGGGCGCTGATGGGCCTGTTCTGTTTCACTCTGCCGCACACGCCGCCGAGCCGGACCGGCGAGAAGAACGCCGCCCTGGCCGCGATCAAGGAGGTCCGCCGCCAGCCGCTGTTGACTCTGTTCCTGCTGGCGGTGCCGGTGAGCTGCATCCACCAGTTCTACTTCGTGCATACCGAGGCCTTCCTGCACAAGAAGCTGGTGCCGCCGCCCTTCTTCGAGACCGTCTTCGGGGTCGGCGGCGGCGGCTTCATGACCATCGGCCAGATGACCGAGGTGGTCGTCCTCGGCCTGATCCCGCTGGCGGCCGGCAAGGTCTCGCGCAAGCTGCTGCTCGGCGTCGGCCTGCTCGCCTACGCCGGCCGCATGGCCTTGTTCGCCTACTTCCAGGATTCCGCCGCCGCTCTGCTCGCGGGCGTGGCCCTGCACGGCTTCTGCTTCGGCTGCTTCGTCTTCGTCTCCTTCATGGTCGTCGACGAGGAGACCACCACCGACGTCCGGGCCAGCGCCCAGAACCTCTACAACCTGGTCATCGTCGGGATCGGCGTCATCGTCGGCAGCAAGATCGCCGGCTGGGTGGCCGACTGGGCCGGTTCCGACTACACCCGCCTGTTCAGCGTGCCGATGTGGGCGGCCCTGGCCTGCCTGTTCCTGCTGCTGCTCTTCTACCCCGGCAAGCGCCGGATCGCGGCCCTCCGCGCCGCCCGCCCGCAATGAGTTCCTCCGCGCTTCGCATCGGTTTCGTCGGTGGCGGCTTCATCACCGGCTTCCACATCCAGTCCCTGGTCGAGGTGCGCGAGGTCGAGGTCGCCGGTATCGCCTCCCCCTCCGGCGGCGAGCGCTGCGCCGAGCTGGCCCGCCGCCTCGGCGTCGGTCCGACGGCCCGCCCCTACGCGGACGCCGAGGAACTGGCCGCCGACCCGACGGTGGACGCGATCTGGGTCTGCGGCCGCAACGACACCCGCCTGGCGACGCTGGAGAAGATCCGGGCCGGCAACACCCGGCGCGCCCGGCCGCTGCGCGGCATCTGCCTGGAGAAGCCGCTGGCCCGGACCCTGGGCGAGGCGCTGCAGGTCCAGGCTCTGGTCGACGACATCGGCGTCCCGACCGGCTACCTCGAGGACATGCTGTTCGCGCCGACCTTAAAGCGGGGCAAGGAGGTCCTGTGGCGGCGCGGCGCCGGCCTCGCCGGCCGGCCTTATCTGGCGCGGGCGGCCGAGGAGCACGGCGGGCCGCACTCGAAGTGGTTCTGGCAGCCCGAGATCGCCGGCGGCGGCGTCCTGCTCGACATGATGTGCCACAGCCTCGAAGCCGCCCGCTGGCTGCTGACCGAACCCGGTCGGCCGCGCGCCAGCCTGACGCCGTTCAAGGTCCGGGCCACCACCGCCAATCTGAAGTGGATTCAGCCGGAGTACGCCGCCCAGTTGCGGGAGCGCTTCGGCGCCGACCTCGACTGGGCCGCCCGCCCGAGCGAAGACTTCGCCAGCGCCACGGTCCACTGGCGGACCGAGGACGGCCGGGAGGTGCTGACCGAGACGACCAGCTCCTGGTGCTACGTCGGCGCCGGCCTCCGCCACACCTTCGAACTGCTCGGGCCGGAGTACTCGCTGGCCATCGACATGAGCCGCTGCGGCGTCGAGGTCTTCTTCTCGCGCCGGGTCAGCGGCGAGGCCGGCGAGGATCTGGTCGAGAAGCAGAACGCCGAGCAGGGCCTGATGCCGATCAGCCCGAACGAGCCGGCTCACTACGGCTACGCCGGCGAGAACCGGCACTTCGCCCGCTCCTTCCTGGCCGGCTCCCGGCCCGCGCTGACCGCCGCCGACGGCGTCGAGGTCATGCGCGTGCTGATGGCCGCTTACCGCTCGAGCGAGGAGGGCCGCGCGGTCGATCCCGCCGACCCCGCCCTGGAGTCCTTCGTCCCCGCGGCTTGCCGCGCCGCCGCCCATTCCTGAACCCCGAAACCATGCCCACCACCCGTCGCAACTTCCTGATCACCACCTCGGCCGCCGCCGCCGCCGCCGCTTCGGCGCCGCTCTCGGCCGCCGCCTACCGCAACGTCATCGGCGCCAACGAGCGCGTTCGCATGGGCCTGATCGGCCCCGGCGGCATGGGCTGCGGCCACATCGGTTCCTTCTGCAAGCTGCGCGCCGACGGCAAGGTCGACGTCGACATCGTCGCCGTCTGCGACGTCTGCAAGACCCACCTCGACCGCGGCCTGCAGATGGCCCGGGACGGCCAGGAGGGGGTCCAGGTCGACGGCTACCGGTACTACGACGAGCTGTTGGCCCGGGCCGACATCGACGCCGTCCTGATCGCCGTGCCCGAGCATCAACACGCGGCGGTGGCGATCGCCGCGGTCGAGGCGGGCAAGGACGTCTACCTCGAGAAGCCGATGACGCTGCGCCTGAACGAGGCCCTGGCCCTGTACGACATCGTCATGGCCCAGGACGACATCGTCTTCCAGGTCGGCACCCAGAAGATGGCCCTGAACAAGTACCGCGAAGCGCGGCGTCTGATCCAGGAGGGCGCGATCGGCAAGCCGGTTTGGAGCCAGACCTCCTACTGCCGCAACACCCCCGACGGTGAGTGGAACTATTACGGCATCGACCCCAAGGTCGTGCCGGGCGAGATGCTCGACTGGAAGGCCTGGCTCGGGCCGCTGCTCTACGACCCGAAGCGCCCCGGCCGCGTGCGCGAGTTCGACACCAAGATCTTCCACCGCTGGCGGCGCTACAAGGATTTCTCGACCGGCATCGTCGGCGACCTGCTGGTGCACGAGATGACGCCGCTGTTCTTCGCCCTCGACCTGGGCTGGCCGTCGCGGGTGGACGCCATCGGCGGCCACTACATCGACAAGGAGATGGAGAACCACGACCAGGTCAACCTGACGATCCAGTTCCCCGAGGAGCACACCATGATCGTCGCCGGCTCGACCGTGAACGAGCAGGGCCTGGCCACCACCATCCGCGGCCAGGAGGGCACGATCTACTTGGCCGGCAACAACTGCGAGGTGCGTCCCGAGCGGCCCTTCGCCGACGACCACGAGCCGCAGGTGGTGGAGTGCGAGCGGATCGCCGACCAGGACTACCTGCGCATGAACTGGATCGAGTCGATCAAGGAGCGCAAGAAGCCCTTCAGCACGGTCGACATCGGCGCCAAGGTGATGGTCGCGGTCGATCTCGCCACCCGCTCGATGTGGGAGGGCAAGGCCTTCGGCTTCGACGCCGCGACGCGCCAGGTCCACGCCCTCTGAGCCCGGCCGGCCTCCCGGCCCACGGCCGTGGAGCCCCTGCGGATCGACTTCCCCGCCATGCGGACGGAGTTCGGCTTCGTCCTGGCGGGGGAGGATCCGCGCCGGCTGCGGGCGGCGGCCGAGGAGGCGCGGGCCGAGGTCGAGGCGGCCGAGCGCGAGCTGAGCGCCTTCTCGCTCGGCAGCCTGCTGAACAAGGTCAACCGCGAGGCGGGGGCGGGGCCGGTGCGGGTGCCGGCGCCCCTGTTTGAGCTGCTGGCGCTCTGCCGGCGGGTGCACGAGGAGAGCGGCGGCGCCTTCGACCCGAGCGTGGCACCGCTGCTGGGGGCTTGGGGCTTCCGCGGCGCGGCCGGCAGCGCGGCGGCGGCCGCGGCGGCGCGGCCGGCGGTCGGCCTGGACGGGCTGGCGCTCGACCCGGCGGCCGGCACGGTCCGCTTCCGCCGTCCCGGCATGCAGCTCGACCTGGGCGGGATCGGCAAGGGCGACGCCCTCGATCGCGCCGCCGCCGCCCTGGTCGAGGCGGGCGTCGGCGCCTTCCTGCTGCACGGCGGCCACAGCACCTTCCTCGCCCGCGGCGCGCCGCCGGGGCAGCGCGGCTGGCGGGTCGGCGTGCGCGACCCGGCCGATCCCGGCCGCCTCCTGGCCGGGGTCGAGCTGCGCGATCGGGCGCTGTCGGTCTCCGACCGGCGCGGCCGCACCGCCGTCGTGGCGGGGGAGGAGCGCGGCCATATCATCGATCCGGTCCGCGGCGCGCCCGCCGCCGGCGAGCTGGCGGTGGTCGCCGCCCCGTCCGCCGCCGAAGCCGACGCCTGGTCCACCGCGCTGCTCGCCGGCGCCTCCCCGCATCCCGTCTCCTGGCTGGCGCTGCCCGCGGCGCCGCCCGTCCCCAGCCCATGAACGACCTCGCTCGCAGGGACTTCCTCCGCGGCGCCGCCGGCGGCCTCGCCGGCCTGGCGCTGGTGCCCGAACTCGACCGCTTGTTCCCGGTGCTGCCGCCCGGCGCGCCGCTGCGCACGGCCTTGGTCGGCTGCGGCAAGCGCGGCAAGGAGATCCTCGCCGAGCTGGCCAAGATCGACGGCGTCGAACTGGCGGCGATCTGCGACCGGGATCCGGGCAAGCTGAAGAGCGGCGGCCGCCGGGCCAAGGAGGCGGCCCGCTACGCCTCGGTCGAGGAGCTGCTGGCCGGCGAGTCCGAGCTGCAGGCGGTGCTCGTCGCCACCTCGACCGACCAGCACCGGCCGGTGGCCGAGGCGGCGCTGGCCGCCGGCAAGCACGTCTGGTGCGAGGCGCCGCTCGCCAACACGATCGAGGACGCCCGCGCCCTGGCCGCGGCCGGCGCCGCCGCGGCCGCCGCCGGTCGGGTCTTCGCCGCCGGCTTCACCGCCCGCACCAACCCGGTCTACGGCCGGGCGCGCTCGGTCTACAAGGCCGGCGGCGTCCGCTCGCTGGTGGCCGCGCGCGGCGCCTGGTTCCACAAGGAGAGCTGGCGCGCGGTGGCGCCGACCGACGAGCGCCAGCGCCTGCTCGACTGGCGGGTCGATCCCGCCCGCTGCGCCGGCCTGCCCGGCGAGTGCGCCAGCCACGCGATCGACGCCCTGCTCTGGTTCACCAAGGAGACGCCGACCCGCGTCGCCGGCCACGGCGCCATCCTGCTGCACGACGACGGCCGCGAGGTGGCGGACACGGTGTGGCTGGACCTCGCCCTGGCCAAGGGCCGGCGGATGAGCTTCGAGGGCTCGATCGCCAACTCCTTCGAGGGCGACAACCTGGTCCTGCGTGGCACGCACGGCACGATCAAGCTGGCCCAGACCCACGCCTGGCTGTTCAAGGAGGCCGACGCGGTGACGATGGGCTGGGAGGTCTACGCCCATCGCCAGCCCTTCCACCGCGACGAGGGCATCGTTCTCCTGGCCAACGCCACCCAGCTCGCCGACCAGGGCAAGCTCGAGGAGGGCGCCGGTCTGCCCAACCCGCCGCTCTACTACAGCCTGCACGACTTCGCCGCCGCGGTGCTCGAGGGCACCGCCCCGGCCTGCGGCGCCGCTGAGGCCCTGCCGCCGACGGTGCTCGGCATCCTGGCCGACCAGGCGGTGCGTCGCGGCGAGGAGCTGGCGGTGGAGCCGGCGCTGCTCGGGCTGGAGGGCTGAATTCCGGCTGGTCTGCGGGCCGCCGGGCGTGGGCGGCCTGGAGGGCTGCGAACCCATTCCGAGAATTTCTCGGATTTTTCTTGCCCCCCCCTGTGCTATAGGGGAGGTAGGGAATTCAAGAATTCAAGGATTCCTTGCCGGCGGGTCCAATCGTCGGTCTTCATCCAACCCATCTGCCCCAGCATGAAGCGAATCTATCTGCTGTTCTTTCCGCTCCTCGTCCTCCTTGGGCTGTTCCCCAACCGGGCCACCGCCCAGAACCCGCCGCCCCAGGTGGTGCGGGTGGTGGACGGGGTGAACGCCCCGGCCGTCCGCCAGTACCCGGGCGACCCCTACCACAGCATCACCGCTGCCCTGGCCACGCCACCTCCCGGAGGCTGGGACGGTCTGAAGATCTACGTCCGGTCCATGAAGTACCAGGGAGTCCCGGTGGGCTACTCCGAGACGCCCGATCAGAACTGGCGCCCGCAAGGCGAGATCTTCCCGATCGTGATTCCGCCCGGAGTCATCATCGAGGGGGAGAACCCGAATGAGACCGTGGTCTGGACGGAGAGCGGTGCGACGAGTGCGCTGTTCGAGGTCCAGTGTGCGAGTCCAGGCGAATCCGGGCGGACCCTCTCGAGCCTGGTCCTGGTCGGTGGTCAGGCCGGCCTGAAGGTCGATTGCCCGTCTGGCAGCGACACCGCGGTGACGGCCTACCGGGTTCGCTTCAACAAGAACGGGATCGGCGCCTTGGACGAGGCGATCGGCGGCGAACTCTCCGGCCTGGTGCTCGACACCTGCTGGGTGACCGACGAGACGCCGGTGGTGCCGTCGGGAAGTCCCGTTCCGGCTCCGGCGCTCCAAACCCAGGACGTCGGCATCTCCCTCCACGCCAAGGAAGGTGACAGCTTCGACCGTGGCTTCATCCATGCCCGGTTCCTCAACCTCCGCACCCTGGGCGACTTCCAGGCCGTTGCCGGCGCGCCGTCCTCGCGCCTCGTGCAGATCCTGGCCGAAGGGAAGAACATCGAAAGCGCAACCGGCGGAACCACCCGGGTGGAAGCGGAGTTCGAGGGCGGCGACCTGAACGGTCGCACGACGGGATCGGCCAACTCCTCGGCAGGCTGGAAGGTCGGCATCCACGCCCTGACCAACCCCCAGCCGCATACCTCGGTCCACGACTCCGTCAACAGCTACGATGTTTCCTTGTCCGGCACGGTGGTCGAGAACTTTTCCGATACCGGCATCGTCGGCCAGGCCGTCCACGACTCCATGGGGCTGCTTCACCTCCAGGGCAGCACGATCGTGAAGGACGTCGGCGAGGGGATCCAGCCCGGCGGGATCCAGGACGCCGGGATCTATCTCCACGCCGAGGAGGGCTACCTCGGGATCCTCGGATCCCAATCGGCCGTACG
>RFGR01000009.1 GCA_003696625.1 Planctomycetota bacterium
ATCTGCCAGCCGAACATCGCCCGCGATGTCGTCACGCTCGAGCCCGAGATCAGCTCCGCCCTGCCCTGCCGGGTGTCGGTCTACGAGCGCGACGGCCGCAACTGGCTGTGCACGATGCGGCCGACCGCGCTGCTCGGCATGTTCGACGTGCCCGGCGCTGCCGACGCCGCCCGGATGGTCGAGGAGACGATCCTCCGGATCATGGAGCGGGCGCGGGGCTGATTCGATCGGCCCGGCTCATTCCTGGAGGAGGATCTGGGCCAGATCCCTTGTGCCGTGGAGGATCCGCAAGATCAGGATCCCGGAGGGGCGGGATCGGTAGAAGACGAGCCAGGAAGCCATTCCCGGAATCGGCCACATCCTGACCTCGGCGAGCCTTGGATCCCGCCAGGCCTGGAGCATCCCCAGGTCCGGGTGATCGGCCAGACGCCCGATTGCCTTCCGAGCTGCCAGGAGAAACCGGTGAGCCGCCTCGAGGTTGTCGGCGGCAAGGGACTCGAAGCCCTCCAGGAGGTCCGCCCTCGCGGCGGGGGTGAGTTCAACCGGCGCGGTCATGCCGCTGGCGGTGGCGGCGGACGGCTTCGGCGACCAGTTCGCCCCAGAACTTCTCGCTGACCGGGATCGCCTCGCCGGATTCCAGGCCCTCGACCAGCAGCCGCTCGAGGCGCTCCTGCTCCCGCTCCCGCTGGGCTTGGCGGATCAGGGAGCGGATGTATTCGCTGGCGGTGGCGTAACCGCCGGCCGCCATCTCGCGGTCGATGAACTCGCGCATCTCGTCGGGGAGGGAGATGTTCAGGGTGCTCATGGCTGTTCGTGGGATTCCTACACGATATTCTAGTCGTTCTTGGCAAGTTTTGCCATCCTTCCGTCGCTGGTCCCTCCCAGTCGCCCCTCCCAGCCACCCGCTAGAATCCCGCCCCATGTCCGACCCCCTTGACCGGATCCTCGAGGTCGCGACCGCCGCCGGGCGGGCCGCCGCCACCGTCTGCCGCGGCGTGCTGGCCGAGGCGCCCGCCTCGCCCGACGCGATGGCCAAGCTCGGCAAGGAGCCGGTCACGGTGGCCGACTACGGCTCGCAGGCGGTCATCCTGCGCGCGATCGCCGCCGCCTTCCCCGACCACGGGGTGATCGCCGAGGAGGGGGCCGAGCACCTGCGCGCCAACGCCGGCGAGGCCGGCAGCGAGCAGATCGTGCGGCTGGTCCGCGCCGCCACCGGCGACGACGGCGCCGACTTCGACCGGGTCTGCGCCTGGATCGACCACACCGGCCCCGCCGAGGCCGAGTACACCTGGGCCATCGATCCGATCGACGGCACCAAGGGCTTCCTGCGCCGCGACCAGTACGCGGTCGCCATCGGCCTGCTGCGCGCCGGCCGCCCCTACGCCGGGGTGCTCGCCTGCCCCAACCTCCCGGTCGACCTGGACGCCCCCGACGGCCCGCGCGGCGTGCTCTTCGTCGCCGCCGAGGGGCGCGGCTGCACCCGGGTGCCGCTCGACGGCGGCGCGCCCGCGCCGGCCCGCGTCACCCCCGACGCCACCCTCGCCGCCGCCCGCGTGCTCGGCTCGGTCGAGTCCGCCCACGGCGACCCGGCGCTGGTCACCGCCGCCATCGAGCGACTCGGCATCGGCGGCGGCTTCGTCCGCTACGACAGCCAGGTCAAGTACGGCGTCGTCGCCCAGGGCGGGGCCGAGATCTACGTGCGCCCGCGCTCGCGGCCGGACTACCGCGAGAACATCTGGGACCACGCCGCCGGGGTGGTCGTCTGCCGCGAGGCCGGCGGCCGGGTCACCGACCTCGACGGCCGCGAACTCGACTTCTCCCGCGGCAAGAAGCTGACCGAGAACCGGGGCGTTCTGGCCACCGCCGGCGGCGAGCTACACGACGCCGTCGTCGCCGGCATCGCCGCGGTCGAGGCCGCCGCCGGCTAGGCCATGGCCGCCGACCACGAGCGGAGTCTGCGCCGGGAAGCCCTCGAGTACCACGCCGGCGGGCGGCCGGGGAAGATCCAGGTCGTCCCGACCAAGTCCTGCCTGACCCAGCTCGACCTGTCGCTGGCCTACTCGCCCGGCGTGGCCGAACCCTGCCGGGAGATCGCCGCCGATCCGGACAAGGCCTACGACTACACCGCCCGCGGCAACCTGGTCGCCGTCGTCACCGACGGCTCGGCCGTGCTCGGCCTGGGCGACATCGGCCCGCTGGCGGCCAAACCGGTCATGGAGGGCAAGGGCGTCCTCTTCAAGCGCTTCGCCGACATCGACGTCTTCGACCTCGAACTGGGCACCCAGGACGTCGACGAGATCGTCGCCGCGGTCAAGGCGATCGCCCCGACCGTCGCCGGCGTCAACCTCGAGGACATCTCCGCGCCGCGCTGCTTCGAAATCGAGCGCCGGCTGCGCGAGGAGTGCGACGTCCCGGTCTTCCACGACGACCAGCACGGCACCGCCCTGATCTGCGGCGCCGCCCTGCTCAACGCCGCCGAGCTGGCCGGCAAGTGCCTCGCGGACCTGCGGGTGGTGGTCAACGGCGCCGGCGCCGCGGCGATGGCCTGCACCCGCTTCATCCTCGACCTCGGCGTCGATCCGGCCAAGGTGGTGATGTGCGACTCGAGCGGGCCGATCTACCGCGGCCGGCGCGAACGGATGACGCCGGAGAAGGAGGCGTTCGCCGCCGACACCGAGGCCCGCACCCTGGCCGAGGCGGTGGCCGGCGCCGACTTCTTCCTCGGCCTGTCGGTCGGCGGCGTCCTGACGCCGGAGATGCTGGCGACGATGGCGCCGAACCCGATCGTCTTCGCCCTCGCCAACCCCGACCCCGAGATCGGCTACGAAGAGGCGCGGGCCGTCCGGCCGGACGCGATCGTCGCCACCGGCCGCTCCGACTATCCGAACCAGGTCAACAACGTCCTCGGTTTCCCGTTCGTCTTCCGCGGCGCCATCGACGTGCGGGCGCGGACGATCAACACCGAGATGCTGCGCGCCGCCGCCGCCGCCCTCGCCGAGCTGGCGCGCGAGCCGGTGCCGGAAACGGTCGCCGCCGCCTACGGCGGCCGCGCGCCCGAGTTCGGCCGCGACTACATCATCCCCAAACCGCTCGACCATCGTGTCATCCGCCGCGTCGCCCCGGCGGTGGCGAAGGCGGCGATGGCGACCGGGGTCGCCCGACGCACGATCGACCTCGACGCCTACGTGCGCGAACTCGGCGAACGCATCGGTCCCGAGCGCGACCTGATGCGCCAGGTCGTGGCCGCCGCCCGCCGCTGCTCCGGCGCCCGCATCGTCTACCCCGAGGGCACCGAGGACCGGATCGTCATCGCCGCCGCCGCGGTGGTGCGCGAGGGCATCGCCACGCCGGTGCTGCTCGGTCCGGAGGACGAGATCCGCGCCCGCTTCGCCGCCCTCGAGCTGCCGCTGGACGGGATCGAGATCCTCGACCCGGCCGCCTCCCCGCGCCGGGAGGAGTACGCCCGCGAGCTGTACGAGTTGCGCCGCCACCGCCGTCGCAGCCTGAACGAGGCCCGCGAGCGCCTGGCCGACCCGCTCTGGTACGGGCCGATGATGCTCCGGCTCGGCGACGCCGACGGCTTGGTCGCCGGCGTCACCCGGCACGTGCGCAAGACGATGAGCCCGATGCTCAAGGTGGTGCCGCTGCGCCCCGGCGTCCGCCGCGCCTGCGGCATGACCATCGCCTTCACCGAGCAGGGGGCCCTGTTCCTGGCCGACACCGCCGTCAACGTGATGCCGGAGGACGAAGACCTGGCCGAGATCGCCCTGCTCGCGGCCGAGGAGGTCCGCCGCCTCGGCATCGAGCCGGTCGTGGCCCTGCTCAGCTTCTCCAGCTTCGGCGGCACGCCCCACCCGGCCAGCGACAAGATGCGGCGGGCGGTGCAGATCGTCCGCGAGGAAGATCCCGACCTGCTGGTGGACGGCGAGATGCGCCTCGACGCCGCCCTCGATCCGCTGGTCCAGCAGCGCTACCCCGACTGCCGGCTCGGCGGCCGCACCGCCAACGTGCTGGTCTTCCCCGACCTGCAGGCCGCCAACATCGGCTTCAACCTGCTCCGGCTGGTGGCGAAGACCCCGGTCGTCGGCCCGGTCATGCTCGGCTTCGCCCGACCGGCGCACATGCTGCAGCCGCACTCGGCCGGCGTGAAGGACGTCGTCCACCTGACCGCCCTGGCCTCGACCCAGGCCGGCGCGTCGGCATCCGGGGAAGGCGATACCCGCTGATTTCCTTCCCACTTCGGCGCGGCCGGGTTAGGAAGGGAAGGAGGCGACCAGGCCGCGGCCGGCCGCGGGTGCTACGATCGAACCATGTCCGCCCGCCGCTCCCTGACCCCGGTCGGGCTCGGCCTGGCCCTGCTCGCCGCCTGCGGCGGCCCCAACGCCGACGACGGCGCCCTGCCAACCGGCGAGCGGAAGATTCCGGTCGCCGGCGCCGCGGTTCACCTGCGCGAGTGGGGTTCGGCCGGCGACCCGGCGGTGGTGCTCCTGCACGGCGCCGCCTTCTCCTCGGCCACCTGGGAAGAACTCGGCACCGGCGAAGCCCTCGCCGCCGCCGGCTGGCGGGCGATCGCGGTCGACCTGCCCGGCCGGCACGGCTCCGACCCCACTCCGCTCCCGGCCGAGGACTTCCTCGCCGCGCTCCTCGACGCCCTCGACCTGCCGCGGGCGGTGATCCTCAGCCCCTCCGCCAGCGGCCGCTACGCGCTGCCCTTCGTCGCCCGTCACCCCGAACGCGCCGCCGCTCTGGTGGCGGTGGCGCCGGTCGGCGTCCCGCAGTGGCTCGAGGAGCTGCGCGACAGCCCGGTGCCGCTGCTCGCGATCTGGAGCCGGGACGATCGGGTGGTGCCGGCCGAGCACGGCGACCGGCTCCTGGCCGTCTTCCGGCACGCCGAGCAGGTGGTCTACGACGGCGACGTCCATCCGGTCTATCTGGCCCGGACCGAGGAGTTCCACCGGGAGCTGATCGACTTCCTGAACGAGCACCTGGGCGACTGAGCCGGCGCCCCGCCATGCCCGCCCGCCGCGTCGTCGTCGTATTCCCGGCCGAGCGCCCGCCGGAGGAACTCGCCCCGGGCGAGCTGCGCTTCGCCGCCGCCCGCGGACTCGACCAGGCGCCGGCCGAGCTGGGCGAGGTGCGGATCGTCCGCGCCAGCCTCGACGCCCGCAAGCGGCACATGGTCTGGCGCCTGGAGCTGGCGGTCTGGCCGGCCGGCGAGGAGGCGCCGCCGCCGCCGGCCACCACGCCCGAGCCGATCCCGCCGCCGCCGCCGGCGGCCCCGCGCGCGGCCGTGGTCGGCGCCGGCC
>RFGR01000068.1 GCA_003696625.1 Planctomycetota bacterium
CGCGTGCGCGCCCGCCACACCCCGAAGGGCAGGTTGAGGAGGAAGACGCAGAGGGCGGCGAGGGCCAGCACGAGGCCCTGTTATCGGCCACGGCGGCCGCGGCTTCAAGGCCGCGCCGGATCCGTGAACACGCCTTGGGCGCGGCCTCCCCCCCGGCTATCCTGCCCCGCCCGCCGCCATGCCGCCGACGCCCGAGCAGATCCTGGCCGGCCTGAATCCGGAGCAGCGCCGCGCCGTCGAGACCCTGGAGGGGCCGCTCCTGGTCCTGGCCGGGGCCGGCACCGGCAAGACCAAGGTGATCACCCACCGGGTGGCCCACCTGCTGGCCCGCTTCGTCGCCCCCGAGTCGGTCCTGGCCGTCACCTTCACGAACAAGGCGGCGCGGGAGATGAAGGAGCGCATCAGCGCCCTGGTTGGGGCCGGCGAGGCCGGCCGGCTGGCGGTCGGCACCTTCCACGCCTTCTGCGTCCGCCGACTGCGCCGCCACGCCGAGCGCCTCGGGCTGCCCCGCGGCTTCGCCATCTGCGACGCGGCCGACCAGCTCGGGGCGGTCAAGGAGGTGCTGCGGGATCTCCGCATCCCGGAGAAGAGCCTGGCCCCCGGCCGGGTGCTGTCCCGCATCAGCCTGGCCAAGAACCGGCTCTGGAGCCCGGACGAGCTGGCCGCCGGCGCCGGCCCGGACGGCCCCGCCCTGGCCGCCGCCTGGGAGCGCTACGACGCCCTCCTCGCCCGCCGCCGCCAGCTCGACTTCGACGACCTGCTGCTGCGCACCCTGCGGCTGCTGCGCGAAGACGAGGAGGTCCTGGCCGCCTGCCGCCGGCGCTGGCGCTACGTCCTGGTCGACGAGTACCAGGACACGAACGGCCCCCAGTACGAGATCGTCCGCCTGATCTGCGCCGAGCACCGGAACCTGTGCGTGGTCGGCGACGACGACCAGTCGATCTACTCCTGGCGCGGCGCCGACGTCTCGCGGATCCTCGGCTTCGAGCGCGACTTCCCCGGCGCGGCGGTGGTCCGGCTGGAGACGAACTACCGCTCGACGGCGCCGATCCTGGCCCTGGCCAACCGGGTGATCGGCCACAACCCCGCCCGCCACCCGAAGGAGCTGCGGGCGGCGACCGCGGGCGGCGAGGAACCCTGCTTCCTGGAGGCCCGCGACGAGGAGGACGAAGCCGACTTCATCGCCCGCGAGATCTCCTTCCTGGTCCGGCGCGGCGAGGCGGCCTGGCGCGATTTCGCGATCCTGGTCCGGACCCAGACCCAGCCCCGGGTGTTCGAGGCCCGGCTGCGCGCCGCCGGCGTCCCCTACCGCCTGGCCGGCAGCAGCAGCTTCTTCGACCGCAAGGAGATCCGCGATCTCCTGGCCTATCTGAAGGTCGTCGCCAACGAGGACGACGAGGTCTCGCTGCTGCGGATCCTGAACTGTCCGCCGCGCGGCATCGGCCGGACCACGGTCGAACGCACCCTGGCCTGGGCGACCGAGCGCGGCCTCGGCGCCGGCGCCGCCTTGGCCCGCCTGGACGAGATCGACGGCATCCCGCCGGCGGCGCGCCAGGCGGCGGCGAGGCTGCTGGCCGACCTCGCCGCCCTGCGCCGGCGGGCCGGCCGCGATCTGGTCGGCCTGCTCGAGGAGCTGCTGAAGCGCAGCGGCTACCGGGCCGAGGTCGAGCGCTGCTATCCCGACCCCGAGGCCCGCCGGGTCCGCTGGGCGGCGGTCGAGGAGCTGCTCAACTTCGCCGAGAACCACCAACGGCGGTCGGCGCGCCCGAGTCTGGCCGGGTTCCTCGAAGAGCTGACCTTGAACGCCGCCGACCAGGAAGACCAGGAGGACGGTGAGACCGACGCCGTGGCCCTGATGACCCTGCACGCGGCCAAGGGGCTCGAATTCCCGCGCGTCTACCTGGTCGGCCTCGAGGAAGGCCTGTTGCCCCACGCCCGCGCCGCGGCCGAAGACGGGATCGAGGAAGAGCGGCGGTTGGCCTACGTCGGCGTCACCCGCGCCCGCCGGCACCTGACGCTCAGCTACGCCGCCGAGCGGGCCCGGCGCGGGCGGCGGCGCCGCACCACCCCCTCCCGCTTCTGGTTCGAACTCCAGGGCGAGCCACCGCCGCCCGGCTGGCGCCCGGTCGAGGAAACCCTGGCGCCGGCGGCCGGCTGAGGCGGCCGACTCAGTCGATCCCGAGCGACTTCAGGAAGGCGGCGTTCGAGCGCTCACGGCCGAGGAAGCGGCGGATCGACTCCTCGGCGTCGCGCGCGCCGCCGACCTCGTAGATCTCGCGCCGGAGGCGGAGACCGGTGGCGACGTCGAGGAAACCGTCCGGGGCCTGCTCGAAGGCGGTGGCCAGGTCGGCGGCGATCGCGTCCGCCCAGGCGTAGCCGTAGTAGCCGGCGTCGTAGCCGGTCAGGTGGCCCCAGTAGGCGCAGAAATTGGTGCCGGCCGGAGGCTCGAACAAGACCTCGGCGCTGGTCGAGTTGCCGATCGCCATGGAGTTCGCTCCGGCCGGAGCGGTGTGCAGTCGCAGGTCGGTCAGGGCCAGGGCGAGCTGCCGCCGGTAGTAGACCGCCTTGGTCGCCAGGTCGGCTTCGCGCATCCGCCGGATCGTCTCCGCCGGCAGCCGCCGGGAGGGGTTGCGCCAGTCGGCGGCGAAAAGGGCCAGCACCTCCGGATCCCAGACCCAGTTCTCGAGCATCTGGGACGGCGCCTCGACGAAGTCGCGCGGCACGTTGGCGCCGGCGAAGGTCGCGTAACGGGCCCGGGTCAGGATCGTGTGCATGGCGTGCCCGAACTCATGGAAGATGGTCTCGACCTCGTCGTGGCTCATGAGCGAGGGCTCGTCCCCCACCCCGGGCGTGAAGTTGCAGACCAGGGCCGCCACCGGCCGCAGATAGCGGCCGTCGCTCAACCGCTTGCCGCCGACGACGTCGAACTGGGCGAAATGGTTGTACTTGCCCGGGCGCGGGAAGAGGTCGAGGTAGAAGAGGCCGAGCGGCTCGCCGCTGGCCGCGTCGCTGACCACGAAGGCGCGCAGGTCGGCGACCCAGCGGTAGCCGGGATCGATCTCGGTGAACCGGAGCCCGAAGATCCGCTGGTAGATCGTGAACATCCCGTCCAACACCCGCTCGAGCGGGAAGAAGACCCGCAGCGCCTCGCTGTCGACCTGATAACGCTGCTTCATGAGCTGGTGCTGGTAGTAGCGGAAGTCCCACCAGAGGATCTCCGCCTCCGGGTCGCCGGTCTCCTCCGCCTTCAGCCGGCGCAGCTCCTCGACCTCGGCCGTGAACTTGGGTTCCAGGCCGGCGATCAGGTCCTCGACGAAGCCGATCGCCCGCTCGGCGGTCCGGGCCATGCGCGGTTCGATCTGGTAGTCGGCCCACGAGTCGTAGCCGAGCAGTTCGGCCAGGCGGCGGCGGGTCTCGACCATCCGGTCGAGCAGTGGACCGTTCTCGGCCATGGCCAACGAGTAGCGGGCCCGGTTGAGGAGGCGTCGGGTCTCGGCCACCGAACAGTTCTCCATCACCGTCAGGTAGTCGGGGGTCACCGTCACCCGCACCGCGTGCCGGCCGTCCGGCTGACGCGAGGCGGTCAGGAAGCTGTCCGGCACCCCGGCCAGCTCGTCGGCGGTGAAGAAGAGGGTCTCCTGGGTCTCGGTGATGTTGGTGTCGAACTCGGTCTCGAGCCGGTTCAACTCGTTGCGCAGGCGGCCGACCTCGGCCCGGGCGGCGGCGTCCAGCTCCAACCCTTGCCGGCGCCAGTCGCGCATCGTGTCCCGGTAGAGCTTCCGGTCCTCGCCGGCGAGCCGCGGCCGCCGACCGGACTCGTAGGCGTCGGCGAAGGCGCGGCAGATTCGGTAGACGTCCTCGCGCAGGTGGAAGGCGACCAGCCACTCGTTGATGCGGTCGACGGCGGCGGTGCAGGCCGCGCGCATGTCCTCCTCCTGCCGGGTCTCCTTCATCAGGTACATCCGGTTCTGGACCGTCAGCACCGGGTAGAGGATGTCGTCCAAAGCCGCGATCGCCGAGGCGAAGGTGGCCCGTTCCGGATCCTGGGCGGCGTACCGAGCGAGCCGCTCGTCGGCCCGGGCGAGGATGCCGTCGACGGTGGTGTCGACCTCGGCCGGAGACTGCTCGAAACGCGGCAGTTCGAGGACGACCTCGTGCTCCTCGGCGGCGGCGGCGAAATCCGCGATCGTCGGCAGCGCCGCCTCCTCGCCGCGGTGAACGCCGGGACCCTGGCAGGCCGGCAGAAGAGCCAAGAGAGCGACCGGGAACGGGAACGGGCGGAGGCGCGACATGGGGCCGGATCCTACTCCTTCGCCGGGGCTAGGCTGGGAGGGAATGCCGACCGTCCTCCTCGCCGCCGCGCTGCTGTCGGCCGCCGCCCCGGCCCAGGCCCGGAACGACGAGGGCTGCCCCTGGTGCGGCCGGGAGGCCGCCGCCGACCACGGCCCGATGCCGCTGCTGGCCTCCGACAGCGCCGCCTTCGCCGCCGCCGATCCGGGCTCGGACTGGCGCTTCCTCGAGACCGAGCACTTCCGCATCGCCAGCGCCCTCGGCCCAAGCCGCCTCGGCGCCGGCGACCTCGAGCGCCTGGGCCCGGACCTCGAGCGGCTCCGGCAGCGCTTCCCCGAACTGCCGAAGCGGCCGCGCCGCCTCGACCCCTGGCTGCGCCTGCACTGGTACGGAATGCGGCTCGAGGACTTCTACCGCCGCTTCCAGGACCTGCTGGCGGTGACCGACGCCGACTTCTCGGAGCGGCGCGGCGACGGCCCCTTCATGGGCGACGGCCGCTATCTCGGTGAACGGGAGAAGTTCGAGGTCATCCTGCACGAGGACCGCGGCAGCCACTTCCTGGTCACCGAGGCCGCCACCGGAGTGCGCGTGACCGATTCGATGCGCTGGCACAGCCGCGCCCCGCACAAGATGGTCCTGTCGGTGCCGGCGGTGGACAGCGACCTGCGCCGGGATCGCTGGCTGCTGCCGCACCTGGTCCACAACCTGTCGCACAATCTCTTGGCGGCCTACAAGCACTTCTCCTACGACCCGCCGGTCTGGATCGACGAGGGCCTGGCCCACGCGATGGAGCGTGAGATCGAACCCGAGTCCTGGACCCGGGAGGGCGAGGAGGGAACCTACCGCGAACGCGGCCGCTCCCGCCCCTGGGCCGAGGAGGCCCGCCGACTGGCCCGGCGGCCGGACCGACCGACCCTGGCGGCGCTGATGCGGCGGCACACGATCGGCGAGCTCAGCCCCGACGAGCACGTCCTCTGCTGGTCCCTGGCCCGCTTCCTGATCGAGGAGCAGCCGGCCGGACTGGCCGCCTTCCTCGGCGGCGTCAAGGGCCAGCTCGACGAACGCGGCTACCCGAGCGGCAAGGATCTGCCCGGACTGCAGCGGCGGCTGATGCGCGAGATCTGGGACTGGTCGCCGAACGACCTCGATGCCGCCTGGCAGGCCTGGGTGGCCGGCGGGGCGGACTGAGCCGGCGCCGCCCCCCGGGCGACAGCGGGCCTAAGCTGTCTCCCTCCTGGCCCCCCCCAACCGCCCGAGCAGCCTCCATGCGTCCGTTCCCGCCCTCCGTCCGCTGCGCCAGTGCCGTCCTCGCCCTGGCCTTCCTGCCCCTGGCCGCCGCCTGCAGCGGCCCCGGCCTCCGTTACCCCGAGGCGCCGACGGCCCAGCAGATCGACTTCTACCACGGCACCCCGGTCGCCGATCCCTATCGGCCGCTGGAGGATCCGGACGCCCCCGCCACCCGGGCCTGGATCGAGGCCGAGAACCGCCTGACCGAGCGTTATCTGAGCCGGCTGCCCGGCCGCGAGCCGATCCGCCGCCGCCTGACCGAACTCTGGAACTTCGAGCGGTTCGGGGTGCCGGTCCGGAAGGGCGGCCGCACCTTCTTCACCCGCAACGACGGTCTCCAGGACCAGGCGGTGCTCTACGTCCAGGACGAACCCGGCGCCGAACCGCGGGTCTTGCTCGACCCGAACGGGCTCAGCGCCGACGGCACTGTCGCGCTGGCCTCCTGGGCGCCGTCCGAGGACGGCCGGCTGCTCGCCTACGCTTTGTCCAGCGGCGGCTCGGACTGGCGCGAGTGGCGCGTGCGCGAGGTGACGACCGGCGCCGACCGCCCGGACCGCCTGGTCTGGTCCAAGTTCAGCGGCGTCGCCTGGGCCCACGACGGCAGCGGCTTCTTCTACTGCCGCTATCCCGCCCCCGAGGGCGACGAGCTGACCGCCTCGAACCGTGACCAGAAGCTCTGTTTCCACCGGCTCGGCGACCCGCAGGAGGCCGACGCCCTGATCTGGGAACGGCCCGACCACCCGGACTGGGGCTTCGACCCGGAGATCACCGAAGACGGCCGCTGGCTGGTGATCGACGTCTCCCAAGGGACCGAGCGCCGCAACCGGATCTTCTACCTCGATCTCGAGCGCGGCGGCGAACCGCTCGCCCTGTTCGGCGAGGCCGACGCCAGCTACCGAGTGATCGGCAACCAGGACGCCACTTGGTTCGTCTTCACCAACCGCGACGCCCCGCGCGGCCGCATCGTCGCGGTCGATCTGGATCGGCCGGAGCCGGCCGCCTGGCGCGAGATCGTGCCCGAGACCGCCGACACCCTTCGCTCGGCCGGCCTGATGGGCGGCGCCCTGGTCCTCCACTACCTGCACGACGCCTCCAGCCTGGTGCGGATCCACGAGACCGACGGCCGCCTTCGCTGTCAGGTCGAGCTACCGGCCCTCGGAACGGTCAGCGGCATCTCCGGGGACGGCCGGCACGGCGACGCCTTCTTCGCCTTCTCCAGCTTCACCTACCCGGGCACCGTCTTCCGGCTCGATCTCGCCGACGGCTCCACCGAGGTCCACTTCGCGCCGGAGGTCGGATTCGACCCCGCCGACTTCCAGGTCGAACAGGTCTGGTACCCGAGCAAGGACGGCACCCGGGTGCCGATGTTCCTGGTCCGCAGGCGCGGCCTCGAGCCGAACGGCCGTCGGCCGGTGCTCCTCTACGGCTACGGCGGCTTCAACATTCCGATCACCCCGAGCTTCAGCGTCGCCAACCTGGTCTGGCTCGAGATGGGCGGGGTCTACGCCGTGGCGAACATCCGGGGCGGCGGCGAGTTCGGCCGCGAGTGGCACCAGGCCGGCACGGTCCACGACAAGCAGAACGTGTTCGACGACTTCATCGCCGCCGGTGAGTGGCTGATCGAGAACGGCTGGACCGATCCCTCCCGGCTGGCGATCCGCGGCGGCAGCAACGGCGGCCTGTTGGTCGGCGCCTGCGTCAACCAGCGTCCGGACCTGTTCGCGGCGGCGCTGCCGGCGGTCGGAGTGATGGACATGCTCCGTTTCCACCTGTTCACCATCGGCTGGGCCTGGACCAGCGACTACGGCTCCAGCGAGGATCCGGAGCAGTTCCGGACCCTCCTCGCCTACTCGCCCTACCACAACATCCGACCCGGGGTCCACTACCCCTCGGTCCTGGTCACGACCGGCGACCACGACGACCGGGTGGTCCCGGCCCACTCATTCAAATACGCGGCGGCGCTGCAGAAGGCTCAGGGCGGCCGGCGGCCGATCCTGATCCGGATCGAGACCCGCGCCGGGCACGGCGCCGGCAAGCCGACCTCGAAGCGGATCGCGGAATACGCGGATCTCTGGGCTTTCCTTCAGCACGAGCTGGGGATGCCCGTGCCGGAGTTCGGCCCGACGGCGGCGGACTAGGCCAAGCCCCCGCCCGGGAGCTGGAAGTCCCGATCCTTGACGGTCTTGCGGCCGTCCTTGCGGGCCCGCTCGATGGCCTGGTCGCAGAGGGTGCGGATCAGGGTGGAGAGGGCCGGCGCCGCGCTGGCGGAGGTGTTCATCCCAGCCGTGGACCGGATGTAGTTCTTCAGTTTCGATACGACGACGAGGACTTCTTGGTTGTCGGTCAAGGTCTCACTCCTGATGCGGGGTTGGCAAGGGGTGGCGGTGGTCGGGCCCAGCGGGGCTTCCCCGCCGGCCCGAGTCTAGCGAACCCGGCTCCGCTCCGGGCAAGCCCCGCCGCGGCCGACCGGTTCGGCGAGAGGGCTCCGATGCCTCGCCAGCCGCCGCTGATGCTCCAGAGCGGCCGGCCAGAACGTGGCGGCCGGCAGGATTTCGGTGCCCACCCGGGCGGCCGCCTGCCGTCGCACCGCCGCCAGACTGCGTTCGGCGATCTCCCGGTGAGATTCGTCGTGGACGAAGAGGATCGACCGCTCCGGGCCGCCCGGCCCGGCCGCCGGCCGTGATTCGGTTGGGTCGTGGCAGGCCCAGAACGCCGCCAACAGGTCCTCGTAGCCGATCCGCTCCGGATCCCAGACCACCTCGCAGACCTCGGCGTGGCCGGTGCCGCCGGCGCGGACCCGGGCGCGGTCCGGCCGAGGACCGCTGCCGCCCATGAAGCCCACCCGGGTGGCGAGCGCCCCGGGCAGACGGCGGAAGACCTCTTCCACCTTCCAGAAATCCCCAGCGGCAAACGTCGCGACAGACGGCCCCATGACGCCCTCCCGGCGCCGGTCCGTCCCGAGGCTAGACCCGCGGCCGCGGACCGGCAAGCGCTCAGAAGTCCCGGCGGGCGAACCTTCGGATCGCCAGGAGAAGGAAACCGATCGTCGCCGCCGCGAATCCGGCCGCCTCGCGCCAGGGGAACCGCCCGGCCTGAATCGGGCCGAGACGGCTGGGATCCACCAGCGCATAGAGGGTCCAGTCCCCGACGCCCTTGACCAGGTAGAGGGCGAACTGGAACAGCATGATCCCGATCAGGATGACGCCGGCGCGGAGCTGGTGTTCGGAGCCGGCCGAGAGCCAGACGCAGAACGCGAGCTGCATGAGCAGGAAGAGGCCGAGGTAGGCGGCGGCGGCCAGCACCGGCCCCGGCGCGAGCCGCTCCCCCACCACCGGGCTCAGCCACATCCCGCCGAGCGAGGTCAGGAACACCGGCGCCAGGACCAGGACGGCGGCCGTGGCGAAGCGCACGAGCAGGATCCGGGTGCGGGAGACAGGGCGCGACAATAGAAACTCGGCCGTCTTCTGGTCGGCCTCGCGGGCCACCACGCCGGAGCCAAACAGGGCGACCGCCGCCAGACCGAACAGGCTGCAGCCCTTGAAGTCCTGCTGGATCGCGAAGTAGGCCCAGTAGCCGAAGCGCTCGATCCCGGCGACCAGCTCGCGGAGGGCATCGAAGGGCAGGAGTTTGACGATCGACGGTAGGTTGTCCCGGAAGTCCGGCCAGTACAGGATCGCGGCCGCCAAGGCCACGGCCATCAGGACGAAGTAGCCGACCGCCACCCACAGGGTGTCGCGCAGGTACTGGCGAACGAGACTCACGCTTGCTCCTTCCGATCCTCGGGCCCGTAGAGATCCTCGAACAGCTCCTCGAGGCCGGCTCCGAGCGGGCGCAGGGCGGCCAAGGGCAGCTCCGCCAGGCCGGGCAGGACCCGCTCGAGCGGTCCTGGGTAGCGCAGGCGCCAGCGGCGGCCGGCGCCGATCCATTCCCACCCCGGCCGCCTCGGGAGCCGGTGCCGCGGAAGATCCACCCGCAGCTCCACGATCAGGGTCCGCTCGGCCCCGGCCAGCAGTTCGGCCACCGGTCCGGCGGCCAGGATCCGGCCGGCGCGCAGGAAGGCGACCCGATCGCAGAGGCGTTCGGCGCCGGCCAGGTCGTGCGAGGAGAGGAAGACCGTCGTCCCGGCCTCCGCCTCCCGCCGCAGCAGCCCGACCACGGTCCGGCGCGCTTCGGGATCGAGGCCTGCCAGTGGTTCGTCGAGCAACAGCACCGGCGCCCGGCAGGCCAGGGCCTGGGCGATCAGCAGTTTGCGCTTCATTCCGTGGCTGAGCCGGCCGACCCGACGCCCGGCCGGCACGCCCAGCTCGGCCAGCAGCGCCCGGCCGCGCCGCCGGTCGCCGTCGGGATGGAAGGAGACCGCGAAGTTCAAGTGTTCGCCGGCCCGCATCCGGTGGTAGAGGGCGGTCTCGCCCGGCGCGTAGCCGACCCGGCGGCGGACCTCCAGCGGTCGTCGGATCGCATCGACCCCAGCGACTTCGGCCTCGCCGGCGTCCGGCCGCACGACCCCGACCAGGCACTTCAGGAAGGTGGACTTGCCGGCGCCGTTCGGGCCGATGAAGCCGAACACTTCGCCGGAGGCGACCTCGAGATCCACTCCGCGCAGGACCGAACGGCCGGCGAAACCCTTGGCCAGGCCGACGGTTCGCAGCATGGGGCGGAGGCGGGACTCAAGGGAATCGAACGAGCGGCCGATGAAAGGGAACCGCTTGCCCACGCATTCTGCCATGAATCCGACCGACCCTCTCGATTATCGCCGCGTCCTCTCTCAGCCTCTCCGCGACCTCCTGGAAAGCCTGGGCCGGAAGTGTCCGGTCACCTTCGAGCACTCCCGGCGGGTCGCCGGACGAGCGCACGACCTGGCCCTGGCCGGTCACCGCCTCGATCGCCCGCAGCTGCTTCGGACCTGGCTCACCGGCCTCCTGCACGATCTCGGCAAACTCGTGGTCCCGACCGAGGTGCTGGCCAAGGAGGGAGACCTCGACGACCAGGAATGGCGCTGGCTGCGCCTGAGCAGCCTGTGTACCGAATCCCTGGTGCGGCCGCTCCTGCCGCCGGGAGATCCGCTCGCCGCCGCCCTGCGGGCGACCCGGGAGCGCTGGAACGGCGGCGGCTACCCGGACGGCCTCTACGCCGAGCAGATCCCGGCTGAGGCCCGGATCGTCCACCTCGCCGACGCGATCGACGCGATCGAGAACGCCACTCCCTATCGCGAGGGCCAGGGTCTGCAAGCCGCCCTCAGGATCGTCTCCGAGTGCTCCCGATCCCAGTTCGATCCCTACTACGTCGAGATCGCCCTCTCCCTCTGGAGCGACGGCTCCCAGGCCGCGGCCGACCCGTTCCCGGGCCGGAACCGGGAACGGCCGCCCTTGGCCCACACGCCGGGCACGGTCAACTGGTAGGCGGTTCGGCCGCGCCCGCGCCGGCGGGATCCCCGAGGAGGAGCCACCCCACCCAATCGCGCACCGCCGCCGGCGAAGCCGCACCGTCCCGGATCCAGCGCTCGGCGGCGCCGAGGGCGACCCGGACCAAGCCTTCCCGGTCCAGACGGGGCCGGGGATCGAGCAGGCCGTTCTCGACCAGGAAGGCCGCCAGCTTCTCCTCGTTCTCGCGCCGGAAGCCCTTCACCCGGTCGTCCCGCCGGCGCCGGACGGCGGCCAGCAGGGCGGCCGCGTCCCCGCCTCGTTCGGCGGCCAGATCGGCCAGACGGTCGACGAAGCTGCCGCAGGCCCGGCTGGCCGCCAG
>RFGR01000069.1 GCA_003696625.1 Planctomycetota bacterium
CCGGGCGGAGCGGATCCGGGCCGAGGAGGAGGCGGCGGTCCAGGAGGCCGCGGCGGCCGCGGCCGCGGCCGCCGTCGAGCGGGCCCGGGCGGCCCTGGCGGTGGCCGAGGACCGGCTGGCCCGGACCCGCGTCCGGGCCCCCTTCGCCGGCGAGGTCGCCGCGCCGGCGGTCGAGGTCGGGGACTGGCTCGCCCCCGGCCGACCGGTCTGCACGCTGCTCGACCGGGGCGGTCTCGAGGTCCGGGCGCCGTTGCCGATCGAAGAGGCCGACCGGGCCGCCGCCGGCGCGCCGGCCCGGATCCGCTTCCCGGCCCTGGCCGGGGCCGACGGCGAGGCCCTCACCCTGGCCGGCCGCCTGACCGGACTCGAACCCGCCGCCGACCCGGCCAGCCGCTCCCGGACCGCCGTGATCGAGGTCCGGGATCCCGAAGGGCGGGTGCCGGCCGGCGCCTTCGCCGAGGTCGAACTCGATCTCGGTCGGCTGGCGGCGATCTGGCTCCGGCCCCAGGAATACCGTGCCGACGAAGGCGGCCCGGTCGCCTTCGTCGTCGTCGCCGGCCGCGCCGAGCGCCGGCCGCTCCGCCTCGGCCGGGCCCGGATCGACGCCGCCGGTCTGGCCTGGCATCCGGTGCTGGCCGGCCTCGAGCCGGGCCAGAGCCTGGTCACCGACAACCTGGAGCGGGTCGAGGACGGCGCGCCGCTGCTCCTGCTCGAGGACTGAAGGGCCGTGCGGACCCTGATCCGCTTCTCGATCGCCAACCCGGTCGGGGTCAATTTGATCTTTCTGGCGATCCTGGTCGTCGGCGGTCTCTGTCTGCCGGGGCTGCCGCGCGAGGTCTTCCCCGACTTCGCCCGCCAGGGGGTCGAGGTCCAGGTCCGCTACCCGAACGCCTCGCCGGAGGAGGTCGAGCGGCTGTGCACGATCCCGATCGAGGAGGCCGCCGACGCCGTCCAGGGCACTTGGGAGATCCTCAGCTACTCGCGCCAGGACTGGGCCCGGATCCTGATCCGGCTGGCCGAGGACACCGACCTCCAGCAGTACCTGGACGAACTGCGGATGGAGATCGACGCGATCGAGGACTGGCCGGAGGACGCCGAGGAGCCGCGGGTCTTCGAGCAGCGGGTCGAGTTCCCGGTGATCACGGTCAACCTGTTCGGGACCCTCGACGAGCGCCGGACGCGGACGGTGGTCGAACGCCTGCGCGACCGCCTGAAGCGGCTGCCGCACGTCGCCTCGGTCCAGGTCTTCGGCCTGCGCGACCCGGAGATCTGGATCGAGGCCGACCAGGCCGCGCTCGAGCGCTACCAGGTCTCGCTGCCGGACCTCGCTGCGGCCCTCGGCGGCCAGGTCCGCGACCTGCCCGGCGGCACCCTCGAGACCGCAGCCGGGGAGCTGCGCCTGCGCGTGCTCGGCGAGGAGACCGACCCCGAGCGGCTCGCCCGGCGGCCGGTCCGGGCGCTGCCCGACGGCCGGGTGGTCCGGGTCGGCGATCTCGCCCGCGTATCGCTCGGCTTCGCCCGCGCCCGCACCCACAGCCGCTACGACGGCTACGAGAGCGTCTCCCTGAACGTCACCAAGGACGACCGCGGCGACGTGATCGAGATGGTCGATCGGATCGAGGAGGAGTTGGACGACTTCCGGCCGACGCTGCCGCCGGGCCTGTCGGTCGGGGTCTCCTCCGATTTCTCGATCTACGTCGAGAACCGACTCAACACCCTGCTCCAGAGTGGCCTGTTCGGCCTGGCGATCGTCCTGGTCGTGCTCTGGCTCTTCCTGGACGCCCGCGCCGCGCTGATGACCGCCCTCGGCATTCCGGTGGCGGTGACCGGCGGCGTGATCATGATGAGCCTGCTCGGCATCACCATGAACATGCTGAGCATGTTCGCCTTCATCCTGGTCCTCGGGATGGTGGTGGACGACGCCATCGTCCTGGTCGAGAATTGTTTCCGCCACCTCGAAGAAGGCCTGCCGCCGAAGGCCGCCGCCCTCCGCGGCGCCCAGGAGGTGGCCTGGCCGGTCCTGACCACGGTCACCACCACCGTCGCCGCCTTCGGCGCCATGCTGATGATCGAAGGCGAACTCGGCCAGTGGATGGAGCCGGTGCCGTGGGTGGCGAGCGTCACCCTCTTCGCCTCCCTGACCGAGGCCCTGGTCGTGCTGCCGTCCCACTTCGCCGAGTGGATGCCGGCCGCCGCGCCGGCCCCGGCGGCGGCGGCCGCCGCCGCCCGCCGCCCCTGGTACGCCGGCCTGCAGCGGATCTACGAGCGGCTGCTCGCCGCCTGCGTCGGCCACCGCTACACGGTGCTCCTGGCCGCCTTCGGCGCCCTCGCCTGCGCCGGCGCCCTCTACGCCTCCGGCCACCTCAAGTTCGTGCTGCTGCCGCGCTTCGAGGCCAAGCTGTTCATGGTGAACCTGGAGGCGCCCTCGACCTGGTCGCTGGCCCAGACCGACGAGCTGGTGGCCGAGGTGGACCGGGCGGTGGCCGGGCTGCCGCCTGAGGAGCTGGAGTCCTGGGTCTCGCTGACCGGTGTCACCTACGCCGACCAGACGAACTACCGGAACGGCCTCCACCTCGGCCAGGTCCTGGTCGAGCTGGCCGAGGGCGGCGGCCGCCGGCGGAGCACGGCCGAGATCCAGGAGGACCTGCGCGGCCGGATCGGCCGGCCGCCGGGCCTGGTCAGCCTCGAGTTCGCCGAGCCCAACGCCGGTCCGGCCGGCGAGCCGATCGAGCTGCGCCTGACCGCCGAGGACGACGAGGTCCGACGGGCGGCGGCGGCGGCGGTGTTCGCCTACCTGGCCGGCTTCCCGGGTGTGGTCGACCTGAAGACCGATCTGCTGCCCGGCCCGCGCGAGCTGCGCCTGCGCCTGACCGACGAGGGCCGGATGCTGGGCTTCGACGAATCGCGGCTGGCGGCCCAGGTCCTCGGCGCCTTCCACGGCGATCGGGCGGCGATCCTCCGCCTCGGCCGGGATCCGGCCGACCTCCTCGTCCGGAACCCGGAGGCGGCCCGGCTCGACTTCCGGCATCTGCGCGAGCTGCGGGTCCGCGCCCCCTCGGGCGCCAGCCTGCCGCTGGCCCGGGTGGCCGAGATCGAGGAGGTGCGCGGCCTGGCCGAGATCGTCCGCCGCGACCGGCGGCGGGCGGTGACGATCACCGCCGACGTCCGCGAGGACGCCAACGCCCGCGAGATCGTCGCCCAGGTCGAGCGCGAGTTCGCCGACCTCGACCGACGCTTCCCCGGCGCGCGGATGAGTTCCGGCGGTGACCAGGCGGAGACGGTCGAGTCGATCGGCTCCCTGATTCGGGCGCTCGGCGTCGCCGCGGTGGTGATCTACTTCCTGCTCGCCTTCCTCTTCCGCAGCTACCTGCAGCCCGGCGTCGTCCTGCTGGCGGTGCCGTTCGGGGCCCTCGGGGTCGCCTTCGGCTTCTGGGCCCTGGGCGAGCCGATCAGCTTCATGACCATGCTCGGGCTGATGGCCCTGAGCGGCGTGGCGGTGAACGACTCGCTGGTCCTGGTCGACTTCATCAACCAGCAGCGGGCCGCCGGCGTCGGGGTGGCCGCAGCGGTGCGTCGGGCCGGTTCGGTGCGGATGCGGCCGGTTCTGATCACCAGCCTGACGACCATCGGCGGCCTGACCCCGCTGGCCTTCTTCGCCAGCGGCCAGGCCCGCTTCCTGTCGCCGATGGCGCAGGCGCTGATCTTCGGCATGATCAGCTCGACCCTGATGACGCTCCTGCTGGTCCCGGCCGGCTACCTCGTTCTCGAGGACCTGAAAGCCGCCGCCGCCCGCCTGCTCGGGCGGCGGCCGGCGGCCTGAGCCTCACTCGAGGCCGAACAGCTTGCGGAAGGAGGACTTCTTCAGCGCGCCCGCGAACTCGGGCAGGTCGCGATAGGGCTCGAGCTGGCGCGGGCTCATCCGAGCGCCGCGCAGCCAGTCCAGGCCCTCGCCGTAGTGGCGGGAGCCGCAGGCGGCGCGGGCGGCGTCCAGCCAGGTCGAGCGGTCCACCCGGGAGCCGCGGCCGAAGGCCTCGACCAGCTTGAGGCCGGTCCGGAACTCGCGGTAGGCGGCGTCGAAGTCACCCAGCTCGACCAACCGGGAGCCGAGCCGGAAGCGGGCGCGATAGTCGTCGCCGTTCGCCCGCACCGCCTCCTCGAGCGGTTCGGTCAGGAAGCGGGCGCCCGCCCGCGAATCCATCCGGTGGAGGGTCCAGGCGACCTCCTCGGCCAGCGGGTCCTCGGGGTGGTCCTCGAGGTGTCGCTCGAGGGTCCGCTGGGCCCGGCGCCAGCGGAAGCGCCGCCAGCCGTCCTCGGCCACGGCCAGAGCCAGGCGCCGCGCCTCGGCGGCGAGGTCGGTCGCGGCGGCGGCCTCGGCCACCCGCTCCTCGGCGCGGCGGTCCGGCCGGACCCGAAGCAGCGCCAGCACGCCGGCGACGACCTCCGGTTCGGTCCGGGAGAGCAGGTCCTCCGGCAGGACGAAGTTCTCCGGCAGGTCGGGGCGGGCGGCCAGCGCCGCCAGGCCGGCGCCGAGGTCGGCCGGGGAAACCTCGGGCGGCTGGACGGCGGCGAGGCGCTCGGCGGCCCGGTCGGCGCGGCCGTGGGCGAGCAGGGCGCGGAGGGCCCGGCCCCGCTCGGCGGCCGTTCCCCGGCGCAGGAACCGGTCGAGGGCCGGTTCGGCGAGGCGGCCGCCGCGGGCCAGGGC
>RFGR01000070.1 GCA_003696625.1 Planctomycetota bacterium
CCTCTCACCTCTGAGCCTCGCCGCGGGCGTCCCCCCCATACCCGCAGCCATGGCCGCAGACCGAATCCTCACAGCAGTCGCCGCAGCAGCGGCCGGATGCTGGTCGCCGAGGCGATGGGCGAGGGGGCGACGCCGCGGCCGCTCTGCTGGGCCGGCGTCCTGCCCGACACCCAGGCGGCCGCGGCGGCCGAACTGCTCGGCGTGGCCTCGGTCCTGGCCCGCTTCGAGGGTGCCGCCGGCCTCGCCGCCGGCGACCTCGAGCGGCTGCGCTCGCGCGGCGCCGGCTTGGTGGCGACCCTGGTCGCCGCCCAGCGCGACGACGGCGGCTGGTCCTGGACCGGCGGTCGCCAAGACCAGGCCTCCTCGCTCGAGACCTCCTGTGAGTCCCTGCTGGCGCTGGCCGCCGCCCGGAGGGCGGGCCTGGCCGTGCCGGCGGCCACCTTGGAGGCGGGCGCCGGCTACCTCGACCAGGCCTTCCGCTCGATCCGCCGCCAGGCGCGGGAACTCAAGGCGATGGTCGTGCACGCCCGGGCGGTCCTCGGTCGGCCCGACTTCCCGACCGCGAACGCCCTCCACCGCGAGCGGGCGTCGCTGTCGCCGGCCGGCCTCGCCCACTTGATCCTGGCCTGGAGCGAGATGGGGCGCCGGCCGATGGCGGCCGAACTCGTGCCGCTGCTGGCCGAACGCCTCGGCGACGACGGCGCCGCCGCCGTCGCCGGCAACCTGTCCTGGAACCGCTCGCCGATCGAGATGACGGCGCTGGCGCTGCTGGCGCTGCAGGCGGCGGCCCCCGAGCACCCGCGCGCCGCCGCCGCCGCCGACTGGCTGCTCGGCCGACGGCCGTGGTGGCCGGCCCGGGCCCGCGGCCTGGCGGTGGCGGCCCTCGCCGCCCGCGAGCGCGGCGGCCCCGGCGCGGCCGAACGCTTCACGGTCGAGGTCCGGCTGCCCGGCGGCGAAGTCCGCCGGCTCGAGCTGGGCCCGGACCGACCCGACCGCCTCCTCGAACTGCCGCTGGCCGCCGGCGCCGACCGGGTCGAGGTCGAGCTGCGGTTGGAGGGCCGCGGCCGACCGCACTACAGCGCGGTGCTGCGCGGTTTCGTCGCCGACCTCGACGCGGGCGCCGACGACCGCTTCCGGATCCACCGCCGCGACTTCCTGGCTCCGCAGACCCGCTACCGCGGTCGGCGGATCCCGGAAGGCTTTTCGGTCCTGACCGAGGCCGAGGAGACCTGGCGCAACACGATCGAGTCGCTGCCGCTCGGCGGTCTCGGTCGGGTCGAGGTGATCTGGAGCCGAAACGAACGGACCAACGCCCCAGAGGAGGAGCGGGATTTCCTGGTTCTCGAGGTGCCGCTGCCGGCCGGGGCCCGGGTGCTGGCCGACAGCGTTCAGGGCAGCTTCCTCTCCTGGGAGGAGCGCGACGGCTACCTGGTCGTTTGGCTGGGCACCGGCTGGCAGGCCGGCTGGCTGAACTTCGAGATCGCCGGCGCCCTGCCCGGCGACTACCGGGTGCTGCCGGCGGCGCTGCGCAGCGCCTACGAACCGGAGCGGCTGGCCCTGTCCGAGCCGGCGGCGCTGCGCGTGCTCGGGCGCGGCCGGGAATCGGCCGATCCCTACCGGCCGACCCCGGACGAGCTTTATCACCTCGGTCTGGCCCGCCATCAGGCCGGCGACGCCGAAGGGGCCTGGACGGCGCTCGCCGCCCTCTACGACCGCTTCGGCGACCGCCTGCGCGAAGACCGCCTGCGCGAAGCGGCCACGGCGCTGCTGTTCCTGGCCATCGACCGGGGCGAGCCGCGGGCGATCGTCCGCTTCTTCGAGATCCTGAAGGAGAAGAACCCCGACCTGACGATCGACTTCGAGCGGGTGCTGGCGGTCGGCCGCGCCTACCGCGAACTGGAGGAGTACGAGCGGGCGCTGTTGATCTTCCGGGCGGTGGTCGAGGAAACCTTCGGCAAGGACCTGAAGGTGGCCGGCGCCCTCGCCGCCCATCGGGAGACCGCGGAATCGCTGGCGGTCCTCGACCGGCTGTGGCGCGAGTACCCCGATCTGCCGGTGGTGGTCGAGTCGTGGCTGACCCTCTCCGACCAGCTGCTGACGGCGGCGCCGCGGGCCGCCGCCGACGACAGCCTGAAGCGGGCCGGCCTCGACCGGGCCGCGCTCAGCCTGCGCGGCATCAGCCTGCTGCGGCTGTTCCTGGCCCTCTACGCCGAGGATCCGCTGGCCGCCGACGCCGGCCTGAACCTGGTCAGCGCCTACCTCGGCCTCGAGGACCATGAGACCACCGCCGAACTCGCCGGCGAGTTGGCCGGCCGCTTCACCGCGCCGGAGTACGCCGACGCCTTCACCTACACCCGGGCCGTGGCCGAGTGGTATCTCGGCCGTGAAGAGGAGGCGCTCGGCCTGCTCGAGGGCATCGCCGCCGCCGAATACCCGCGTGAGGGCGGGGGCGTGCGGCCGTCGCCGAACCGCGAGCTGGCTCTTTACATCCTCGGCCAGATCCACCACGCCCGGCGCGAGGTGGCGGCGGCCGAGGAGTACTACGGTCGGGTGGCGGAGGTGTTCCGGGACGCCCGTGAGGCGCTGGCCGACCTGCGCGAGAAGCGGATCTCCCTGCCCGAGGTGACGGTCGCCGAGCCGGGTGGCCGGGTCGAACTCGAGATCGAGCACCGCAACCTCGGCCAGGCCGACCTGCTCGTTTACGCGGTGGACCTGATGACCCTCTACCTGCGCGAGAAGGACCTGTCGCGGGTGACCGAGGTCAACCTGGCCGGGATCGAGCCCGAGCTGCGCACCACCGTCGCCCTCGGCGGCACCGGCGAGCTGCTGCCGACCACCCGCAAGGTGGCGCTCGAGCTGCCCGACCCCGGCGCCTACCTGGTGATCTGCCGCGGCGACGAGCTGCACGCCTCCGGTTTGGTCCTGGTCTCCGACCTCGAGTTGCGGGTGAAGGAGGATCCGGTCGCCGGCGGCCTGCGGGTGCAGGCGCTGTCGCGCAAGGATCATTCCTTCCTGCGCGACGTCGACGTGCGGGTGGTCGGGTCGGCCAGCGGCTCGATCCAACTCGGCCGCACCGATCCGCGCGGCATCTTCGTGGCCGAGGGGGTGGCCGGCACCGCCACCGTGATCGCCCGCGGCGCCGGCGGCCACTACGCCTTCTACCGCGGGACGACGCCGCTGGCGGTGGCCGACGCCCGCCGCGAGCAGGATCGGGCCGGGGGGCTCGAGAGCGGCGACGACGGCCTGCAGCAGGAGGGCGCCTACCTGCGGAACGTGCTCGATTTCAACAGCGACAACCAGGCTCGGCGGATGTTCCGGCTCAAGGCCCAGGTCGAGGCCGAGCGCAAGGGGGTGCAGGTCAAGAAGGTGAAGTAGGCCTCACGGAATCCGGTCCGGATCGGTGGACCTTGAGATCAGCTTGGACCGTAACCACCCTTCGTCGGAATCTGGCGGAACCGGGGGGAGACGGCGATCCCTCTCCCACCACCGGTCCGACCGGACCGGAACGGGTCGGCTCCTGGCCGATGGCCGCGTTCGTTCCCTGCCCGACGCAGGCGGCCGGCCGCCGGGTTCCCCGCCTCGATCGGATCCCGGCGGCCAAGAGTCGCCTTCGTCGGGCCTTCCCGGGAGCGGCAGGGCGCGCCCGGGATCTTCCGCCACCTGCCAAGACGGGATCGACGGGGCGGGGTTACGGATTCTCGGCAATCAGGGTCCACCGATCTGGGCCTGATTCTCTACCAGTCGAGGTGGAGCCGCAGCATGACGGTGTCCGCCGCCCCGGCCGGCGCGGCGGCGCCATGCAGCCAACCGAGCTGGAGCTTGAGGTGCGCCGTCCAGTGCCAGCCCAACACCAGCGAAGCGACCCCTACCCGGCGGCCCGGGCCGGGGCCGAGGTCGAGCCAAGACCAGCGCGCGGCCAGCTCCCAGGCGCCGGTGCCGCCGGCGGCCGGGGCCAGCGGCGAGGCGGGTCGGATGCGGCCGGGGACTCCATCGCCGCGCTTCCACTCCCGGTGCTCGCCGGTCAGAAGCCAGGCGCCCTGAAGGTAGCCGCCGCCGAGCACCGGCGTCGGGCCGGTGCCGCCGGCCAGGCCGGTGCGGTACCACTCGGCCTGGAGGGAGGCCGGGCCGAGGACGGCGGCCGCCTCCAAGCCGAGTTGCTCGGCGCGGTCGGCCGCCGGGAAGGAGGCGGCGACGATCTTCGGCCCGAGATGGGCCTCGGCCCGTTCGGCGAAGGAGACTCCGGCCGGATCCGGCGCCAGGTGGCGGAAGGAGGCGCCGAGCTGGACCAGGCGGGCGCCGTCGTCCTGGTCGAGCGGCAGCCAGGTGAGGCAGGCGGTGAGCGAGCGGTCGCGGCGGTCACCGGAGTCGACCCCGAAAGCGTCGGAGTGGGTTTCCTGGAAGGCGCCGGCGGCCCAGGTGCCGCGGCCGCCGCCCCAGCCGCCGTGCTGCATCAGACCGGCGTCGCGGCCGGGCGCGAGTTCGTTGCCGACCGAGCGCTCGAAGAAGCTGAAGGTCGAACTGCTCGTGCGGTTCTCCAGGCCGAAGGGCTGGCGGAAGTGGCCGGCGCGCAGGACGGCGCCGCCGGTGCCGAGCTTGGCCTCGAGATAGGCGTCGCGCAGCTCCGCGCCCGAGTCCGATTTGAAGTCGGCGCTCGCCCGCCAACCCACCGTGCCGGCGGCTCGTCCCCGGAGGTCGAGGCGGGAGCGGCGGGTCTCCGAACCGTCGCGGAATGGCCCGGCGGCCCGGGCCAGACCGGGGGCGGCCTGGAAGCGGGCGAAGTCGGCCTGGAGCTTGCCGTGCACCGCGAGGATCCAGGCGCCATCGGCGCTGGTGAACTCCAGGCCGGTGACGTCTTGGATTCCGGCGGCACAGGCGAGCGCGAGGAGGGCGAGCATGGGCGGTGCATTCTGCCGCCGCGCCCCTATCGTGGAGCCATGCTCCGCCTGGCCCGGGCGGCCGCGGCCGCCTTCCTCGTCGTCGCCCTCGCATCCTGCCGCATGGATTCCGCCAAGCCGCTGATCGTCGCCCACCGCGGCGCCTCGGCGGCGGCGCCCGAGAACACCTTGGCGGCGTTCCGGTTGGCCTGGAAGCAGGGAGCCGACGCGATCGAGGGGGACTTCCGGCTGACCGCCGACGGCGAGATGGTCTGTCTTCACGACCCGACCACCGAGCGGACCGGCGACCGGGCGCTCACGGCGGCCGACGTCGCCCTGGCGGACCTGAAAGAGGTGGACGTCGGCGCCTGGAAGGGGCCGGCCTGGGCCGGCGAGCGGATCCCCACCCTGCTCGAGGTGCTCCGGACGGTCCCCCGCCACGGCCGGATCTTCATCGAACTGAAGAGCGGCCCCGAATGCCTCGGCGCGGTGCAGGCGGCGATCGGCCGCAGCCGCCTGCGGGCCGACCAGGTGGTGCTGATCTGCTTCGACGAGCGGGTGGTGCAGGCCGCGCGACGGCGGCTGCCGGAGCATCGGGCTTTGTGGATCACTGCTTTCGAGCGGGACGGCGCCGGCGGCTGGCGCCCGGCCGCGGCCGAGATCCTGGCCACCCTCGACCGCTGCGGCGCCGCCGGCCTCGACGCCCAGGCGCGACCGGAAGCGATCTCCGAGGAGCTGCGCCGGGGTTTGGCCGAGCGGGGCCTCGACCTCGCCTTCTGGACGGTGGACGAGCCCGAGCCGGCCCGCGCGCTGATCGCGCTCGGCGCCGGCGCCCTGACCACGAACCGGCCGGCCGAGCTGCGGCGGGCGCTCGGCCTCTAGGGCGACATGGCCGACCGCTATCTCGAAGTGATCGTCCCGGCGGGGCGACGGGAGGCGGTCGAGAAAGTGCTGGCCGAGCAGCCGGCGACCTGGAGCTGGCATCACGAGAGCGCCGGCCGGGCGATCTACCGCCTGCTCGTTCCAGCCGAGCGGGTCGAGGCGCTGCTCGACCCGCTCCAGGCCCGGCTGGCCGGCGAAGAGGATTTCCGGGTGGTCGTGCTGCGGGTCGAGGCCTCCTTGCCGCGGCCGCCGGCCGAAGCCGAAGAAGCGTCGGCGGAGACCGACGAGAAACCGTCGCCGGCGCGGGTGGCGCGGGAGGAACTCTACGCCGCGCTCGACGACCAGGCCCGGGTGACGCCGGTCTTCCTGGCGTCGGTGGCGCTCTCGACCGTGGTCGCGGCGATCGGCCTGGGCCGTGACAACGCCGCGGTGGTGATCGGGGCGATGGTGATCGCGCCGCTGCTGGGCCCGAACATGGCTCTGTCGCTGGCGACCACCCTGGGCGACCCGGACCTCGGTCGCCGAGCCCTGCGCACCAGTCTGGCCGGCATGGGGCTGGCGCTCGCCGTCGCCCTGCTGCTCGGCTGGATGCCATTCGTCGAGACCGGTTCGTCGGAGCTGGCCGCCCGCGCCGACATCGGTCCGGCCGACATCCTGCTCGCCCTGGCCGCCGGCGCCGCCGGCGCCCTGGCCTTCACGGCCGGCGTCTCGGCGGCGTTGGTCGGCGTGATGGTGGCCGTGGCGCTGCTGCCGCCGCTGGTCGGCTTCGGCATCTTCCTGGTCCGCGGCGACGGCCGCGCCCTGCCGGCGTTGCTGTTGCTGGCGGTGAACGTGATCTGCGTCAACCTGGCCGGGGTTGGGGTGTTCCTGGCCCAAGGCATCCACCCGCGCACTTGGTGGGAGGCTGAACGCTCGAAGCGGCGCTCGCGCCGGGCGCTGGCACTCTGGCTCGGGCTGCTGGCGGTGGCGGCGGTCCTGGTCTGGTTCGCGGGCGGATGATGGAGACCATGCGCGTGATGCTGCTCGAGCGCCCGGGCGAGCCGTTGCACGCGGTCCGCCTGCCGCGGCCCGCGCCCGGTCCGGGCCAGGTCCGGGTACGGGTGGCGGCCTGCGGCGTCTGCCGCACCGACCTGCACGTCCGCGACGGCGAACTGCCGCGGCCGCGGCTGCCGCTCGTGCTCGGCCACGAGATCGTCGGCCGGGTGGACG
>RFGR01000071.1 GCA_003696625.1 Planctomycetota bacterium
CGACCGGCGAGGTTCAGCCGACCGTCCGCACCACCGGATTGCTGAACAGGAAGCTGCCGGTGTCGAAGCCGTGCAGCCAGATGGTCCGGCCAAACAGTCCGAGCGGCACGTAGCCGGTGTAGGTGGCGGTGCCGCCGGCGCCGGCGGTCACCGCGGGCAGCTCGTTGTAGGGCGAGCTCAGGTAGAGGAAGCCGAAGGCGGTGGGCGCCGGACCGCCGCCGGCGAGCGAGTAAGCCCAGCGGAAGCGGGCACCGGGGGTCAGGTTCGACATGTGGATGACGGCGGTCTGGCCGGCGACCAGGTCCGGCACGTCCAGGAAGGTGGCGCCCGGAGTCTCAATCCACAACTCGGGGATCACCCAGTTGCCCACCCCGAGCGGCTCGTAGATCTCGACCCGGTCGAATCCGTCCGGGACGGAGAAGAAGATCGTCTGCAGGCTCGAGGAGTAGGACGAGGAGTCGTGGCTGGCGACCAGGTTGTTTCCGTTCCAGAACTCGAAGGTCATGGAACCGATCCAGTCACCGATGCCGACCCCGATCTCGGTGCAGAGCTGGTTCAGCCCGATCGAGGCGTCGAAGGAGTCGAAGACTCCGGTCGGCGGGTCGACCAGTTCGAGGCCGCCGTTCAGCAGGCCGAGGGCCCGGCCGTTCGGGTTGGTGTTGTAGCCCCCCTGGCCGACGAGGTTCGGGATCAAGGTGATGCCCCGGATGGCGGCGCCGCCGCCGGTGCCGGCGGCCTTGATCGCGGCCACGCTGGTCGGACCGGCCGGGCCGACGGCGTCCATATCGACGAAGGAGTGTGGTTTGGTCAGCCACGGGATCTCGACGACCGCGCCGCCGCAGCCGTCGTTCAGCTCCCAGTTGTCGGAAAACTCGGGCCCGAAGCCGCCGTAACCGTATTCGCTGCCGAGCAGGGAGGACAAGCCTGAGGTAATCAGACCGGGGGCGGTGTCGACGAAGTCGTAGGTACCGTTGAAGTCGGTGTCGATCTCGAGGGTGACGACGTCGCCGGTGGGATCGACCGAGACCCGGACGTGGCCGCCCGGGATCGGGCTGGGGAAGGCCCGGAAGCCGCCCCAGGTGCTGTAGCCGCCGCCGTTGTTGCCGTGGTAGAAGCCGTAGGTGTCGTAACCGGGCAGACCGGACTGGTTCTGGATCTTGACGAAGATATCCTCGCCGGTGACCGGATCGTAGCCGAGGACCGCGGCCGCGTAGACCAGCGAGGTCGAGGTGCCGTCCAGGTCGAACTCGACCGAGCTGCCGGCGTAGGGAACCCAGGCCGAGGTGTGGATCATCCGGCTCATGTTGACCAAGGTGTGAACCATGTTGTTCAGCACCTCGAAGTCGCCGTCGACCTCGGTCCAGTCCGGTCCCATGTTCGTGCTGTTGGGCCGGTTGAAATCGTCACAGGCGCTGGCGGCGCGGGTGCCGCCGCCGAAGGCGAGGGCCGAAGGCGCCGGGGCGGCTCCGGCCTGCAGGGTGAGGTCGGCCGAGGGCGGAAGCGGGATGCCGTTCGAGGTGCAGGGTACCTGGTCCTGCTGGGCAGCCGCGCCGGCCGCGAGACCGAGCAGGGCGATGGAGACGAGGCAGGGTTTCATCCTTCTCAAGACAAGGGAGAGGGTTCGGGAAGGACTCTCCAGTGGTGGTCTCGAGGGCAGCCGGTCCTCGAGATGGAGAGCGTTTGGCTCTGGTTAATCCCGGCTCCGTCCCGGATCGAATGAAACCTCGGTTCTCGACCCGCTCGACCGATGGACCGGCGAAGTCTGTCGGCCCGACCTTCAGCCCCTGACCTTGTGGCCGGCGGCCAGATAAGAACGGTGCATTTCCACCCAGTGCGGCAGAACCTCCTCCAGGAGTTCCGACGGCGGCAGGAAGGCGATCCGGAGGTGGTGGGTCCCGGGCGCCTGGCCGAAGCCGGCTCCGTTCACCGTGCACAGGCCGGTCTCCTCGAGCAGCCGCAGGCAGTACTCGAAGTCGCCGGTGCCCTCGGGCAGCACGCCCAGCCGCGGGAACAGGTACATCGCTCCGATCTCACCCGGGCAGCTCACCCCCTCCATCTCGGCGAAGGCCTCCTTGAGCCGCCCGGCCTTGGCCGCGAGTTCGCCCAGGACGTGATCGCGTTCGGCCGCGAACCGCTCGTGGGACGGATCCCCCGGCGCGGGCGGCCGCACCATCAGCTCGACCATCGCCTGGCCGGCGGTGTTCGAGCAGAGCGAGACCGAGGCCTGCTTGATCAGTAGCTCGCCGAAGGTGGTCCGGGTGCCAGCGAGGGCCGGCGGATTGCGCACCTCGAGGTAGCCGCCGCGCCGGCCGCACTCGCCGAAGAACCCCTTCGAGACGCTGTGCAGGCTGCAGAGCGGCACCGGGCGCCGGCCGAGCACCCGGGCGAAGGAAACGAATGGTCGCCCGTAGGTGTTGTCCTGATAGACCTCGTCGGCGATCACGACCAGGTCGTGCTCTTCGGCGAAGTCGATCACCTCGCGCACGCTGGACTCGGGCAGGACGGCACCGGTCGGATTGCCCGGATTGATCACCACGATCGCCTTCAACCTGGTGCCGGCGGCGACCGCCTCCTCCCAGGCTCGATCGAGTTCCTCTCTCTCCAGGGTCCACCCCCGGTCTTCGTCCGGGTAGTAACCGACCTGGCGGCCGCCGCAGCGACGGATCACCGCCGAGTAGAGGGGATACTGCGGGATCGGGATCATGACCCCGTCCTCGGGGCCGGCGATCAAGATCTCGAGCACCCGCTTGACGGCCTCGCTGGCGCCGTCGGTGATGAAGATCGAGTCGGGGTCGGCCGGCACGAAGTCCTCACCGCCGCGGTCGCGGCGGTCGATGAAGGCGGCCACCGCCTCGCGGACGAAGGCAGGACCGGCGCTCTCGGTGTAGGCGCCGAGGCCGGTCTCCAAGCGGGCGAGCATCTCAGCGGCGCGATCGACCGCGTCCAGCGGGTAGGCACCCTCGGCACCGGCCTCCGCCCGGCGGCGCTCCAGCCCGAGGCGATCCGGCTGTTCGAGCAGCGCCATGACCTGGCGCGGGAAGGTGAGCGGAGCCTGCCCCAGGGCCTGGGGGTTGCCGATGTTGCAGGGGATGATCCGCCGGCCCTCGCGGCGCAGTTCGGCCGCCCGCTGCGGGATCGGGCCCCGCACCGCGTACTCCATCTCGACGACGTTCGGATTCGCTTTCAGTTCGCGCGGCATGCTCGGTCCAGCGGCCGGCGACGGCGCCGGCACGGATCCGGAATTTACCGGCCGCGGGTGAATCCGGTCCGGTTCCCTGCACCCAGCTTGCCGGAGAGACCGTAACCCGGGCTCGAGCCTTCCGTCTTCCCGGGTGGCGGAGGGTCCCGGCATTCCCTCGGCGTCCCCCCGGCGGCGCCGGGACAGCCTGCCAAGGCTACCGCTCCGGTGGCGGCGGTAAGGGCGAGGCCGGAATCCGGGTGCCGGGGCGGGGTTCGCTCGGGCGGCCGAAGGCGGGGATCCGCCGGCCTGCGGCCGGAAAGCGCCGGTTCCGTCTGACACAAGAAAAGTCCGAAACCGTCGATCCCTTCTGTCTCGATCTTGTCCCGCGCGAGGGCGGTTACCGCCCGATTCTGAATCCGGGTCCACCGAAACGGACCGGATTCTCGTCTTGATTTCTCGATTCCGGACTTCCCTGGCCGATAGAATGACCGTGTTCCATAGGGCAACGCACCATTCGGTGTGGCGTCCTCCGATCGTCCGCTGCCCGGGGGTAGACGCTCGGCTGTCTGCTCCACCCGGGATTGGACGAAAGAATGAACATCTACGTGGGGAACCTCCCCTTCAGCGTCGACGACGACGAACTCCGCAACCTGTTCGCCCAGTTCGGCGCCATCCAGTCCGCCAAGGTCATCATGGACCGGGACACCGGCCGCTCCCGCGGCTTCGGCTTCGTCGAGATGGACAACGCCGAGGGCCAGGCGGCCATCGACGCCCTCAACGGCCACAACTTGGGCGGGCGCGACCTTCGGGTCAACGAGGCGCAACCGCGCGAGAACCGCGGCCCCCGTGGCGGCGGTCGCAACCGCTGGTAGGCGTAGGAAACGCGCCTTCGGGCGCCTCCTGGGCGGGCCGCCGGAGCGATCCGGCGGCCCGCCTCCTCATTCCTGATCGCCCTCTTCCCTCCACTCGACCCGGGTCTATCCAAGCATCATGGTTGCCTCCTCGCGCGTTCTCTCCCTTCTGGCCCTCTGCGGCTTCGTCCTCGCCACGGCGAACCTCGGAGCGACCTTCCTGCTCAAGTCCGGAAACCCGAAGGACGGCCGGGCAGCCGCTCCTCCGGATTTCCAGGACTGCAGCGACTGTCACGACCAGTTCGCCGTCGGCAGCGGCGGCGGCACCCTGGTCATCGCCGGACCGAACGGCTCCTACACTCCCGGCGCCGTCTACCCGATGACGGTCACGATCGACCGGCCCGGCTCCTGGCGCTGGGGCTTCGAAATCGTCGCCCTCGACCACCTGGGCAACAGCGCCGGCCTGCTGACCCCGGTCGACAACAACACCCAGGTCTCGGTCCGCAACGGGATCACCTACCTGAAGCAGACTTCGGCCGGCACCTTCAACGGCCACGGCGGCCCGGTCACCTGGAACTTCCAGTGGACCGCGCCGGCGGCGGGAACCGGTCCGGTCCGCTTCTACGCCTCCAGCGTGGCCGGGGACGCGAATTTCAGCTCCTCCGGCGACTACGTCTACGACGCCGCCTACGCCCTCGCCGAAGGCGCCGGAGACGCCTCGGTCACGGTCCAGCCCTACAACACCACCCCGCGGCAGGGTTCGACCTGGACCGTCCCAGTCTTCGTGACCAACTCCTCGGGTGGCCAGAACCAGGTCTATCTGGTGACTCGGGTGGACCTCGGCAACGGCCGCTTCTACCCTTCCACGGGTTGGCTCTCGGGACCGACGCTGGTCGACTTGCCGGCCGGCGCCAACCAGCGGATCGAACTCACCCACACGATTCCGGCGACTGCGCCGCTGATCACCGCCAGCTACCAGGCGATCGTCGGCCGACCGCCCGGCACGCTGGTCGACCTGGACAGCTTCTCCTTCACGATCACCCCCTGAAGGAGCGCGGCC
>RFGR01000072.1 GCA_003696625.1 Planctomycetota bacterium
CCGGGGCTGGCGAAGCTTGCTTCCTCGGCCTGGAAGCTGATGCGCGACTATCGCCTGCGGGCGGAGGATATTGAATCCTGGGGCGAAGAGCCGGCGGCGAGCAGTTCGAGCAGGCGGTCCTCGTCGGCGACCCCGAGCAGCTCGCCGTCCGGGCGCGCCGCCACCACCGGCAGCGGCCGGACACCGCGGTCGGCGATCTGCCGCCAGGCGAGATCGAGGGTCTCCTCCGGCAGCAGCGCCGCCCGCGGCCGCCGGCGGACCAGGTCGCCGACCGTCGCCGCCGCGGCGGGGACCCGGTCGAGGAAGCCGTTGTCCCGCAGCCAGTCCGGGTCGTAGACCTTGGTCAGGTAGTTCTTGCCGCTGTCCGGGATCAGCACGACCACCCGTTTGCCGGCCCCGAGGCGGGCGCCGACCCGCAGCCCCGCGGCCAGGGCCAGTCCGGCCGAGCCGCCGACGAAGATGCCGGTCTCCCGGGCCAGCCGCCGGGCGACCGCGAAGGACTCGGCGTCGTCGACGACCTCGTAGTCGGTGACCACCTCCCGATCCCAGCTGTCCGGGATCTCGTCCTCGCCGACCCCCTCGACGGCGTAGGTTCCGGCTGCCGGCAGTTCACCGGTGCGCCAGTAGGGTTCGTAGACCGAGCCCGGCGGATCGACCCCGACGATCCGGACCGCCGGGTTGCGCTCGCGCAGGAAGCGGCCGGTGCCGGTGATCGTGCCGCCGGTGCCGCAGCCGGCGACGAAGGCGTCGAGCCGGCCGTCGCACTGGGCCCAGATCTCCGGGCCGGTGGTCCGGTAGTGGGCGCCCGGGTTGTCCGGGTTGCCGAACTGGTTGGCCCACCAGGCCCCGGGGATCGAAGCCGCCAGACGCTCGGCGACCTTCAGATAATGCTCGGGGTGCCCGGCGGGGACGTGGGCCGGGGTGATCACGACCTCGGCCCCGAAGGCCCGCAGCGTGTCGATCTTCTCCTGGCTCATCTTGTCCGGGATCACGATCAGGCTGCGGTAGCCGAGGGCGGCGGCCACCAGGCAGAGGCCGGCGCCGGTGTTGCCGGAGGTGCATTCGACCACGGTGCCGCCCGGCCGCAGTTCGCCCCGCTCCTCGGCGCCGCGGATCATGGCCAGGGCGATCCGGTCCTTGACCGAGCCGCCCGGATTGGCGGGCTCGAACTTGAGCAGGATCTCGGCCTCGACCCCGGGCGCGAACGACGGCGGCAGCCGCAGCAGCGGCGTGTCGCCGATCAGGTCGAGGATGTTGTCGGCGATGCCGCGGTTCGCTCCGGCCAGGGATGTGGTCATGGAACGGTCATTCTAGGCTGATGGCCCCGCGGAACCATGCCTGCCGCCGCCGACCCGTTCCCCGCCGCCGCCCTCGCCGCCCTCGATCTGCCGGCGGTGCTCGAGTGGATCGCGGCCGGCGCCCGCACCCCGGCCGGCCGGCGCGAGGTGTTGGCTTCCGGGCCGGGCCTGGACCGGGCCGAGCGGACGGCCCGGCGGGCGCGGGGGCAGGAGGCGGAGGTGCTCCTGGCCGGCGCGGCCGCGCCCGCCCTCGAGCGCTGCGTCGACCTGACCCAGGCCGGCGAAGAAGCGCGCCGGCGGACTCCGGCCGGCGAGGAGCTGGCCGCCCTGGCCCGCTCGCTGGGCCGGCTCGCCGAGCTGCGCGGTTGGATCGCGGCCCGGCCGGAGGCGCCGGCCCTGGCCGCCGTCCTGGCCGCGGCCCCCGACCTCGAGCCGCTGCGGCTCGAGCTCGAGCGCTGCCTCGATCCGCGCGGCGAGGTGCGGGACGAGGCCGACCCGGCCTTGGCCGAGCTGCGTCGGGACCTCGCCGACCTCGAGCGGCGGCGGCGGACCGAGCTGGATCGGGTGGCGGAGCGCTGGCGGGAGCGGGGCCTGCTCCAGAACCCGCGGCCGGTCGAGCGGCACGGCCGGCCCGTGCTGGCGGTCCGGGCCGGCCAGCAGGGGCGCGCGCGCGGGCTGGTCCACGACCGGTCGCGGAGCGGGGACACGCTCTTCGTCGAGCCCGAGGAGGTGTTGGCGCTGGCCAACCGGATCGACGCCGGCCGCGCCCGCGAGCGCCAGCTCGTGCATCGGGTCCTGGCCCGGCTGGGAGCCGAGGTCGCCGCCCGCCGCGAGGATCTGGCGGCGGCCGATCGTTGCCTTGGCCGCTTCGACGCCGCCTTCGCCGCCGCCGCCTGGGCGGCCGAGGTGGGGGGGCGTTGGCCGGAGGAATCGCCGCGGCAGCTCCTTCTGCGCGGTGCCCGCCATCCGTTGCTGATCCGATCCCTCGGCCGGGAGGAGGTCGTCCCGCTCGACTTGGAGCTGGGCGGCGACTTCGACCTGCTGGTCGTGACCGGCCCGAACACCGGCGGCAAGACGGTGGTGCTGAAGACGGTGGGCCTGCTCGCCGCTCTGGCCGGTGCCGGTCTGCCGGTGAGCGCCGAGGAGGGGACGGCCCTGCCGGTTCTGCCCGGCATCGATGCCGACGTCGGCGATCCCCAGTCGCTCGAGAACAGCCTGAGCACCTTCTCGGGACACCTCGCGCGGATCTTGCGCGCCCTGCGCCACGGACCGCCCGGCGGGTTGGTGCTGCTCGACGAACTCGGGACCGGGACCGACCCCGAGGAAGGGGCCGCCCTGGGCCGGGCGGTGCTCGAGGCCCTGCTCGCCCGGGGCTCGCTCGTCCTGGCCAACACCCACCTCGGCTCGTTGAAGCTCTTCTCGGTCCAGCAGGAGCGGGCGGAGAACGCCTCGATGGAGTTCGATCCGGTCAGCCTGGCGCCGAGCTTCCGGCTGCTGGTGGGGGTGCCCGGCGCCAGCCACGCCCTGGAGGTCGCCGAGCGCCTCGGCCTGCCCGACCCGATCCTGCAGGCGGCGCGGGCCTACAGCCGCGGCGGCGGCGGCGCCGAGGCCCTGCTGGCCGAGGTCGCCGGGGTGCGGCGTCAGGCCGAACGGATCCGGGAGCGGGCCCGGGACGCCGAGGCCGAGGCCCGCGAACGGCTGCGCGAGGCCGAGGCCGAGGAGGAGGCCGCTCGGTCCCGGGCCGAGCTGCGGTTACGCGAGGCCGAGATGGCTTTCCGCGACCTCCGCTCCGACCTCGAGCGCGAACTCGAGGAGGCCGGCCGGCGCCTGCGGGACCGATTGCCCGGAGCCGCCCGGGAGGCCTTCGACACCCTGCTCGCTCGAATCCGGCGCCTGCTCGACGCCAGCGAACCGGGGCGGCGCTGGGACGCCTTCCTGGCCGGGCTGCGCAAGGGCGAGGTGGTCTGGGTGCCGCGCTACCGCGAGCGGCTGCGGGTGCTGCGGGTGGACAAGAACCGGCGGCGGCTGAAGCTGCGCCGCGGAGAGCTGGAGATCGAGGTGCCCTTCCACGAGATAAGCTGGGTCGAGCCGCCGCCCGGCACCGACCCGCCCGAACGATGACTCCCCGCGTCCTGGTTCTGGACAACGATTCCTCCCTGGCCGAGCTGCTCGAGCTGGCCCTGGGCCGAGGCGGCTGCGAAGCCCGGGTCCATCGTCGGGCCGAGACGGCCGAGGCCGAGCTGCGCCGGGAGGGAGCCGACTTCCTGGTCCTGGACCTGAACCTGGGCGGCGGCCATTCCGGCGAGCGGCTGGCCCGGCGCTGGGCGGAGGAGGGGATTCTGCCGCCCTTCCTGCTCCTGACCGGCACCCCGGAGGATCCGCGGCTGGCGGGGCTGGTCGATCTGCCCGGCTTCCACGGGGTCCAGGCCAAGCCTTTCTCGATTCTGGCTCTGGTCGAGACGATCCGCGGCGTCTGCGCCTCGATCGGGGAGGCGCGGGCGTGACCCAGCCGCCGACCCCGGCCTCCGGCGGCCTCCGCTGGACCACCGCCGGCGAATCCCATGGGCCGGTCCTGGTGGCCGTCCTGGAGGGGCTGCCGGCCGGTCTGGCCCTGGACCGGGAGGCGCTCCAGGCCGGGATGGCCCTCCGCTGGGCCGCCCTCGGCCGAGGCCCCCGGGCACGGTTCGAGACCGACACGGTCCGAGTCCTGGCCGGCCTGAAGCGGGGCGTCACGCTAGGAACGCCGTTGGCGCTGGAAGTCTCGAACGGGGACACCCGGATCGACGAGCTGCCCGGCCTGAAGGCGCCGCGGCCCGGCCACGCCGACCTGCCCGGAGCGATGCGGCTGCGCTGCCGCGACCTGCGGGCGGTGCTCGAGCGGGCCTCGGCCCGGGAGACGGCCGCCCGCTGTGCCCTGGGCGGGGTGGCCGAGCAGCTCCTGGCCCGCTTCGGGATCCGGGTCTGCGCCTTCGTCCGGGCGATCGGCGGCATCTCCGCTCCGGAGCCGCCCGGAACGATTTCCGAAGTCCTTGACGCCCGTTCCAAGAGTCAGTTTCTGTCCTCAGATCCGGCCGCAGATGCGGCCTGGGCGGAGCGAATCGAGCGGGCCCGGGCCGACGGCGACTCCCTGGGTGGGGTGTTCGAGGTCCGGGTCGAGGGGCTGCCGCCGGGGCTCGGCGGCTACGCCCAGCCCACCGATCGGCTGGACGCCCGCCTCATGGCCGCCCTGGCCTCGATCCCTGCCATCCGCGGGGTCGAGATCGGACTCGGATTCGCCGCCGCCGCCGAGCCCGGCTCGACCTATCACGACCCGATCCAACCCGATCCCGCCGGCTGGGCCGGACTGGGGCGGGGAGGGAACCGGGCCGGAGGGGTCGAGGGCGGGTTGTCGAACGGGCAGCCGGTGGTGCTGAGGGCGGCGATGAAGCCGATTCCCACCCTGCGCCGGGGGGTGCCCTCGGTGGACCTGGCCAGCGGCCTCCCGACGCCCGCAACCTACGAGCGAAGCGATGTTTGCAGCGTTCCGGCGGCCGCCGTGGCGGGCCAGGCGGTGGTCGCCCTGGAGGTGGCCTCGGCCCTGCGCGCCCGCCTCGGGGGGGCCAGTCTGGCCGAGATGCGGCGCCGCTTCGAGGACCTCGGCCGGACGGACGATCCCGCCGCCTGGCCGGACGACGTGGCCGGCCTCGGCGGCGAGGCATGATTTTCGCAGGCCCGGTCGTTGACGCCGGCCTCCGGCCTCGTATCATGTTTGGCCCCTTTCGGCCTCCGGGTACCGGGCTAGCGTAGCTCAGTCGGTAGAGCTCCCGCCTTGTAAGCGGATGGTCGAGGGTTCGAATCCCTCCGCTAGCTCCCGGACGGGCGCGGTTCGCGCTCCGGCCGGACCGGCCGGTTTCCGGATCGGGAGCGCGCTCTTTGCCCATCCCGAAGCAGGCGGAAGCGCCCCGCGCTTCCCCGGGGAGATACCGAAGTGGCCAAACGGGACGGACTGTAAATCCGTTGGCTCCGCCTTCAGTGGTTCGAATCCACTTCTCCCCACCAGACACGGACCCTGCGGTCACGCCCGGGCCCGGCGCCCGCCTCCGGCCGTCGGTCCGACCGGTCGATCGGCTGCGGGTGTAGCTCAATGGTAGAGCTCCAGCCTTCCAAGCTGGCCACGTGGGTTCGATTCCCATCACCCGCTCCACCGCCGGGTCGCGGACCCACGCTGCTGTAGCTCAGTGGTAGAGCACCTCCTTGGTAAGGAGGAGGTCACGGGTTCAAGTCCCGTCAGCAGCTCCACCGCGGCCGCCGCGCCGCCTCGGTCACCTGCTTCCGGATTCCCGGCCCCCGGGCCGGGACGGCCGGGCGGCGACGCCGTCCGGCTCCCAGTCAACACCCCCCCCGAACCCCATCACCACCAGCACAGCAACGGGCAGCTCCGGCGCTCGCCCCCGAAAGACATGGCGAAGGAAGTCTTCCAGCGTACGAAGCCGCACGTCAACGTCGGCACCATCGGTCACGTCGACCACGGCAAGACGACGCTGACCTCGGCCATCACCGGTTACCTCGCTCAGAAGAGCGGCGGCAAGGCCATGAAGTTCGACGAGATCGACAAGGCCCCCGAGGAAAAGGCCCGGGGCATCACGATCTCCACGGCCCACGTCGAATACGAGACCGAGAACCGGCACTACGCCCACGTCGACTGCCCGGGCCACGCCGACTACGTCAAGAACATGATCACCGGCGCCGCCCAGATGGACGGCGCGATCCTGGTGGTCTCGGCCAACGACGGCCCGATGCCGCAGACCCGCGAGCACATCCTGCTCGCCCGTCAGGTCAACGTGCCGGCCCTGGTCGTGTTCATGAACAAGTGCGACATGGTCGACGACGACGAGCTGCTCGAGCTGGTCGAGATGGAGATCCGCGAGCTGCTGTCCGAGTACGAGTTCCCGGGCGACGAGATCCCGGTCATCCGCGGCAGCGCCCTGCAGGCGATGACCGCGATGGAGGAGGGCGCCGGCATCGACGATCCGCGCTTCCAGTGCGTCCAGGAGCTGATGGACGCGGTCGACTCCTACATCCCGGAGCCGGTCCGCGACGTCGACAAGCCGTTCCTGATGCCGGTCGAGGACGTCTTCTCGATCGAGGGCCGGGGCACCGTGGTCACCGGCCGGGTCGAGGCCGGCCGGATCCGGATGGGCGACGAGGTCGAGATCGTCGGCTTCACCGAGACCCGCAAGACCACCTGCACCGGGGTCGAGATGTTCCAGAAGACCCTCGAGGAGGGCATCGCCGGCGACAACGTCGGCTGTCTCCTGCGCGGCATCAAGAAGAACGAGGTCGAGCGCGGCCAGGTCCTGGCCAAGCCGGGTTCGATCACCCCGCACACCAAGTTCGAGTGCGAGGTCTACGTCTTGGACAAGAAGGAGGGCGGCCGCGAGAAGCCGTTCTTCTCCGGCTACCGGCCGCAGTTCTACTTCCGGACCACCGACGTCACCGGCACGATCACCCTGCCGGAGGGCGTCGAGATGGTCATGCCCGGCGACAACGTCAAGATGATCGTCGAACTCATCACGGCGGTGGCCATGGACGAGCAGCTGCGCTTCGCCATCCGCGAGGGCGGTCGCACCGTCGGCGCCGGAGTCGTCTCCAAGGTGATCGAGTGAGGGGGAGGGGCGCCGCCGCCCCGGTCCCTCGGCCGGGGCGGCGGCGAGCCCGCCAGGAACCATGAAGAACAAGGAACGCCACGTCTTCCTCGAGTGCACCGAGTGCCGCAACCGGAACTACACCACCGGCAAGCGGCTGCGGGCCGACTACAAGCTCGAGAAGAAGAAGTTCTGCAGGTTCTGCGGCAAGCACACCTCCCACAAGGAGAAGAAGCTGTAGCCCGCGGAGGCGGCCGGGATGCTGTACCGCTACAAGCCCGAGGAGGGACGCAACGTCCGCCAGACCGCGTTCTGGCTCGGCGAGGCGCTGGCCGCCTTCGGCGGTTACTCGCTGGCCAACTGGCTGGACCGCTTCGCGGCCCTGCGCGCCGGCCTGGTCCCGGGCGTCGAGCGCATCCCGATCCTCGGCCTGTCGGTCACCGGCTCCAACCTGGCGGCGATCGTCGTCTTCGTGGTCGCCTCCTGGCTCTGGATCCGCTACCTGGGCCGGGAAAAGGTCGCCGATCACCTGATCGAGGTCGAGGTCGAGATGAAGAAGGTCACCTGGCCTTCCTTCCGCGAGGCCAGCAACTCCTCGATCGTGGTCATCACCACCGTGCTGCTGCTCATGGGCTTCCTGGCCTTCGCCGACTGGGGCCTGAGCGCGGTCTTCGACCTGGTGCTGTGGCGCCGGGTGGGGGGGTGAGCGCCGTGGCCATGGAGTGGTACGTCGTGCGGGTCCACACCGGTCAGGAGGACCGGATCCGGGACCGGCTGCTGCGGCGGGTCAAGGCCGACAAGCTCGAGCACCGGATTCCGCAGGTGCTGGTGCCGGTCGAGCGGGTCACCGAGGTCAAGGCCGGCAAGAAGCGGATCGTCAGCCGTAAGGTCTACCCCGGCTACCTGCTGCTCCAGGCCGACCTCGGCCCGGCCGACGGCGAGCAGAGCGAGGAGGACAAGGCGGTCTGGTTCGCCCTGCACGAAACTCCGGGCTTCGGCGACTTCGTCGGCGGCGGCGCCCGGCCGACGCCGATGGCGCCGGAGGAGGTCGAGGCGATCCTGGCGCGGATGCAGGACAGCGAGGTCCAGCCGCGGTTGGCGGTCAAGATCCGGCCCGGCGACCTGGTTCGGATCAAGGAGGGCCCGTTCGAGGGTTTCGACGGCTCCGTCGAGGAAGTGCTCGACTCGAAGGGGCTGTTGCGGATCTCGGTCACGATCTTCGGCCGAGCCACCAGCGTCGAGATCGAGCACTGGCAGGTCGAGCCGGTCTGAGCCGGCCCGGCCCGGCGTCCGGCAGCGGCCGGTCGCCACAACCCGAACCCGTTCGCACCGCTGCGGGCGCCGACCCCGGCGGGAGGGAGAAATGGCAAAGGAAATCACCGCCCAGATCAAACTGCAGTGCCCCGGCGGCGCCGCCACCCCGGCGCCGCCCGTGGGCCCGGCCCTCGGCGCTCACGGCGTCGCCATCGGCGAGTTCGTCAAGCAGTTCAACGACGCCACCCAGGACAAGCGCGGCCTGATCATCCCGGTGGTGATCACGGTCTACAAGGACCGGAGTTTCAGCTTCGAGCTCAAGTCGCCGCCGGCCGCCGTTCTGCTCAAGAAGGCCGCCGGGATCGAGAGCGGCGCCGGCGCCGTCGGCACCGAGACGGTCGGCACCGTCACCCGTGAGCAGGTGATGGAGATTGTCGAGATGAAGCGCAAGGACCTCAACGCCGCCAGCGACGAGGCCGCTTTCCGGATCATCGCGGGCACCGCCCGCTCGATGGGGATCGAGATCAAGGGCTAGGGTCATGAGCCGTCGTCAGCGCGAGAACCTGGAGAAGATCGACCGGAGCCGCGTCTACGAGCTGCGCGAGGCCTTTCAGCTCCTGAAGGAGCTGCGGCCGGCCCGATTCGACGAGACCGTCGAGGTCGCCGCCCGCCTCGGCGTCGATCCCAAGAAGTCGGACCAAATGGTCCGCGGCGCCGTCAGCCTGCCGCACGGGCTGGGCAAGAAGGTCCGGATCATCGCCTTCGCCGAAGGCGACGCCGCCGAGGCCGCCCGCGAGGCCGGCGCGGTCGAGGTCGGCGGCGAGGAGCTGGCCCAACGCATCGAGGGCGGCTGGAGCGATTTCGACATCGTCATCGCCCACCCGGCGATGATGCGGATCGTCGGCCGCCTCGGTCGGGTGCTCGGCCCGCAGGGCAAGATGCCGTCGCCGAAGTCCGGCACCGTCACCCCCAACGTCGGCCAGGCCGTGGCCGAGTTCATGGCCGGCAAGGTCGAGTTCCGGGTCGACTCGGGCGGCAACGTCCACGTCCCGGTCGGCAAGGCTTCGTTCGCCGCCGACAAGCTGGTCGAGAACACCACCGCCTTCCTCGACTACCTGATCAGCCTCAAGCCGGCCACCGCGCGCGGCACCTACCTGCGCAACATCAGCGTCTGCACGACCATGGGCCCCGGGCTCAAGGTCGGCTACGAGAGCTAGGAGCGCCCCATGGTCAGCACCCTCAATCAACTGATCGTCAACGAGTACGCCGAGCTGGTCAAGGGCCGCGAGGGCGTCGTCGTCCTGAGCATGGACGGCCTTACCGTCGACGAATCGCAGCGAATGCGCAACCTGGTGCGCGAGAGCGGCGCCGACCTGCGCGTGACCCGGGTCCGCCTGGCCCGGGTCGCCATGCGCGAGGCCGAGGTGCCGCTCGACCTGGCCGGCCAGAGCGGTCTGACCGGGCTGTTGGTCGGCGACGTCGAGGCGACCATCGCCGCCGCCAAGGCGATCGAGAAGGAATGGGAGAAGGCCAAGGACCAGCGCAAGGTCCATTTCCGGGCCGCCTGGCTCGACGGCTCGCTGATGGGCCCCGAGGAGGCCGCCCGCATCCCGGCCATGCCCGACCGCCAGACCCTGCGCGGCATGCTGTGCTCGGTCCTCAGTGCCCCGGCCCGCCAGCTCGCCCAGGTCATCAACGAGGTTTCGGCCTCGACCGCCCGCGCCCTCCAGGCCCGGGCGGACCAGGAGGACGCCGCCTAGGCGCCTCCATCCCGCAGATCACCCGCCGTTGTCCACCCACTGAGAATCATGTCCGACGAAACCCAAGCCACTGTCGAACTGGACGAGGAGCTCGAGAAGATCTTCGAGCAGCTCGACGCCCTTCCCCTGGGCAAGGCCGCCCAGCTGGTCAAGGCCATGGAGGAACGCTGGGGCGTCAGCGCCGCCGCTCCGGTCGCCGTGGCCGCCGCCGCCCCGGGTGCCGCCGCCGAGGCCGAGGAGGAGAAGACCTCCTTCGACGTCATCCTCGAGAACTTCGGGGCGAAGAAGATCGACGTCATCAAGGTCGTCCGCGGCATCACCGGCCTCGGCCTCAAGGAGGCCAAGGAGCTGGTCGAGGGCGCGCCCAAGCCCGTCAAGGAAGGTGCCTCGAAGGAAGAAGCCGAGGACATCAAGAAGCAGCTCGAAGAAGCGGGCGCCAGCGTCAAGCTCGCCTGACACCGGTACGCGGTTCCACCGTGGTTCCGGTGCCGTGCCTGCCCCGTTCTCGCGGCTCGTGCCGCGGGAGCGGGGTCGGTGCGCCGATTTCCGCCGCGCCGCCCTCGCCGGGCCGCGCTCCCTTTCCCGCCGTCCGCCGGCGCCGCGCCGGCCGGGTGGCCGTCCGCGTGCCTGCGCTCGCTGATTCCTGCCTCCTCCGGGGATGACCGTCACCCAGACCAAGCCGATCGATCAATTCGAGATCCGGGACTATCGCCGCTTCCCCTTCCGGGAAGCCGGCCTGCTGCCCGGTCTCTCCGACCTCCAGACCCGGGCCTATCAGGATTTCCTCCAGGTCGGTGTGCCGGCCCGGCGTCGGAAGAAAATCGGCCTCGAGGCCCTGTTCCACGAGATCTTCCCGATCGAGAGCCAGGACAAGACGATGGCTCTCGAGTACATCAGCTACACCCTCGGCCGGCCCCGCTACGAGCCCGAGGAGTGCCGCGAGCTGAAGTACAGCTACGCCTACCCGCTCCGGGTCCGGGTCGCTCTGCGCAAGGGCGAGGAGCGGCACGAGGAGGACATCTACCTGGGCGAGATCCCGGTGATGATGGGCGGCGGCGAATTCATCGTCAACGGATCCGAGCGCTGCATCGTCGCCCAGCTCCACCGCTCGCCCGGCATCGACTTCGCCGTCGACCAGCACTCCGGCGACAAGAAGCTGCACTCGGCCCGGATCATCCCCGAGCGCGGCTCCTGGATCGAGATCTCGGTCTCCGGCAAGGGTACTCTGCAGGTCCGGATCGACCAGCAGTCGAAGTTCTCGGCCCTGACCCTGATTCGGGCCCTGAAGCCGGAAGGGGTCGAGCACGGCACCACCGACGAGATCCTGCGCCTGTTCTACAAGGTGCGTCGGATCAACCGCGGCAAGCTGACCAAGGCCAAGTTCGCCCAAGCCCTCGAGGGCCAGCTGGCCTGCGGCCAGATCCGCGACAAGAAGACCGGCGAGGTCTGGGCCGAGGCCGGCCAGGTGATCACCGCCGAGGCGGCCGAGCGGATCGCCGCCTCGGACCTCAAGCAGGTCGAGGTGCTCGAGGTCGGCGACGACACCCTGATTCTCGACTCGCTCAAGGAGGACCCGGCCAGCACCCACGAGGAGGCCCTGGCCGCCATCTACGGCAAGCTGCGTCCGGGCAACCCGGTCCAGCTCGACAAGGCCCGCGACCTGCTGCGCGACCGCTTCTTCGATCCGCAGCGCTACAGCCTCGGCCGGGTCGGGCGGTTCCGGATCAACCGCAAGTTCCGCCGGCCGGAGGAGGCCGACAAGGGGCCGACCACGCTGCTGCCGGAAGACTTCCTCGACACCATCCGCTACCTGCTCGGTCTGCGCGCCGGCGTCGGCGAGGTCGACGACATCGACCATCTCGGCATCCGCCGGGTCCGGACCATCGCCGAGCTGGCGGCCGAGGACTTCCGCAAGGGCCTGATCAAGGTCGCCCGCGGCGCCGTCGACCGGATGTCCCAGCAGGACGACTCCGAGACCTTGACCCCGCGGGCGCTGATCAACGCCAAGGCCTTCTCGACGGCGGTCGAGCAGTTCTTCGCCCGCGGCGAGCTGAGCCAGGTGGTCGACCAGACCAACCCGCTCAGCCAGCTCACCCACGAACGGCGGCTGTCGGCGCTCGGCCCGGGCGGCCTCAACCGCAAGCGGGCCGGCTTCCAAGAGCGGGACGTCCACATCAGCCACTACGGCCGACTGTGTCCGATCGAGACGCCCGAGGGGGCCAACATCGGCCTGATCTCGAGTCTCGCTCTCTACGCCGTGGTCGACGACTACGGCTTCCTGGTCACCCCGTATCGGGTGGTCGAGAAGGGGCGGATGACCGAGGAGGTCCGCTTCCTGCGGGCGGACGAGGAGTACGAACGGGTCTTCGCCCCGGCCGACGCCGAGGCCGACGACCAGGGCCGACTCCTGACCGACGAGAACGGCATGCTGATGTGCCGCTGGCACGGCGAGTTCACCCTCAAGCCGCTGTCCGAGGTCGAGTTCGTCGACGTCGACCCGGGTCAGATCCTCGGCGTTTCGGCCGCCCTGATCCCCTTCCTCGAGCACGACGACGCCAACCGGGCCCTGATGGGCTCGAACATGCAACGCCAGGCCGTGCCGCTGATCGAGACCGAACCGCCCCTGGTCGGGACCGGGCTCGAGCGGCCGGTGGCCGAGAACTCGGGCATGGTCGTCCGCGCCCGCCGCGCCGGCACGGTCGAGTACGTCGACGCCACCACGATCAAGCTCAAGGAAGACCCCGAGCCCTACCGGCTGCGCAAGTTCCACAAACTGAACGAGCGCACCTGCCTTAACCAGCGGCCGCTGGTCCGGGTCGGCGAGCGGGTCAAGCGCGGCCAGGTCATCGCCGACGGCGCCTCGACCCACCGGGGCGAGCTGGCCCTGGGCAAGAACATCCTGGTCGCCTTCATGTCCTGGGAGGGCTACAACTACGAGGACGCGATCATCGTCTCCGAGCGACTGGTCAAGGAGGACGTCTTCACCTCGATCCACATCGAGGAGTACGAGGCCGAGATCCGCGAGACCACCCTCGGCAAGGAGGAGTTCACCCGCGACATTCCCAACGCCGGCGAGCGCGCCCTGCGCAACCTCGACGACAGCGGCATCGTCCGGATCGGCACCCGGGTCGGCCCCAACGACATCCTGGTCGGCAAGATCGCTCCGAAGTCGAAGACCGAACTGACGCCGGAGGAACGACTGCTGCACGCCATCTTCGGCCGCGCCGGCGAGGACGTGAAAAACGTCTCGCTCAAGCTGCCGGCTGGCGTTCACGGCATCGTCATCGGCGCCGAGAAGTACACCCGCAAGGTCAACATGACCGCCGCCGAGCGGCGGGCGGCGCACGAGCAGATCCGCCAGATCGAGGCCGAGTACGACCAGGTCCTGCGCCGCGAGCTGCAGGCCGCCTACGACGAGCTGCAGGAATACCTGGGCGAGACGATCAAGGATCCGGAGACCAAGAAGGCGGTCAAGATCACCGAGGCGACCCTGTTCGGCGATCTCCAGCGCCTGCTCGACCACATCAAGAACTACGCCGAGGGGGTGCAGCACCCCTCGCGGCGGGCCAAGGCCGAGGAGATCGTCCGCGTCCACGCCGATCGGATCGAGGACAAGGAGGCCTGGAAGATCAAGATGACCAACCGGCTGTCGCGCGGCGACGATCTGCCCAACGGCGTGCTGGAGATGGTCAAGGTCTACATCGCCACCAAGCGCAACCTCTCGGTCGGTGACAAGATGGCCGGCCGGCACGGCAACAAGGGGGTGGTCTCGATCATCCTGCCCGAGGAGGACATGCCCTTCCTCGAGGACGGCACCCCGGTCGACATCATCCTCAACCCGCTCGGGGTGCCGAGCCGGATGAACGTCGGCCAGATCCTCGAGACCCACCTCGGCTGGGCGGCGATGAAGGGCGGCTTCCGGGCCATCACCGGTCCCTTCGACGGCGCCCAGGAGGAAGACATCGAGGCCGCCCTCGAGGAGGCCGGGCTGCCGAAGGAGGGCACCACGGTGCTGTACGACGGCCGCACCGGCCAGGCTTTCGAGCAGAAGGTCTGCGTCGGCTACATGTATATGCTGAAGCTGCACCACCTGGTCGACGAGAAGGTCCACGCCCGTTCGACCGGTCCCTACAGCTTGATCACCCAGCAGCCGCTCGGCGGCAAGGCCCGCTTCGGCGGCCAGCGCTTCGGCGAGATGGAAGTTTGGGCGCTCGAGGCCTACGGCGCCGCCTATCTGCTCCAGGAGCTGCTGACCGTGAAGTCGGACGACGTCGACGGCCGGACCAAGATCTACGAGTCGATGGTCAAGGGCAAGAACATCCTCGAACCCGGCACCCCGGTCAGCTTCGAGGTCCTGATGAACGAGATCCGCGGCCTCGGCCTGAACATCCAGCTCGAGAAGAACAGCAGCCGCTAGCAGGGGGAGGGAGCAAGATGAGCGAAACGACCATTCCCGAGTTCCCGGAACCGCCGGCCGCGGTGCCGCCGCCGCCGCCCGGTTTCGGCCCGGAGTATCAGGACTACCTCGGGGTCTCGATCCGTCTCGGTTCGCCGGAGGACTTCCGCTCGGCCTCCTTCGGCGAGGTCAAGAAGCCGGAGACGATCAACTACCGGACCTTCCGGCCCGAGAAGGACGGCCTCTTCTGCGAGCGGATCTTCGGCCCCGAGCGCGACTACGAGTGCCACTGCGGCAAGTACCGCGGCCAGAAGCACATGGGCATCGTTTGCGACAAGTGCGGGGTGATGGTCACCACCTCGCGCGAGCGGCGCAAGCGCATGGGCCACATCAGCCTGGCCGCCCCGGTCGCCCACATCTGGTTCTTCTCGGTCACCCCGAGTCGGATCGGCAACCTGCTCGGGATGAAGAAGACCGAGCTCGAGCGGGTCATCTACTTCCAGGACTACGTCGTCATCGACCCCGGCGAGTCGGATCTCAAGCCCTGCCAGCTGATCACCGAGGACGAGTACCGGCGCGCTCGGGCTCAGTACGGCACCAGCTTCGACGCCGGCATGGGCGCCGAGGCGATCGGTCGGCTGCTGCGCGCCCTCAACCTCGACGCCCTCTCGGCCCAGCTTCGGGAGGAGATGAAGAAGTGCACCTCGCGCCAGCGCCTGGCCGACATCATCAAGCGGCTGCGCACGGTCGAGATGCTCAAGGACTCGCCGAACGACCCGGCCTGGATGGTCCTGGACGTGATTCCGGTCATCCCGCCGGAGCTGCGGCCGCTGGTCCGGCTCGACTCGGGCAACTTCGCCTCGTCCGACCTGAACGACCTCTACCGGCGTCTGATCAACCGCAACAACCGCCTCAAGCGCTTGATCGAGCTGAACGCCCCGGAGGTCATCATCCGCAACGAGAAGCGGATGCTGCAGCAGTCGGTCGACGCCCTGTTCGACAACGGGCGCTGCAAGCGGCAGGTGATGAGCACCTCGAACCAGCCGCTCAAGTCGCTGACCGACATGATCAAGGGCAAGCAGGGGCGCTTCCGCCTCAACCTGCTCGGCAAGCGCGTCGACTACTCGGCCCGCTCGGTCATCGTCGTCGGCCCGGAGCTGAAGCTGCACCAGTGCGGCCTGCCCAAGGTCATCGCCCTGGAGCTGTTCCAGCCCTTCATCATCCGCCGCCTCAAGGAGCTGAAGCTGGCCGAGAC
>RFGR01000073.1 GCA_003696625.1 Planctomycetota bacterium
CCGCGGCGGCGGCCCCGGCGCCGCCGCCGGCCCGCAGGCGGCGGGCGCCAAGCAGAGGAGGAGCAGGGCGGCTCTCACGACCCGCCGGTCGGCAGCCAGTCCTGCGGGTCGGGGCCGCGGTCGACGCCGTGGATCTTCATCAGGGCGGCGCGGGCGGCCCCGGCGACGTAGCCGTTCTCGTCCTCGAGGGCGCGGACCAGGACCTCGGTGGCGGCGGCGTCGCCGATCTCGCCCAGGGCCCAGGCGGCGGCGGTGCGGACCCGCGGCTCCGGGTCGGAGGCCAGCCGTTCGGCCAGGAAGCCGACCGCGTGCGCGGCCCGGAGGACCCCCAGGCCGGCACAGGCTTGGGTCCGGACGCTGAGCAGGTCGTGTTTGAGCAGCGGAATCATGGTCGCCGCCAGATAGGGGTCCGGATTCTCGGGCCGGGCCCGCGCCAGCCGCAGACAGGCGAAGGCGGCGTTGCGCACGACTTGGTCGGGGGTTTCCGGGTCGAGAACGGCCGCCTGGATCGGTGCCACCGGCGTGTCCGGATCGGCGTGGATGCCGATCGCGAGCATGGCGTTGGCGGCCAGCATCGGATCCTCGCTGCCGACGTTGGCCAGGATCAGGTCGAGGACCGCCGGGTCGGGCGAGAAGGCCAGCGCCGCGGTGGCGATGGCCCGGCTGCGGGCATCGCCGGTTGTGGCCAGCTCCTTCAGCTCGGCCTCGTGCTCGTGCACCAGGGTAGCCAGGGCGCGCTCGGTGAAGGCGATGGTCTCGAGGTTCTCCAGCGTCCGCTCCTCGGCCATCGCCATCTGCCAGGCATTGAGGTGGACGTCGCACTGGACCAGGAGCTGGCCCCGGGTCATCGGACCCCGCACCGGCTCGGGCGCGACCGGTTCGCGCGGGACGCCGGCGAGCGGATCCTCGTTGGTCGGTCCGGTGGCGCAGGCGGCCGGCAGCAGGGGCAGAAGGAAGATCAGCGGGGCGACGCGGGGCATCCGGATTCTTGGTCTACAATGATAGGACCCGGCCGCCCGCGGGCTTCTTCCCCCTTCTCCCGCCGATCGATCTCCTCGCCGCCGATGGACTACCTCGAGTGGATGGCCCGCGGGGGCCACGAACGCCTCTGCGCCCTCCAGGACGGCCCTTCCGGCCTGCGCGCCTGGCTGGCGATCCACGATTCCAGTTGCGGTCCGGCCTACGGCGGCATCCGGATCCGGCGCTACCGACGCGAGGCCGAGGCGGTCCAAGACGTCCTTCGCCTGTCCCGGGCGATGACCTTCAAGTGCGCCCTGGCCGACGTGCCCGGCGGCGGCGCCAAGACCGTCGTCCTGGCCGACCACTTGAACGACCGGCGGCGGGCGATGGAACGACTGGGAGAGTTCATCGAGGAGTTGGACGGCCGGTACCGCTGCGGTCCCGACGTCGGCTTCGTCGAATCCGACCGCCTCGCTCTCTGCAGCGCCACCCGCTGGTACGCCCACCGGCGCGAGAAGCTGCGCCCGGCCGGCGAGGCCACCGCCGAGGGGGCGGAGTGGGGGATTCGGGCGGCGGTCCAACATGTCCTCGGCCGCGACTCGCTGGCCGGGATCACGGTCGCGGTGCAGGGCCTGGGCTCGGTCGGCGGCGCCCTGGCCCGGCGGCTGCTCGCGGCCGGGGCCCGGGTGATCGGCGCCGACCCGGACCCGGAAGCCTGTGAAGCCGCCCGTCGGGCCGGGGTCGAGTTGGTCGACCCGGGTGCGATCTACGACCAGGAGGTCGATGTCTTCGCGCCCTGCGCCCTCGGCGGCACCCTGCACGAGGTGAGCGTCGCCCGCCTGCGGGCCCGGCTGGTCGCCGGTTGCGCCAACAACGTGCTTGCCCGCGCCGAGCACGCCGAGCTGCTGCACCGGCGCGGCGCCGTCTTCGTGCCCGACTTCGTCCTCAACGCCGGCGCCCTGATCGAGGGCGCCGGGCACGACGCGACCGGGCGCACCGAGTTCGGCCCCGAGTTGCGCCGGATCGGCGACACCGTGCTGCGGGTCCTGCGGCGGGCCGAAGCCGGCGGCACGACTCCGCTCCAAGCCGCCCTCGAGCTGGCCCGCGAGATCCTGGAGAGCCGGCGACGGGCCGCCGGCGGTGCGGCCCCCGCGGACCGGGCGGCCCCGGTCGACTGATCCTCAGCCTTCCCTTTCTTCTTGGGCTTCTTCGTACCAGGCCATCTGGATGGCCTCGAGGATCTTCTCGTTGCAGCCGTCCCGGCCGCCGCGGAAGCCGGGCAGGGCCAGGACCAGGTCGCGCAGCTCGGTGAAGCGGACCGAGAGCGGATTCCGCTCCGGGTAGGCCTCGAACAGGGCCAGGCCGATCTCCTCGGTGTCGAGCCAGTCGAGCGGTCGGATCTCTTCCATCATTCTCCCCCCTCCTTGACCAGGTTCCGGTTCCAGCCCGGCACCTCCACGACCAGATCGGCGCTGCCGTCCGGCACGGCCTGGCAGGCCAGGCGGCTGTGCAGGGTCAGGCCGGGCGCGTTGTCGAGCATGTCCTCCTCCGCCTCGGTGGCCGGCGGCAGGGCGGACTCGCCGGCCCGCACGACGACGTGGCAGGTCGAGCAGGCGCAGACGCCGCCGCAGGCGTGGTCAATGCGGACGCCGGCGGCCAGGGCGATCTGGAGCAGGCTGCCGGGCAGGCCGTCCCACTCCTCGGGCAGGGCATCGGGATCGACCTCGACCTCGATCCCCATCGGTTCGAAGCGGACCTTGTACGGTCGCGCGGGCCGGGCCGGCGCCGGCTGCTCGAGGTAGGGATTGGTGCCGGACATCTCAGACCCCCTTGCCGTTGTCGAGGACCTCGTCCAGGCGGCGCTTGGCCACCGCCTCGGCGGCGACGCGGTTCATCAGCGCTTCGGCCAGAGGATAGGCCGCCTCTTCGAGTTCGTCGAGCAACCCCTTGAGCCGGTCCGGCGGGTCCTCGGGACCGGCCTCGCGGGCGTCCTCGAGGGCCTCCTCGAGCCGGCTGCGGGCGGCCTCGGCCAGCTCGCGCCGGACCACGTCGGCGTTCTTCTCGACCGAGCGGATGACGGTCTGGAGCTGGGTGTGGAGGTCGGCCGAACGACGCCGGTCCATGTCTTCTTGGGCGTGGTCCCAAGCCGACTTGAGCATGTTCTCCACCTCGCTGTCGGTCAGACCGTGCTTGGGCCGGAGTTCGATCTCGGCCGCGGCCCCGGAGCGCTCCTCGCGCGCCCGCACCCGCAGTAGACCGTCGGCGTCGATGGTGAACTCGACCGCGATCTTGGGCAGCCCGGCCGGCATCGGCGGAATGCCGCGCAGGATCATCTCGCCGAGGCTGCGACAGTCGGCCGCCATCTCCCGTTCGCCCTGGACGATGTGCAGCTTGACCGCGGTCTGGCCGTCGACGAAGGTGGTGAAGCCCTCGACCGCCCGCGCCGGCACCGGCGTGTTGCGCAGGATCAGCTTGCTGACCGCACCGCCCATGGTCTCGATGCCGAGCGACAGCGGCGTCACGTCGAGCAGCAACATGCCGTCGGACTGACCGGCGAGGACGCCGGCTTGGGCGGCGGCGCCGAGGGCGACGACCCGGTCCGGGTCGATGGCGTCGGCCGGCGGCCGGCCGAAGGCCTCCTCGACCTGGCGGCGGACCAGTGGCACGCGGGTGCTGCCGCCGACCAGGACGACCTGGTCGAGGTCGGCGGGCTCGACCCCGGCGTCGCGCAGGACCTGCCGGCAGCGCTCGATCGTCCGCTCGACCAGCGGGCGGATGGCGGCTTCGAAGCGGTCGCGGCCGATCGTCGCCCGGAAGGCCAGGCCGGCGGCCGGGTCGTGGAAGACGAAGTCGGCCTCCTCGGCCGCCGACAGCTCCTTCTTGCACCGTTCGGCGGCGAAGCGCAGGGCGGTGCGGGCGGCCGGATCCAGCTCTTGCGGGCGGCGGCCGATCCGCCGTTCGAGGTCGTCGGCGACCAGGTCGGACAGGGCGCGGTCGAAGTCGTCGCCGCCGAGGTAGGTGTCGCCGGCGGTGGCCAGCACTCGGTACACCCCCTCGTCGAGCTGGAGCAGCGAGGCGTCGAAGGTGCCGCCGCCGAGGTCGTAGACCAGGACCCGGCCGGCGCCGCGCCGGTCGAGGCCGTAGGCCAGGGCGGCCGCGGTCGGCTCGTTCAGGATGCGCAGAACCTCGAGTCCGGCCAGCCGGGCCGCCTCGCGCGTGGCCTGGCGCTGGGCATCGTCGAAATAGGCCGGGACGGTGATCACCGCCCGCTCGAGTTCGGCCGGGTCGCAACCGAGGGCGCCGGCGGCGAGGCGCCGGGCCTCGGCCAGGACCTGGGCCGAGACCTCCACCGGCGAGACCCGGCGGCCGTCACCGAGGTCGATCTCGACCCGCTCGCGGCCCTCGGCCTCGACCAGGCGGAAGGGGAGCAGCCGCCGCTCCTGTTCGAGGTCGGCCAGGCCCTTGCCGAGCAGGCGCTTGGCCGAGTGGATCGTGCGTTCCGGATCGAGCCGGGCCCGGTCGAGGGCGTTGCGTCCGGCGACCGGCGGCGCGTCGGCCGGAAAGCTGGCGATCGAGGGGATCAGGGCCTCGCCGCTCGGATCGCTGAGGACGCGGGGGGCGCCGTCCTGCCAGACCGCGACCAGGGTGTTGGTGGTGCCGAGGTCGATGCCCAGCACCGGCCCGGCCGGCTGCTGGCCGGCGACCGGCAGGGTGGGAAGCGAGAGGGAATCGGACATCAGGGGGTCAAGCCGGGATCAGGGCCCGCTCCAGGAGGTCGCGGGTGCTGCGCAGGTAGGCGATCTCGGTCAGGTGGGCGCGGGCGGCGGCCGCCGCCGTCGACTCCGGCCCGTCTTCGGCCCCGAGCCGGTCGACCGCGGCGCCGAGGGCGGCGATCTCTTCGTCGAGTTTGACGTTGATCCGGCATAGCAGCTCCATCAGCCGCGGCCGGTCGCGCTCGGCCGCCGCCTCGGCGGCCTGCTCTTTGAGTTCCATCATCTCCATCAGGAACTCGGGATCGGAGGTCTGGTCGGTTCCCTCGGCCGCCGGCAGGCCGCGGAGGGCGAGCAGGGCCTCGGCCCGCCGGACCGGGTCGCGCAGGATCTCGTAGGCCTCGTTCAAGCGCGCCATCTCGTCCTCGGCCTGCAGCCGCTCCTCCTCCGGCCGCAGCACGAAGCGGTCTGGGTGGTGGCGCAGGCTCAGCTCCAGGTGCCGGCGGTGCAGCTCGTCCTCGTCGAGGGCGAAGCGGCGCGGCAGCCCGAGCAGGGCGAAGGGGTCTTGGACCGGCATGGCGCCGCCGCCGGCGGCTCAGACCGAGAAGGACTCGCCGCAGCCGCAGGTGCCCTTGGCGTTCGGATTCTGGAAGTGGAAACCGCGGCCCTGGAGACCGTCGGTGTACTCCAGGACCGAGCCGCGCAGGTAGAGCATCGACTTCGGGTCGCAGAACAGGCGGACGCCGTCCTGCTCGATGACCAGATCGCCCTCGGCCGGGGCCCGGTCGAAGTTGAGGGTGTAGCTGAAGCCGCTGCAGCCGCCGCCCTTGACCCCGACCCGGACCCCGGCGGTCTCCGGCAGCTTGTGTTCGGCCATCAGCCGCTTGATCTCGGCCACCGCGGCCGGGCTCAGGCTGATCTCGGGCGGGGAGGAGGTGTCCTGGTTCATTCCTGTTCGGCCTCCTGCCGTTGTTGTTGCTTGCGCCGGTAGTCCTCGATCGCCTGCTTGATCGCGTCCTCGGCCAGCACCGAGCAGTGAATCTTGACCGGCGGCAGGGCCAGTTCCTGGGCGATGTCCGAGTTCTTGATCTCGGTCGCCTCGTCGAGCGAGCGGCCCTTGAGCCACTCGGTGGCGAGACTGGAGGAGGCGATCGCCGAACCGCAGCCGAAGGTCTTGAACTTGGCGTCGACGATGACGCCGTTCTCGACCTGGATCTGCAGTTTCATGACGTCGCCGCACTCGGGGGCGCCGACGACCCCGGTGCCGACCTCGGGCGAATCCTTGTCCAGGGAGCCGACGTTGCGCGGGTGCTCGTAGTGGTCGATGACCTTGTCGCTGTATGCCATGGTTGTTAGTGGCGGTTCCATTCCACCTTGTTGAGGTCGATGCCTTCGAGCGCCATCTCGTAGAGCGGGGACATCTCGCGCAGGCGCCGGACGGCGGCGATGGTCCGCTCGGCGACGTAGTCCACCTCTTCCTCGGTGTTGAAGCGGCCGAGGCTGAAGCGGATCGAGGAGTGGGCGAGGTCGTCGCCCCGGCCCATCGCCCGCAGCACGTGCGAGGGCTCGAGGCTGGCCGAGGTGCAGGCCGAACCGGAGCTGACGGCGACGCCGTCCAGGCCCATCAGCAGCGACTCGCCCTCGACGAACTCGAAGCTGAGGTTCAGGTTGCAGGCCAGCCGCCGCTCGGGGTGGCCGTTGAGATGGACGTAGTCGAGTTCGCCGAGCAGCCGTTCCTGGAGCCGGTCGCGAAGGGCGGCGATCCGGGCCTGCTCGCCGGCTCGGTCCTCCAGGCACAGCTCGAGAGCGCGGGCGAAGCCGACGATGCCGGGCACGTTCAAGGTGCCGGAGCGGAAGCCGCGCTCGTGGCCGCCGCCGTAGACGATCGGCTCGAGTCGCACCCGCGGCCGCCGCCGGCGCACGTAGAGGGCGCCGACCCCCTTCGGCCCGTAGATCTTGTGGGCCGAGAAGCTGAGCAGGTCGATGCCGTCCCGTTCGACGTCGAGATCCTCCTTGCCGACGGTCTGGGTGGCGTCGCAGTGGTAGAGGACGCCGCGCTCGTGGCAAATGGCGCCGATCTCGGCCACCGGGTGGATGGTGCCGACCTCGTTGTTGCCGTGCATGATCGAGACCAGCACGGTGTCGTCGCGCAGCGCCGCGCGCAGCTCGTCGAGGTCGATCATCCCGTCGGCGTCGACCCCGAGCACGGTGACCTCCCAACCCCGGGCCTGCAGGGCCAGCATCGGGTCGAGCACGGCCTTGTGCTCGGTGGCGCAGGTGACCAGGTGGCGGCCGCGCTCGCGGTACATGCGGGCGGCGCCTAGGATGGCGAGGTTGTTGGCCTCGGTCGAGCCGGAGGTGAAGATCAGCTCGCGCGGGCCGGCGCCGATGCCCTCGGCGAGAGTCCGGCGGGCGGCCTCGACCGCCTTCTCGGCCTCCCAGCCGAAGGCGTGGTTGCGGGAAGCGGCGTTGCCGTACTTCTCGCTGAACCAGGGGAGCATGGCTTCGACCACCCGCGGATCCACCCGCGTGGTGGCTTGGTTGTCCATGTAGACCAGACGCTTGTCGGACATGGTGGGCTCAGGCGACGGAGCGGTCCTGGTGGGAGGCGGGGTCGGACAGCTGGTCCAGCACCGGCGCGGCGCCGCTGCCGGCGCGGACGATGTCGGCCAGGGTGTAGCCGTCGAGAACCCGCTTGATCCGGTCGGCGACCTGGGCGATTCCCTCCTGGATCGTGCAGATCTCCTGGAAGTCGCAGCCGTCTTCGCTGGCGCAGCGGGCGACGTTCACCGGCCCTTCGAGGATGGCGATGACCCGGCTGAGGCTGAGTTCCTCGGCCGGGGTCCGCATGCGGTAGCCGCCGCCCGGGCCGCGGGTGGCCTCGACGACCTTGGCCTGGGAGAGGGCCTTGAGGACCTCGGCCAGCAGCCGGCGCGGCGTCCCCAGCCGGGAGACGATCTCCCGGACGCTGGTGTACACGCCTGGCTCCTGGGCCGCCAGGAAGGCCAGGGCCATCAGCCCGTATTCGGACCGTTTGGTCAATCTCAGCATGGCCAGGTTATTTAGCACTCATACAGTGCTCTTTCAAGGACAAGAATCCGGCCGATTCTGGATAGTCGCAATTGAACCACGAGTCAGGGCTTTTTTATTCCGACTCGAGGACCGCGCGCGGGATCCGTCGGTGCCGGAGTTCGGGGGCGATCCGGGCCAGGAGTTCGCGGTAGGGGGCGGGCAGCCGGGTCGGGCGCCAGTCGGCGATCCGGCAGCAGCCGACCTCGACCATGCCGGTGGCGCACAGCACCCCGCTCTCGCCGTCCCGGACCTCGTGCCGGAAGCCGATCGTGGCCGAACTCCAGCCGTGCAGGGTGGTCTCGATCCGGGCCAGGCTGTCGTAGCGGAGCGGCGCCAAGTAGCGACACTCGGCGATCGTCACCGGCAGCATGCAGCCCTCCTCGTCCTGCATGTCGCGGTAGCGCAGGCCTTCTTCCCGCAGCCACTCGGTCCGCCCGAGCTCGAACAGATGCAGGTAGCGCCCGTAGTAGAGAACGCCCATCGAGTCGATGTCCCGGAACAGGATGCGGTACTCGGTGGTGTGGCGGACCATCGGCGGATTCTACCTGTCGCCGGCGGGCCCTCCCTGCCAGAATGACGCCGTATGGAGTCTCCCGCCCCGCCCGAGGACACTCGCCAGCGCATCGGTCTGGCGGTCGGGCTGTCGATCCTGCTGCCCGGCCTGGGCCACCTCGTCGTCCGCCGACGAGCCTGGTGCCTGTTCTGGTTCCTCCTCTGCCAGCTCACCCTCTTCGCCGGCCTGCTCCTGGCCGGCGCCACCCAGTTCGACTACGGCCGCTGGTTCGGCCTCGGGGCGGTGCGGGGGATCTTCGTCGTCCTGCCCGAAGTCGCCAACTTCCTCGGCACCCAGGTCGCCGCCCAGATCCTCCACAGCGTCGAGAACGGCGGCGCGGATCCGACGTGGATCCCGTATCGGGATCTCGGCCACCTCCTCAGCGGCGCTTCGGGGGTGCTGGCCTGCTTCGCGGCCGCCCACGCCGCCGGCCAGGTCCTGGCCGCCGACCTGCCGCGCCCGGGCCGGCGCAACCCGGGCACCGCCGCCCTCGCCTCCCTGCTGCTGCCGGGCCTCGGCCACTGGCTGGTCGGCCGCCGCTTCAAGGCCGTCCTGCTCGGCGGCACCGTGCTCGGTCTGTTCCTGCTCGGGATGGCCCTCGGCGGCTTCGCCGACTTCGACCGCCAGCGCCACCCCTACTACTGGGCCGGCCAGATGTTCGGCGGTGGCGCCTTCTGGCTGGTCGCTCTGGCTGCGGCCGGAGCCCGCTTCACCGAGGTCCTCCGCTTCATGGACGCCGGCCTGCTGTTCACGACCTCGGCCGGTCTGTTCAACGTGATCCTCGCCCTCGACGCTTGGCGGCGGGCGGAGGACGACTGGCTCGCCGCCGGCGAGGAGGAGGTCTGATGCCCACCCTCCTCGGCCTGGGGCTGCTCCTGATTGTCTTCAGTCTGGCGCTGGCGGTGGTGGTGAGCGGCTATCGCGAGGACGAGCCGGCGCGGATCCTGCGCGGCACCGTCCGTCGCGCCTTCAGCTTCCTGGCGGCGGTGGTCCTGATCGGGCTGGCCGGCCTCGCCCTGAGCTGGTACCTCTCCTGAGTCAGTAGCCCAGCTCGCGCAGGGCTCGGTCCACTTCCTCCGGCAGGCGCCCGGCCGGGCCGGTGCCGGCCACCGCCTCCTCCGGAGGCAGCGGGGTGGATTCTCCGCTCAGGACGTCGAAGCGGCGGCCGGCGCCGGCGCCGCGATAGAGGGCGCAGGTGCAGGTGGTCGAGCCGGACGGCCGGCGGAGGTCGTGCTCCCAGCCGGGCGGCGGCTCGATCCCGGCCAGCCGGAGGAGGGTCGGGCCCAGCCAGTGGACCCCCGGCGCCTCGTCGTGGACCGCGGTCGGGATCCCCGGCGCAACGACGGCGAGCGGTACCCGCGCCACCGCGTCGGCGAAGGTGTGGCCGTGCTCGAAGGAGCCCTCGTCCCACAGCTCCTCCCCATGATCGCCGGCGAAGGCGAACAGCGGCTGCCGGTCGGTCGAGAGCAGCCGCTCGAGCCAGGGGGCGAGGAGCCGGTCCATCTCCTCGACCTCGGCCCGGTAGCGACGGATGACCGCCGTGCGTTCTGCTTCCTGCAGGGCGAAGAAGCGGGCCCGCTCCTCCGGCAGCGGGTCGCCGGCGAGGAAGGCGGCGGCGTCCCGTTCGGCCAGCGGGTCGGGGGGCAGGTCCTCCCGCCCGGGCGGATCGTAGGGCAGGTGGGGGGCCATGAGCTGAAGGAGGAGGAAGCGCGGCCGGTCGGCGTTCCGCCGCCACCAGGCCCCGGCCGCATCGAGAGCGGCGGCGGTGTCGTCCCGCACCCGGACGTAGCGGCCGAAACCGCGGTCGAGGCCGGTCCAGGGCTCGAGGAAGGGGTTGGCGTGGACCAGAGCGGTCGCGTAGCCGGCGTCTGCGAAGGCTTCGGCCAGGGTCGGCAAACCGGGGCGGACGGCGCGGTAGTCGCGCCCGCCGGGCCGTCCCTCCGGGGTGGGGGCGCGGCCGGCTCCGTGTTCGGCCGGATCCCGAGCGGTCAGGATCGAGGCGAAGGACGGCAGGGTCCAGTTCGAGGGCGCCACCGCCCGCGGCCAGAGGGCGCCGCGTCGGAGGAGGGCGGACAGCCCCGGAGCGTCGGCGAGGGCGTCGGCACGGAAGGTGTCGGCGACGACGAGGAGGACATCGGGGTGAGCCGCCGGCGGTCGGGACTGCCGCGACCGCACGAGCAGCGGCTCGGCCCAGGCCGCGGCCAGCTCGCCGGCTGCCCGGGCTCCGCCCACGGTGAGCCGGAGGAGGAGTTCGCCGGGCCGGCCGGCCGGCAGCTCAGCCTCGATCGGCCGCCAGCGGTGGTCGTCGGCGGGGATCTCCTCGCGGGCCAGAACCTGGGGACCGTCCGGGCCGAGGAAGCGGACCTCCGCCCGGATTCGGGTCCGATCGGAGCGCGGCCGCCCGCCGGGATCGGGCCGGACCAGGATCGCGGACCGGAACCGGAGGGCATCGGCGCCGGTCTCGACCGGCACCCGGATCTCGGACGGCACCGAGGTCAGGAGCGCGCTGCGGGTGTCGCCGAGGATCGCCGGCGCCGGTCCGGCGATCTCGTGCTGGGACCGACCGTACCAGCGGCTGACCTGGTGGGCGCGGCCGGGATCGACCCGTCCGAGGGTCACCCGGTACGAATCGCCGCGGCCGCAGGGGTCCCAGGCGACCGGGCCGGCCGCCTCATGCCCCTCCGTCCGGGCGCAGGCCGGGCAGAGGAGCGGAAGGGCCAGGATCGGGAGAGGCAGGCGCACGAGCGGCGAGCAACGGGCCGCAGCGATGATAGAGGCCGCTCGGTCGTCGGCAGACCCGGCCGTGGAGTTCGTGTTCCACGAGCTGGAGCAGGATCTGGTCCTCCGGCAGGCCGAGGGCCGCCGCCAGTTCGGCCAGCGAAGCATCGCCGCGTTCGAGGGCGACCAGGAGCGGGTCGTCGGCCGGCTCCGGCCGGACCGGTTCCAGGTCGGCCAAGACCTCCTCCGGGCCGAGGGCGGCGCCGGCCCCCTCTCGGATCAGCGCCAACGGACCGCGCGAGACGATCGAATCGAGCGGACCTGGAACCGCGAAGACCTCCCGCCCGAGCGAGGCGGCGAGGCCGGCGGTGATCATGCTGCCGCTGCGTCGCGTGGCCTCGACGACGACCACCGCGTCGACCAGGGCGGCGATCAGGCGGTTGCGGCGCGGGAAGTTGCCGCGGACCGGAGCGGTGCCGCAGGGGAACTCGCTGACCACCGCCCCGCCCTCGCCGGCGATCCGTTCAAGCAGCGGTCGCGCCTCGGGCGGGTAGGGCCGGTCCAGACCTGAACCGAGCACCGCGACCACCGCTCCGCCGGCGGCCAAGGCCGCCGCCATGCCGGCCTGGTCGATTCCGCGGGCGGCGCCGCTGACCACCACCGCCCCGGCGACCGCGAAGCCGGTCCCGAAGCGGGCGGCCTGCGAGCGGCCGTAGGGAGTGCAGGCGCGGGCCCCGACCAGCCCGATCCGTCGCCGATCGCCGGCCAGCACCTCGGCCCGGCCGATCACCGCCACCACCGGCGGTGGATGGGGGAGGTGGAGGAAACGCTTTGGGTAGTCGGCATCGACCTGGGTCACCAGACGGGCGCCGAGGCCGGCCAGTCGCTCCGCCTCGGCCTCGGCCGCGGCCAGGGCGGCGGCCGGATCGGGGACCCGGAAGCTCCGTCCCCAGGGAAGCCGCCAGCGCCGCGGCGCCGCCAGCACCGCCGCCGCCGAGCCGGCCTGGCGACAGAGTTCCGCCGCGACCGCCGGGCCCAGACCGGGCAGGCAATTCAGGGCCAGGAGCGCCCGCCGTTCCTCGGTGTCCACACGGAAAAGACGGGCGCCACCGCCTCCGGTGACGCCCGTCTTCCGGTTCTTCCGCCCCGGCGCTAGTGGACCTCGATCCCGCGCAAGGCCTCTTCGATGGCCGGAATCTGGGCTTCCATCTCATCGCTCGGCCCGGCCACCTTCAGATAAATGGCCCGGCCGCCGGGCAGGGCGTCGGTGACCGCCGCTCCGACCATCGTCCAGCCTTCCCGCGGCGGACCGCCGCCGACCAGCTTGGTCGCGACCAGGGTGCCCTTCATGACGACCATTCGGACCGGGAAGTTGCCGTCTTCGATGGTTTTCTCGCGGAAGTTCTCCTCGGTTCGGCCGTCGGGGAACTGGAACTGGCTCGGCCCGGACCAGCGAGCGAGGTTGGCCTCGACGCTGCCGCCGACCACGCTCAGGGAGGCGCCGCCGCCGCCGGGGAGATCCCAAACCTTCTCGGCGAACATGATCTGTCGGTCGGACGGGGTCCAGCCCTCGGGCTCGGGGAAGTGGATGCCGGAGGAAGCCTCCGGCGCCGGCGCCGCTTCGCCGCCGGCCATCGGCGGCATCGACCCGTGCGGGGAGGTGGGCGTGATCCGAGGCGGCTCCGGCGCCCGCATGCAGGCGGCCAGGAGCAACAGCGGAAGGAGGGTGAGCGCTCGCATGGCGGCGGAGTCTACCCGGCCCGGGCTATCCTGACACCATGCGCAACGCCGCGATCCCGGCCGGCCTGCTGGCCCTGGCGGCCGCGTCCTGCCTCTCGACCGGCGTCCTGGTCGAGAGCGAGGTCCGACCGGACGGTTCTCTGCTGCGCCGGGTGGTCGTCACCAGCGAGGACGACGGCGAACCGGCCGCTCCTCCCGCCTTCCTCCGCCCGCCCGCCGGCGGCTACCTGCTGCTCGAGGATCGCCCCGGGCGCCTGGCCTGGTCCGGCTCCTTCGCCCCCGGTCAGCCGGTGCCGGCGCCGCTCGACCTGCACAGCGACTCCCTCCACCGCAGCGCCCCGGTCGCGGTGGCGGTGACCACCGCCGACTGGGGCCTGTTCCGGATCCTCGGCTTCCGCGAGCGCTTCGCCGACGTGGTCGGCCCGGACGACATTCGGACCGCGATCGAAGAAGCCGCCGACGAGTTCCGGCTGGCGGCCGACGCCGCCCTCACCCGCCTGCTCGGTCCCCGCTACCCAGAGACCCGCCTCCACGCCGAGCTGGTCGGCCGTCTGCGCGGCCTCGGCCGCGAGCTGGGGCTCCAGCTCTGGCGTTCGCTCGTGCTCGAGAAGGTCGAGACGGACCTGCTCGTCGCCCGTCTGGTCGGGGTCGGCCGCCGCTTCGGCCTGCCGGTCGCCGCCGACCAGGTCCTGGCCGCCCTCGAGCAAGGGCAGGGGTCCCCGCCCTGGCTCGAACTGCGTCGGCGCCTCGGCGACTGGGCCGGCGAGCGCCTGGCTTTCGTCGACCCGGAGACCGAGGGCGCCGGCCGCCGCCCGGCCTGGCCGGACATGGCCGCGCTGCTCTTCGACGGCGCCTTCCTCCTCGCTCTCGAGCAGGAACTCCAGGCCCGCCACGGCGGCGAGGAAGGGCTCGAGCAATGGCTGAAGGAGACCGGCGATCGGATCTTCGGCCTCTTCGGCGGCGGCGCCGGCGACCTCGAGTTCACCCTCCGGGTCCGCATGCCCGGAGACCTGCTGCGTTCGAACGGCTTCCTGGCCGAGGACGGCGTCACCTTCGTCCGCTTCCCGGCCGACCGCATCTATCCCTACGGCGCCGGCCTCGAATGCCTGTCCGTGGTCTGGGATCCGCTCGTCCTCGGGGCGCTGCCGGGCTGCCGGATCCTACCCGGCAACGAGGCCGCCCTCCGCTGGACCTGGCTGCTCGGCGACGGCCCCGAGTCCGATCCCGACCCGGAGACGGTGGCGCTGCTCAAGGAATGCGCCCGCGCCCGCTCTTGGGGTCCGCTCGAGCGGCGGCTCGAGGCGGAGCCGGGGCTGGCGGAGCGCTGGCGCCCGATCCGCGCCTGGCTGGCCGGCGAGAAGGAGTGAGCGCCGCCGCCGACCGACCGGCCGGGATCCTACGCCTCTCGGCGCCGCTCGTCGCCTCCTTCTGGCTGCGCTCGGCCTTCGCCTGGATCGACCCGATCTTCGCCCACCACCTGACCGACGCCGCCGGACGGCCGATCGGGGACGAGTCCCTGGCGGCGATCGGGCTCACGCTGCCGCTCGAGTTCCTGTTGATCGCGGTCTGGGTCGGGACCTCGAACGGGCTCACCTCCCGGCTCGCCGCCGCCCTCGGTGCCGGCGACGGCGCGGAGATCGAGCGGTTGAAGCGGGCCGCCGGCCGGATCATCGTCGTCCTCTGCGCGGTCTTCCTGGTCTTCGCGGCGGCGGTCTGGGCCGGAGCGCGGAGTTATCTCGACGAGCCGGTGGTGGCGACCCAGTTCCGGATCTACGCCTCCGTCCTGCTGGCCGGCTCGGCCTTCACCTCCTTCTGGTCGATCCTGCCCGACTCGCTGGTCAAGGCCCACCAGGACACCCGATCGACGATGTGGGCCGGAATCCTGTCCAGCGTCACCAACGCCGCTCTGAACACCGTCTTCGTCTTCGGCTTCGGCTGGGGGATCTTCGGGATCGCCTTCTCCACCGTCCTCGGCCGGATCGCCGGGCTGGTCTACGCCTTGCGGCGGGCGGCCTGGCACGAGCGCCGCCGCCGGCAGGCGGCAAGCGCGGCCGCGGCGGCGCCGGTGGCGGACGGGGAGGAACCCGGGCCGATACGGGCCATCCTGGCCATCGCCGTGCCCAGCGGCCTCGCCTACGTCCTGATGGCGCTCGAATCTCAGGCCGTCAACCTGATCCTGAAGGGGCTGCCGGAGGCGGCTTCGCGGCTCGCGGCCTGGAGCATCTTCGACCGCTCGCTGCGCTTCCTGGCCATGCCCCTGATCGCCTCCGGCGTCGCCCTGCTGCCGCTGGTGGCCCACCGCTGGGGCGCCGGCGACCGGGCCGGCGTGCGCCGGCAGGTCCGGGTGGCCTCCCTGGCCGGGGTCGCCTACGCCGTAGTCCTGGTCGGGCCGGTGGCGCTGGTCGTCGGGCCCTGGCTGGCCGAGCAGCTCAGCGAGGCCGCGCGGACCGCCGCCCTGGCCCGGGCGACGATGCCCTTCCTGCCGCCGGCGGTGCTGGCCATGGTCCCGATCCTCCAGCTCCGCTCCGCCTTCGACGGGATCGGGCGCGCCCGCACCGGGCTGCGGGTCTCCTTCGTCCGCAGCGCCCTGCTGGTCGTGCCGCTGGTTCTGGCCGGCAGCGCCCTGGCGCCGCGCTTGGCCTGGGATCCGTTGCTCGGCGCCTGCGCCGGCTTCGTCCTCGGCCTGGCCCTGGCCTCGCTCTACCTGCTGATCCTCTTGCGCTCGGCCCTGCGCGGGCCGCGGCCGGGCGCATAGAAAAGGGCAGCGCCGAAGCGCTGCCCGGGAGAGACCTGGCCGGCGCGTCGCCGGCCGATTTCAGTCCTGACCGGCGTCGTCCTCACCGCCGGTCGGCGAGGCGGCGGGATCGGGGTCGGGCGGTTCCTCGGCCCGCGGCTGGGGCGGGATGGCCGAGAAGCGGAGGCTCTCCGCCCCCTCGTCGTGGGTCATTTCGACCAGCGAGCCCTCGGGCAGGTTGCCGCGCAGGAGTTCCTCGGCCAGACGGTCTTCGACGTGCCGCTCGATGCACCGGCGCAACGGCCGGGCGCCATACTCGGGGTTGTAGCCGTGGCTGATCAGGAACTCGCGGGCACTGTCGCTCAGATGCAGGACGAGCTTCCGGGAGCTGAGGCGCTCCTCGACCTTGCGCAGCTCGAGTTCGATGATGCGGTGGAGATCCTCCTTCGCCAGCGGGTTGAAGGTGACGATCTCGTCGATTCGGTTGAGGAACTCGGGCCGGAAGAAGCGCTGGACCTCGTCCATGATCCCCTCCCGCACCTTGTCGCGCGTCATCTCTTCGGAGGCGGCGAAGCCGAGGCCGCCGCCCTCGCGCATGAGGTGGGCGCCGATGTTGGAGGTCATGATCAGGATCGTGTTCCGGAAGTCGATGTTGCGGCCGAAGGAGTCGACCAGGCGGCCTTCCTCCATGATCTGCAGCAGCATGTTGAAGACGTCCGGATGGGCCTTCTCGATCTCGTCGAGGAGGACGACGCTGTAGGGCCGGCGCCGGATCTTCTCGGTCAGCTGGCCGCCCTCCTCGTAGCCGACGTAGCCGGGCGGCGAGCCGACCAGGCGGGAGGCGTTGTGCTTCTCCATGTAGTCGCTCATGTCGAGCGTGATCAACGCCTCCTCGTCGCCGAACAGGAACTTGGCGAGCTGCTTGGAGAGCCAGGTCTTGCCGACGCCGCTCGGACCGAGGAACAGGAAGCAGCCGCTCGGCCGGTTCGGATCCTTGAGGCCGGAACGGGAGCGGCGCACCGCCTTGGCGACGGCGGTGATCGCCTCTTCCTGATGGATGACGGTCCGGCCGAGTTCCTCCTCCATCTGGAGCAGGCGCTCTGCCTCCTCCTTCTCGAGGTTGCTGACCGGCACGCCGGTCATCTTGGAGACGGTCTCGGCGATGACCTGGACGTCGACCACGGCGTCCGCCGGCGCCTGGGACTCGGCCTCGCGCCACTCGGCCAGGATCTGCTCGCGCCGGCGGCGGAGCCGGTAGGCCTCGTCGCGGCGGCGGGCGGCCTCCTCGAAGTCTTGGTTCTTGACCGCCTCCTCCTTGAGCCGATCCATCTCGGCGATCTCCTGGTCGAGCTCGCTGAGATCGGGCACCGGTGCCATCGACTGCAGGCGCAGGCGGGCGCCGGCCTCGTCGATGACGTCGATCGCCTTGTCGGGCAGGAAGCGGCCGTTGATGAACTTGATCGACAGGTCGACCGCCGCTTCCAGGGCTTCCTCGGTGTAGCGTACCTTGTGGTGCTGCTCGTAGCGGTCGGCCAGCCCCTTGAGGATGGCGATGGCGTCGTCGCGGTTCGGCGGCTCGACGATGACCGACTGGAAGCGCCGCTCGAGGGCGCCGTCCTTTTCGATGAACTTGCGGTACTCGTCGAGGGTGGTGGCGCCGATGCACTGGATCTCGCCGCGCGACAGCGCCGGCTTGAGGACGTTGGAGGCGTCGATCGCGCCCTCGGCCCCGCCGGCGCCGACCAGGGTGTGAAGCTCGTCGATGAACAGGATGACGTTCTTCGAGCGCCGGACCTCGGTCATCACCGCCTTGATCCGCTCCTCGAACTGGCCGCGGTACTTGGTGCCGGCGACCATCATCGCCAGGTCGAGGATGACGATCCGCTTGTCGCGCAGAATCTCCGGCGTCTGGTTGTCGACGATCCGCTGGGCCAGGCCCTCGACGATGGCCGTCTTGCCGACCCCCGGCTCGCCGAGCAGGACCGGGTTGTTCTTGGTCCGGCGCGACAGCACCTGGACCACCCGCTCGATCTCGTCGACCCGGCCGATGACCGGATCGAGTTCCTTGTTCCGAGCCCGCTCGGTCAGGTCGCGACCGAAGCTGTCCAGGGCCGGGGTCTTCGACTTGCCTTGACGGGCGGGGGCGGCGCCTTCGTTCGTCGCCTCGGCTTCCTCCTCCTCCTCGGCGACCGGGCCGCCGAGGAACTCGATGACCTCTTCGCGGACCTCGTCGAGCTTGACGCCGAGCTGGATCAGAACGTGGGCGGCGATGCCCTCCTGCTCGCGGAGCAAGGCCAGCAGCAAGTGTTCGGTGCCGATGTAGTTGTGGCCGAGCTGGGTCGCCTCCTCCAGGGCCAGCTCGACGACCTTCTTCGCCCGCGGCGTGAACGGGATCTGAACCGAGGGCTCGTGGGCCTGACCCGGCTTGACGATCTTGACCACCTCCTGGCGGATCCGATCGAGGTCGATGTTCATGGCCTGGAGGACGTTGGCCGCCACCCCTTGGCCCTCGCGGATCAGGCCGAGCAGGATGTGCTCGGTGCCGATGTACTCGTGGTGGAAGGTCTGGGCCTCGGTGCGGGCGAAACCCATGACCTTGCGGGCGCGCTCGGTGAATCGGTCGAACATTGCGTCTCTGGGCCAGGTCTCTGATGACCTATCGGCTCCCGGCGGCGGATCTCCTTAGCCGGGGTCAGAATTCCAGCTCTTCGGCGTCCTCCAGTCGCTTTTCCAGGTCGTGGATCCGGTCGCGGAGGCCGGCGGCGGCCTCGTAGTCCTCCCGTTCCACCGCCTCGGCCATCTCGGCCCGAAGGCGGGCCAGCTCGGCCTGTTCGGGGTGGGCGGGGTGCTCGGAGGTGCCGTGGATCCGTTCCAGCACCTCCTCGACGAAGGTCGAGAAGACCTCGTAGTCCTTCGGGCAGCCGAACCGACTGGTCTGACGGAAGTCGCGCAGCGACCAGCCGCAGTCCGGGCAGGTAGGACCGGCCGCGGCTTCGGAGGCCGGTCGGGGCTGGTCGCCGGCGACGGCGCCCTGAAGATCGAGGAAGGCCTTGCTGAGCAGGCTGACGACGTTGGTCAGCTTCGGCACCGAGCCCGGGAGCGGCAGGCCGCGCTGCTTGGCGCAGAGGACGCAGAGGGAGGTCAGCTCCAGCCGCGGTTCGCCGGGCTGGTCGTAGTGGAGGTCGTACTGACGCACCTGCGCCGGGTGCTTCTTGCAGGCTTGGCACAGCATGGCTTGCTCTTCTCTAGTACGTCCCGGCCCCTCTGTCACCCGGGACTTTCCGGTCGGTTCCCTCCTGCCCGACGGCGAGATCGGCGCAGAGTTCCCGGAACACCGCGGCGCGGTCGCGGAAGTTGCGGAATTCGTCGAAGGAGGCGAAGGAGGGCGAGAAGAGCAGGGCCGGAGCCCCGCGCCGGGCGGCCTGGAGGGCCGCGGCCATCGCCGTCCGGGCATTCGGATGGAGCCGATGCGGGATCTCCAGGTTCCGGAGGAGACCGGCCAGGCGCCGACCGCCCGGCCCGGACAGGTGGACCTCCCGACAGCGGCGGCAGGCGGCGGCCAGGTCGCTCAAATCCAGGCCCTTGTCGGAGCCGCCGGCACAGAGCACCGTGCCTTCCGGCAGGGAACGGAGAGCCGCGGCGGTGGCCTCGGGGTGGGTGGCGACCCCGTTGTCGATCAGGCGCAGGCCCGGCGGCGCCGGCAGGTCCTCCATCCGGTGCGGCAGGCCGGGCCAGGAGCCGAGGCGATCGGCCACCGCCGCCGCCGGCGCCCCGAGCAGGCGGGCGGCGGCGATCGCGCCGAGCAGCGACGGCAGCCGGTAGGGTTC
>RFGR01000010.1 GCA_003696625.1 Planctomycetota bacterium
CTGCGAACCGAGCCGACCGGCTGCGACCGGTCGAGGCCGGCGAACTCGACCGCTTCTTCCGCAGCAGCGGCGGTTTCCCGCAGCCGAGCGGAGCCGACGCCGGCCTGGTCGCCACCCCGGCCGGCCATAGGACCGGCGAGTTCTGATCCCGATGGGGATCTGGGCCGTCGCCCTCCTCCTCCTGCCGGCCCAGGCCGACCCCGGCCCGCACCCCGCCCACGAGGCGGTCACGACCGGGCCGGAGGCCGATCTCGTCCCCGGCAGCGTCCTGAGCGCGCTCGAGGACGAACTCGTCTCCCTCCACCGCCGCCTGCGGCCGGCGCTGGTTCGGGTCGCGCTCGACCTGCCGGTGCCGCTGCCCGACGGCGGCTCGGAGATCCGGGAGGTCCTGGTCTCGGGGGTCGTGATCGACCAGGGCGGGCGCTTCGTCGCGCCCGGGGTGGTCGAGGGGCCGCTGGCGGCGGTCCGGGTCTTCCGCTTCGACGGCCAGGACTTCCTCGCCCAGCCCCTGGCCCACGATCCCGAGTACGACCTGACCCTCTTCCAGGCGCCGGACCTGGACGTGCCGCCGCCGCCGCTGGGCTGGCCGGCCCCGCTCCGGGTCGGGATGGTCACGGTCACCCTGGGCAACGCCTTCGGGCTGGACGGTACCCTCGCCCTCGGCTTCCTGGCCGGCCTCAACCGCAGCGTCGACCAGACCTCCGGTCTCCTCCAACTGACCAACCCGGTCAATCCCGGCGACGGCGGCGGCCTGGTCGCCAACCGCCGCGGCGAGGTGATCGGCCTGATCAAGACTTCCCTGCGCGAGGTCGGGCACCGGCAGCTCGCCGCCGGCCACCCGGAGGCCTGCCCGGACGGTTGCGCCGAGTTCACGCGCAGCGAGTCGCTCTCCTTCGCGGTGCCGATCGAGCGGGTCCTGCGCGCCTTCCGCGATCAGCTCAGCTACGCACCCCCGAGCCGCCGCTGGCTCGGGGTCCTGGTCCACGAGAGCTACCGGCCGGAACTGGCCGAACGGCTCGGCTGGCCCGATCCGGTGCTGCTCGAACTCGACCGCGTCCTGGCCGACTCCCCGGCCGGCCGGGCCGGCCTCGAGCCCGGCGACGTCCTCCTCCGCCTCGGCGGCACGCCGCTGGAGGGGCTGGCCGGGCTGCGCTTCGTGCTCAGCGTCGCCCCGGCCGGCGAGCCGCTCGAACTGGAGATCGGCCGCGGCGGCGAACCGCGCCGACTCAGTCTCGTCCTGTCCGATCCCCCGCCCCGTCAACGGGATTGAGACCGGCGGCGGCGCCGGCGCGGGTCCGTTCGTATTCGCTGACGATGTTCAGGGCCCGCTCGACCTCCTCGGCGCCGAATTCGAGGTCGGTCCGGCGGAGGAACTCGCGCATGTCGGCGTGGGCGCCGGCCAGGTCCCCGAGCCAGTAACGGCAAAGACCGCGGTTGTAGTACTCCTGGACCCGGCTCGGGTCGAGCTTGAGGATCTCGCTGAGCTGCTCGGCCGACTCGGCGTAGCGCTGGGCGGCCTTGTGGATGGCGGCGGCCAGGCCTCGGGCCTCGATCTCCATCTCGATGTCCTCCCGCACCCGCTGGCGGAGGGACTGCTCCTCGACCAGCGGCAGGGCCTCGAGGGCGAGCCGCTCGTTCTTCCACCGCCGCGAGGCCCGCAGCTCCTCGATCAGGCGCTCGAGGGCGTGGAGGGCGTCCTCCGGCCGGTCCTGGTGGGCGTAGGTGTTGGCCAGCAGGCGCAGGGCCCAGACGTTGCTCGGGTCGGCCTCGAGGGCGATGCCGAGGTACTTCTCGGCCGCGGCCAGGTCCTCGACCGAATCGGCCCGCAGGCGCTCGGCCCGGTCGGCCAGTTCGGCTCGGGCTTCGACCTCGTCCGGGCCGAGTTCGGCCGCCCGCTCGTCCAGCGCCACCGCACGGGCGACCCGGAACTCGGCCAGCCGCAGCCGGCATTCGCCGAGGGAGTAGGCGGTCTTGTACTGCGGGTCGAGTTCGTAGGCCTTCTCGAGGTACTTGCGGGCGGCGGCGACGTGGCGGGCGTCCTGGTACTTGAGCAGGGTGCGCCCCATGATGTGGTTGAGGACCGGATGGTCGGGGTCGATCTGCAGCCCCCGCAGGGCCTGTTGCTCCGCCCGGCCGAGGTCGTTGGCGTCGTAGTATTGGGTGGCGCGGGCGCGGAAGTCCTCCAGGAGTTGCTCCTCCTCGGCGGTGAGGCCGCCGCAGGCCGGGAGGAGCAACGGCGCCAGGCCGCAGGCGGCGGCCAGCAGGGGCCGGAGAAGCCGGGAGGAGCGGGGCATCGGGTGGGGCATAGCGGCTCGGAGCGGGCGGGCAACCAGCTTAGCCGGGTGCTCCGGACCGGCCGGGGCCGGCCTAGTCCCGGTCCCAGAACCAGGGAGCCTGGATCGGCTCCCACTCTTCCAGGCCGTCCGGGAAGAAGAGGGCCAGCTCCCGCTCGGCGCTCTCCGGAGAATCGGAGCCGTGGAGGAGGTTGTAGGACTTCGAACAGCCGAAGTCGCCGCGCAGGGTGCCGGGCTCGGCCTCGATGCCGAAGGTCCGACCCATCAGGCGCCGGACCACCGCGACCGCCTCCGGACCGCGCAAGGCCAGGGCGATGATCGGCGAACCGGTCATGAAGGCGACCAGGCCGTCGTAGAAGGGTTTGCCGACGTGCTCCGCGTAGTGCCGGGCGGCCGTCTCCGGGCTCATCCGGAGCATCCGGAGGCCGACGATCTGGAGGCCCTTGTCCTCGAAACGGGCCAGGAGGCGGCCGACGAGGCCGCGGTGAAGGGCGTCGGGCTTGAACAGGACGAGGGTGGTCTGCACGATCTTCGGGCCCGGCCGCGCGGATCGGGGCCGGCCGGGGGCGCGAGAGGGTAGGGTATGGGCCGGTTTCTGGCAATTCCCGGCCGGTGCGGTTGATCCCCGGCTCGGCGGCCCTAGAATGTCCGGCCCATTCCGGCCGGGCCCTTCCCGGCAAGGGAAGGCCGCTCCGCTCTTTCGCCTCCCACGACGGGAAGAGCTCCCCCCATCGCCGCCGCTCGCTTCGTGACCCCCTCCGGCCAGGCCCCGCGACCGGACTTCGCCCGCTACTCCACGATCGGGCTCGAATTCGCCCTGATCGTCGGCGCCCTCGGCTGGCTCGGGCACCTGGCGGACGAAGAGCTGTTCGGCCCCGGCGGCTTCCCCGTCTTCCTCCTGCTCGGCCTCGCCACCGGGTTGGTCGGCGGGATCCTCCGGATGAGCCGCCAGCTCGCCGGCCTTCGGCGGCCGCCCGACCGCGGTCGGGATGGGGAGGATCGACCGTGATCCGGATCCTGCTTCTGCTCGCAGTCGGGGTCGCGAGCTGGCCGCTGTGGCCGCCGCCCTGGCGGACCGGCCTTCTCCTGGGCTGGTCGCTGGCGCTGGCCCTCGAGCTGAGCCTGTTCGCGCTCCGGCGGGGGGCGGCGGCGCGGAGCGGCTTCCGCCCGCTGCTGCAGGTCCAGGTGTTCGGCTTCCTGCTCAAGCTGGTCGTGCTCACCCTGGGAGGCGTCCTCGGCGCCCGGACCGGCTGGTACCACCACCCGTCGTTCCTGCTCGCCTTCGTCGCCGGCATCGTCGCCGGCGAGGCGGTCGCGCTGACCGCCCTGCTGCGCGCCCGCCCCCTTCGGAGCCGTCTCCGGCGGGGGGACGAGCGCGGGAGCCCCTCCGCATGATCCCCCTCCCCGTCCCGATCGCGACCGCCGCCCTTCCCTCGGAGGGCGGGGGCGGGAGCATCTTCGAGCGGCTGTTCGGCCACGTCTTCCCGCACACGCTCGGCCGCGTCGAGCTGTTCGGAGTGGAGCTGGAGTGGTACTCCCTGACCCTGTTCCAGCTCGCGGCCGTGGCCCTGATCCTGGTCGCTTTCGCCGGGGTGGCCCGGGCCGTGCGCAGCGGCGGCGGCAACGCCGTGCAGCGGGCGTTGGCCGGTTTCGTCGGCTTCATCCGCGAGGAGATGGTCCACCCCTACCTGGGGCGGGAGGACGGCGACCGGCTGCTGCCCCTGTTTCTGGCCCTGTTCTTCTTCATCCTCGGCCAGAACCTGTTCGGGCTTCTGCCCGGCGGCGCCACCGCGACCGCCAGCGTCTACGTCTCGGCGGCCCTGGCCCTGCTCGTGTTCCTGGTCATGATCGTCGGCGGCATGGTCGTCCAGGGGCCGGTGAAGTTCTGGGCCAACCTCGTGCCGCACGTGCCGGGGCCGCTCTGGCCGCTGATGTTCGTGATCGAGCTGATCGGCCTTTGCGTCAAGCCTTTCGCTCTGACCGTGCGTCTCACCGCCAACATGATGGGCGGCCACCTGGTGCTGCTGAGCTTTCTGGGCCTGATCCTGTACTTCGGCAGCATGAACGCCGTCGCCGGCTGGGCCTTCGCTCCGGTCGGCATCGGCCTGTCCGTGTTCATCATGATCATCGAGGGCTTCGTGGCCCTCCTGCAGGCCTACATCTTCACGTTGCTGTCCATCATCTTCGTGGGGATGTGCCTGCACCCGGACCACTGATCGTTCCTGAACCACCAACACCAAGAAGGATGCTGAACCTCCTCCTCAACGTCGCCGCCCAAGGCGTCGAACACGCCGCGGAAGTCGCCTCGAGCAACGCCTCGCCGTGGATTCCCCTCGCGGCCATCGGCGCCGGCCTCGCCGTGATCGGCGGCGGCATGGGCATCGGCAAGATCGGCGCGGCCGGCAACGACGCGATCGCCCGCCAGCCGGAAGCCGCCTCGGACATCCGCGGCAACGCCTTGATCCTCTCCGCCCTGATCGAAGGCGTCACCTTCTTCGGCGTCGTCGTCGGTCTGCTCATTGCCCTCAAGCAGGTCTGAGCGAAGCCAGCAAGGGAACGATGCGCCCCGTCCTCGGCGGCGGGGCGCGAGGTCCCGGGAGTCCGACATGAACCTCATCCTGCTCGCCGCGCTGCCCAGTGAGGGCGGGGTCAGCCTGTTCTCCGGCGAATCCTCGCTGATCTGGACCGTCCTGATCTTCCTCCTCTCGCTGCCGCTGATGTGGAAGGTGGTCTTCGGCCCCATCACCCGGGCCCTCCAGGACCGCGAGGCGGCGGCGCGGGAGGCGGCCAGCGCCGCCGAGGCCGCCCGCGAGGAGACCGAGCGGCTCAAGGCGGCGGTCCAGGCCGACCTCGACCAGGCCCGCAAGGAGGCCGCCCAGCGCGTGGCCGAGGCCAAGGCCCGAGCCGAGCAGCGCGAGCAGGAGATCCTGGCCGCGGCCAGGGAAGAGGCCGAACGGGAGCGGGCCCGCACCCGTGAGGAGATCGAGCGGGCCAAGAACACCGCCCTTCAGGAGCTGCGGGCGGCCGCCGTCGGCCTCGGGGTCGAGATCGCCGAGCGGGTGATCTCGCGCCGCTTCGACGAGGCCGACCAGGAGCGGCTGGTGGCCGAACTCCGCCGCGAACTCGGCGGCGACTGAGCGATGGCCGGCGACAGCCTTCCCTCCGGAGCCGCGGCGCGGCGCTACGCCCGCGCCCTGCTCGAGGCGGCGGCGGCGGCCGACGCCTTGGCGGCGGTGGCCGACGATCTCGAGACCCTCGGCCGCGCCCTGGCCGAGGCCGGCGCCGGCGCCTGGCTGGCCGACCCGCGGGTTCCGGACGCCGACAAGCAGCGGGTCCTGGACCGGGTCGGCGCCGGCGCCCACGAGCTGACCCGCGGCCTGCTCCGGGTCCTGGTCCGGCGCCGCCGGCACCAGGTCCTGCTCGATCTGCCGCGGGCCTTCCGCGATCTGCTCGACGCCCACCAGGGCCGCCTGCGCGGGGTGGTCGAGAGCGCGCGGGCGCTGCCGGACCAGGAGCGCGCCCGCCTCGAGCAGGCCTTCGCCGCCCGCACCGGGCGGGAGGTCGTGCTCGAATCCCGCGTCGATCCCGACCTGCTGGGCGGGATCCGTGTCACCCTCGGCGGCACCCGCTACGACGGCAGCGCCCGCGGTCGGCTCGAGCGGCTGCGCGCCCGCCTCGCCCAGGCCGAACTCGGCCGCCGCTGAGCCTTCGCCCCAACGCCAGAGACCAAGACCATGCAACTGCAACCCTCCGAAGTCACCTCGATCCTGCGCAAGGAGATCGAGGGCTTCCAGGCCACGACCTCGACCGAATCGGTCGGCGAGGTGATCCAGGTCGGCGACGGTGTCGCCCGGGTCTACGGCCTCGACGAGTGCATGATGTCCGAGCTGCTCGAGTTCCCGGGCGGCGTTCGCGGCATCGCGCTCAACCTGGAAGAGGACAACGTCGGCTGCGTCCTCCTCGGCGACGCCGCCAAGGTCCGCGAAGGGGACACCGTCAAGCGCACCGGCCGCATCATTTCGGTGCCGACCGGTGACGCCCTGATCGGCCGGGTGGTCGACGCTCTCGGCCGACCGCTCGACGGCAAGGGCGCGATCGAGGCCGGCGACGACGACCTGCGCCCGATCGAGCAGGACGCGCCGAACGTGATCGAGCGGCAGCCGGTCAAGGAGCCGATGATGACCGGCATCAAGGCCCTGGACTCGATGATCCCGATCGGCCGCGGTCAGCGCGAGCTGATCATCGGCGACCGCCAGACCGGCAAGACGGCGCTGATCGTCGACGCGATCATCAACCAGAAACGGACCGGCGGCGGTGACCCGGGCAATCCCGAGCAGGTGATCTGCATCTACGTCGCGGTCGGCCAAAAGCAGTCGACCGTGGTCGACGTCGTCAACAAGCTCGAGCAGGCCGGGGCGATGGCCTACACCATCGTCGTCAACGCCTCCGCCTCCGAGGAGGCGTCGATGCAGTTCATCGCCCCCTACGCCGGCACCGCCATGGGCGAGCGCTTCCGCGACGCCGGCCGCCACGTTCTGATCGCCTACGACGACCTGAGCAAGCAGGCCGCCGCCTACCGCCAGGTCATGCTGCTGCTGCGCCGGCCGCCGGGCCGCGAGGCCTTCCCCGGCGACATCTTCAACCTGCACAGCCGCCTGCTCGAGCGGGCGGCCAAGCTGGCTGACAACGCCCACGAACTCAATCCGGGCAAGTATTCGGCCGGCGGCGGCTCGCTCACCGCCCTGCCGGTGGTCGAGACCCAGGAGGGCGACGTCTCGGCCTACATCCCGACCAACGTCATCTCGATCACCGACGGCCAGATCTTCCTCGAGGGCAACCTGTTCTACTCGGGCGTGCGCCCGGCGGTGAACGTCGGCATCTCGGTCAGCCGGGTCGGCGGCGCCGCCCAGACTCCGGCGATGAAGAAGGTCGCCGGCGGCCTGCGGATCAATCTCGCCCAGTACCGCGAACTCGAGGCCTTCGCCCAGTTCGGCTCCGATCTCGACGCCGCCACCCAGCAGGCGCTGAACCGCGGCGCCCGCTTGGTCGAGCTGCTCAAGCAGGGGCAGTACGCGCCGCTTCGCAACGGCGAGCAGATCCTCGGCATCTGGGCCGGCACCTCCGGCTCGGTCGATGACGTCCCGCTCGACAAGGTCCGAGCCTTCGAGGCCGGCTTCGTCGACTACGTCAAGGCCAACGATCCGGAGCTGGTCGAGGAACTCGACGGCTGGAAGACCAAGTGGAGCGACGAACTGGAGCAGCGGGTGGCCGCCCACTGCGCCGAGTTCAAGAAGCAGTTCGACGCCTAGCCCGGAGCGGGCGAATCCCATGGCCAACCTCCGCGACCTCCGCCAGCGCATCACCAGCGTCGGGAACATCGAGAAGATCACCCGGGCGATGGAGATGGTGGCGACCACCAAGCTCCGCCGCTTCCAGGACAAGGCGGTCGCGGCCAAGCCCTACACCGGCGACATCGAGGATCTGGTTCGGCGCCTGGCCGGGGCCGTCGCCGCCGATCCGGCGGCGGCCGGCGACGCGGCGCCGCTGTTCGCCGCCGGCGCCGCCGGCACGCCGCGGGCGATCCTCTTCGTCGGCTCCGACCGCGGCCTCTGCGGAGCCTACAACAGCAACATTCAACGCCGGCTGGAGGAACACCTGGCCGGGCTGGAGCAGCCGTTCACCCTCTACGTCATCGGCCGCAAGGCGATGGAGCACGCCGAGCGCTGCGGTCATCCGGTCGCCGCCTACCTCGAGGACCAGCCGCTCGAGAAGGTCTCCTTCGCCAGCGCCGCCGCCGTCTCGGCGGTTCTGGTCGGCGCCTTCCGCGCCGGCGAGGTGTCGGCGGTCGACCTGTGCTTCACGCGCTTCCTGTCGATGATGCGCTACGAGCCGGTGGTCGAGCCGTTCCTGCCGATCCTGGCGCCGGCGGCGGCCGCCGACGCCGAGACCATTCTCGAACCGGGCGGACCGGAGGTGCTCGGCCGCCTGATCCCGAAGTTCCTCGAGACGGCGGTCTACCACGCCCTGCTCGAGTCGATCACTTCTGAATACGCCTCGCGCCGCTTCGCCATGAGCAACGCCACCGACGCGGCCGGCGAGATGAAGAAGGAGATCACCCGCACCTTCAACAAGGTCCGCCAGCAGAAGATCACGAGTGAAATCCTCGAGATCGTCTCCGGCGCCGAAGCCCTCTGACCGACTCGCCCGCTCCTGAGCCCATGTCCAAGCAAGGAATCATCAAGCAGATCTTCGGCCCCGTCGTCGACGTCGCCTTCCCGGACGCCGAACTGCCGGCGATCAACGACGCCGTCCTGGTCGAGCGCGAGAACGGTCCCGACCTGGTCCTCGAAGTCGCCCAGCACCTGGGGGACGACCTCGCTCGCTGTGTCGCCATGTCCTCGACCGACGGCCTGCAGCGCGGCACCACCGCGGTCGGCACCGGCGCGCCGATCAAGGTTCCGGTCGGCCGCGCCACCACCGGCCGGGTCTTCAACCTGCTCGGGCGGCCGCTCGACGAGCTGATCAAGGGCAAGGTCGAGGCCGACGACCACTGGCCGATCCACCGGCCGGCGCCGGCTTTCGAGGAGCAGAAGGCGGTCGCCGAGGTGTTCGAGACCGGCCTCAAGGTGGTCGATCTGCTCTGCCCGTTCGCCAAAGGCGGCAAGATCGGCCTGTTCGGCGGCGCCGGCGTCGGCAAGACGGTGCTGATTCAGGAGCTGATCCGGATCACGGCGGTCGAGAAGGGCGGTTTCTCCGTCTTCTGCGGCGTCGGCGAGCGGACCCGCGAGGGGAACGACCTCTGGCTGGAGATGTCCGAGGCCGAGTACACCACCCCGGACGGCGGCAAGGCGGCGGTGATCGACAACGCCGTCCTGGTCTTCGGCCAGATGAACGAACCGCCCGGCGCCCGCCTGCGCATCGCCCTCTCCGGCCTGACCATGGCCGAGTACTTCCGCGACGTCGAGGGCAAGGACGTGCTCCTCTTCGTCGACAACATCTTCCGCTTCGTCCAGGCCGGCTCGGAGGTCTCGGCGCTGCTCGGCCGGATCCCGTCGGCGGTCGGCTATCAGCCGACCCTCGGCTCGGAGATGGGCGCCCTGCAGGAGCGGATCACTTCCACCGCCAAGGGCTCGGTCACCTCGATGCAGGCGGTCTACGTGCCGGCCGACGACTTCACCGACCCGGCGCCGGTCGCGACCTTCGCCCACCTCGACTCGACCATTCTGCTCGACCGGGCGATCGCCGAACTCGGCATCTACCCGGCCGTGCACCCGCTCAAGTCGACCAGCCGCATGCTCGACCCGCAGGTGGTCGGCGAGCACCACTACCGGGTCGCGACCGAGGTCCAGCGGGTGCTGCAGCGCTACGCCGACCTGCGCGACATCATCGCCATCCTCGGCATGGAGGAGCTGAGCCAGGAGGACCGGCAGCTGGTCCACCGCGCCCGTCGCCTGCAGCGCTTCCTGTCCCAGCCCTTCTTCGTCGCCGAGGCCTTCACCGGCACCCCGGGTCGCTTCGTGCCGGTGGCCGACACCATCCGCTCCTTCGAGGAGATCCTCGAGGGCAAGCACGACGACCTGCCCGAACAGGCCTTCTACATGGTCGGCTCCATCGATGAAGCGGTGGAGAAGGCCAAGACGCTCTGAGCGCCTCGTGAGTCGAACCATCCAGCTCCGCATCGTCTCGCCCGAGCGGGTCCTGCTCGAGGTCGAGGTGGTCTCGGTGCGCTTCCCCGGCGCCGACGGCGCCTTCGGCGTCCTGCCCCGGCACGCGGCCATGGTCTCGCTGACCGAGCCCGGGCTGCTGCGGGCGCGGACCGTCGCCGGCGAGGAGGTCGAGTTCCTGGTTCACGACGGCTTCGCCGAGGTCCGCGGTGACCGGTTGACCGTCCTCACCCGCTCGGCCGAGCGGCCGGAGGAGGTCGATCTCGAGCGGGCCCGGCGGGCGGCGGAACGCGCCCGCGCCCGGCTCCGCAACGACCGGGCCAGGGTCGATCTCGCCCGGGCCTCGGCGGCCCTGCGCCGGGCCCTGGTGCGCGAAAAATATGGCCGCCGCTCATGACTGAGGCCGTCGGCGGCCGCAGCCACGGCTGCGGGACGCTGCGCGCCGGCGACGCCGGCCGGGAGGTCCGGCTGTACGGCTGGGTCGGCGCCCGCCGGGATCACGGCGGTGTCTACTTCGTCGATCTCCGCGATCGCTCCGGGATCATCCAGGTCGTCGCCGACGAGGAGGCGACCGAGGAGGCCCGCGCCGCCCTGGCCGGGCTCCGCCTCGAGGACTGCGTCGCCGTCCGCGGCCGGGTCCGCCGGCGCGACGAGCGCAACCGCAACCCGGAGCGGCCGACCGGCGAGGTCGAAGTCCTGGTCGAGCGGGTCGAGGTGCTGGCGCGCTGCGACCGGCTGCCGTTCGAGATCGTCGACGACCTCGATGCGCCCGAGGAACTGCGCCTGCGCTACCGCTATCTCGACCTCCGGCGGCGGCCGATGCTGGCCCGCCTCGAGCTGCGCTCGCGGGCCAACCACGCCGTCCGCTGCCAGCTGGTCGAGGAGGGCTTCCTCGAGGTCGAGACGCCGCTCCTGACCCGCTCGACTCCGGAGGGGGCGCGCGACTACCTGGTGCCGAGCCGGGTCCGTCCCGGCTCCTGGTACGCCCTGCCGCAGTCGCCGCAGCTCTTCAAGCAGTTGTGCATGGTCGGCGGCATCGAGCGTTACTTCCAGCTCGCCCGTTGCCTGCGCGACGAAGATCTGCGCGCCGACCGTCAGCCGGAGTTCACCCAGCTCGACCTGGAGCTGTCGTTCGTCGACGAGGAGGAGATCCTGGCCGTGGTCGAGCGGGTCATGGCCCGGCTGTTCGCCGAGATCCTGGGCCGGGAGCTGCCGCTGCCGTTGCCGCGGATGTCCCACGCCGAGGCGATCCGCCGCTTCGCCAGTGACAAGCCCGACCTGCGCAATCCGCTCGAGATCTGCGACCTCGGCCGGCAGGCCGGCACCATCGGTTTTCGGATCTTCGACGACGCCCTGGCCGGCGGCGGCCTGGTCCGCGGCGTCCGCCTTCCGGGCGGCGCCCGGCTGCCGCGCAAGCGGATCGACGCCCTCGAGCAGGCCTGCAAGGACGCCGGCGCCGCCGGCATGGCCTGGTGCAAGGTGGGGGAGGACGGTCCCAGCGGCCCGCTCGCCCGCTTTCTCGGCGGCGACGCCGGCGCCGCTTTCCTGGCCGCCGCCGACTGTCGCCCGGGCGACCTGCTGGCGGTGATCGCCGACCGGCCCCGACGGGCGCTGGTCGCCCTGGACGCCCTCCGCCGCGCCGCCGGGCGGGAGCTGGATCTGGTCGCGGGCCCGGACCGCCTGCTCTGGGTGACCGACTTCCCGCTCTTCGAACAGGACGACGACGGCGGCTGGTTCCCGGCCCACCACCCGTTCACCGCGCCCCACCCGGACGACCTCGAGGACCTCCTCGCCGGCCGTCGGGAAGGGATCCGTTCGCGCGCCTACGACCTGGTCATGAACGGCGTCGAGCTGGGCTCGGGCTCGATCCGGATCCACCGGCGCGACGTCCAGGAGGCGGTCTTCGCCGCCCTCGGCATCGGGCCGGAGGAGGCCCGGCGGCGCTTCCGCTTCCTGCTCGACGCCTTCCGGTTCGGGCCGCCGCCGCACGGCGGCTTCGCCCTCGGCCTCGATCGCCTCTACGCCCTGCTCGCCGGCGCCGACTCGATCCGGGAGGTCATCGCCTTCCCGAAAACCACCGCCGGCGGTTGTCCGCTGACCGAGGCCCCGGCCCCGATCGATCCCGAGCAGCTCGCCGAGCTGGGGATCCGCTTCACCGCCGAGCGCGGCGAGGCCGAAAAGGAATAGAATGGCCCGCCCCCGGCCCATCACTCCGACCACCCGCATCGCCCTGAGGTAGCCGACCATTCCCCCGCGCCGTAGAAGATCTCGTTATGCTCCGCCGGAAAAGGAGCGCTACCGCGTCAACAACCGCATCCGGATCAAGGAGGTCTTCCTGATCGGCCCCGAGGGGCGCCAGGTCGGCGTGGTGCCGACCGCCGAGGCGCTGCGGATGGCCCAGGAGGCCGGCCTCGACTTGGTCGAGGTGGCGCCGCAGAGCCGGCCGCCGGTGTGCAAGATCCTGGACTACGGCCGCTTCAAGTACGAGCAGAAGAAGAAGCAGAGCCGGTCCAAGAGCGCCTCCTCGATCCTCAAGGAGCTGCGGGTCCGGCCGAAGATCGACGACCACGACCTCGAGATCAAGATCCGTAAGGCGCGCGAGTTCCTCGAGGCCGGCCACAAGGTCCAGATCACCTGCCTCTTCCGCGGCCGGGAGATGGTCTACCAGAACCTCGGCCGCGACGTGCTGATGAAGGTGGTCGAGGCCCTGGCCGATCTGGCCCGGGTCGAGCGGCCGCCGCGGATGGAGGGCCGGCGGATGAACATCCTGCTCGGCCGCAAGTCCGGCTGAGGCCGGCCGCGAGCGGCCTTCCTTGACCGGTTCCGGGGATCGGGTACACTGTCCGACCCCGTTCTTGGACCCAAGCCACTTGAAACAGCAGTGCCCAAGCAGAAGACCAAGAAGGCCGTCGCCAAGCGCATGAAAGTGACGAAGACCGGCAAGGTGCTTCGTCGTCACGAGGCCACCGGCCACCTTCTCTCCGCCAAGTCCGCCAAGCGCCGGCGGAACCTTCGGCGCAGCACCGTCGTGCTCGGCAAGTTCGCCCAGAACATGCGCGAGCTGATGAACTCGTAGCCGGGAGGAGGAAGGATGACTCGCGCCCGTTCCGTCGTTCCGCGTCTGCGCCGGCGCCGGCGGCTCTTCCGGCGTTCCAAGGGCAACTGGGGGGCCCGCCGCAAGCTGCTGCGGACCATGAAGGAGAACCTGCTGCGGGCCGGCATGTTCGCCTACCGCGACCGCCGGAACCGCAAGCGGGTGTTCCGCCGGCTCTGGATCCAGCGAATCAACGCCGCCGCCCGCAGTCACGGCCTCAGCTACTCGCGCTTCGTCCACGGGGTCAAGAAGGCCGGGATCGAGATCGACCGTAAGGCCCTCAGCGAACTGGCCTTCCACGACCCGGCCGCCTTCGCGGCCGTGGTCGAGCGGGCCAAGGAAGCCCTGGCCGCCTGAGTCGGGCCGATGCGCGACCAGCTCGAGCGGCTGCGCCGGGAGGGGCTGGCCGCGCTGGCCGGCGCCGAGGACGAAGCGGCCCTCCGCCGCGAGGAGGTCCGGCTGCTCGGCCGCCAGGGCGAGCTGACCGCTCTGCTCAAGCAGGTCGGCGCGCTGCCGGCCGCAGAGCGCCCGGAGGCCGGCCGGCTGGCCAACGCGGTCAAGGCCGAGCTGGCCGCGGCCCTGGACGAGCGGCGCCGGGCGCTGGCCGCCGCCCGCCTCGAGCGCGACCTGTCCGGGGCCGGCTTCGACCCGACCCTGCCGGGACCGCCGCCGCCGGCCGGCACCCTGCACCCGATCACCCGGGTCCAGCGCCGGCTCGAGGACCTCTTTACGGCCATGGGGTTCGTGGTCGCCGACGGCCCCGAGGTCGAACTCGAGGAGAACAACTTCGACGCCCTCAACATCCCCGCCGATCACCCGGCGCGGGAGGCCCAGGACACAATCTGGGTCCGGTCCGAGCGCGGGGTCTGCATGCGCACCCACACCTCGCCGGTTCAGGTCCGGGCGCTGCGCCGCTTCGGGGTGCCGCTGCGGGTGGTGGCCCCGGGCCGGGTCTTCCGCCAGGAGACCCAAGACGCCTCCCACGACCACACCTTCCATCAGATGGAGGGCCTGGTCGTCGACCGCGGGGTCGGCGTCGGCCACATGCTGCACGCCATGAACACGCTGCTGGCGGGGGTCTTCGGCCGCGACCTCGAGACCCGCCTGCGGCCGGGCTTTTTCCCCTTCGTCGAGCCCGGGTTCGAACTCGACGCCCGCTGCCCGTTCTGCAGCGACGGCTGTCGGGTCTGCAAGGGGTCGACCTGGGTCGAGCTGATGCCGGGCGGTCTCGTCCACCCGAACGTGCTGCGCGCCTGCGGGGTGGATCCGGAGGAGTACAGCGGCTACGCCTTCGGCCTCGGCCTGTCTCGGCTGGCGATGCTCTGCTACGGCATCGACGACATCCGCTGGCTCCTCGGCGGCGACCTCCGCTTCCTCGAGCAGTTCCCGGCATGAAGGTCTCTCTGTCCTGGATCGGCGAATTTGTCGACCTCGACGGCGTCGCGCCGGAGCGGGTCGCCGAGCTGCTTTCCTTGCACACGGCCGAGGTCGAGGGCCTGGAATGGTTCGGGGAGGCGATCGCCGACGTCGTCGTCGGCGAGGTGGTGGCGTGCGGCCCGCACCCGGGCGCCGACAAGTTGTCCCTGACTCGAGTCGAGTTCGGCGCCGGCGAGGCGGTGCCGGTGGTCTGCGGCGCCCCGAACGTCCGCCGCGGGCTGAAGGTGGCCTTCGCGCCGGTCGGCAGCCGCCTGCCCGGCGGCATCAAGATCAAGAAAGCCCGGCTGCGCGGCGAAACCTCCTGCGGCATGATCTGCTCCGAGCGCGAGCTGGAGCTGTCCGACGAACATCAGGGAATCCTGGAACTCGACCCGGCGGCCCCGGTCGGCGCCCGCCTGGTCGATTACCTCGGGCTGCTCGATCCGGTCCTCGAGCTGGACAACAAGTCGCTCACCCACCGACCGGACCTCTGGGGCCACTATGGTTTCGCCCGCGAGCTGGCCGCCATCCTGGGCCGTGAACTCCGACCGCTGCCGCTGGCGCCGCCCTGGCCGGAGGCCGACGGCGAAGGGGTACCGATCGAACTCGAGGATCGGGCGGGATGCCCGCTCTACCTCGGCCTGCGCATCGATCTGGACGCCGCCCCGCGGCCCTCGCCGGGCTGGCTTCGACGCAGGTTGCTGGCGGTCGGGCAGCGGCCGCTCGACGACGTCGTCGACCTGACCAACTACATCCTGCTCGAGACCGGGCAGCCGACCCACGCCTTCGACCTCGACCGCCTGCAGGGGCCGGAGATTCGGGTCCGCCCTGCCGCCCAGGGCGAACTCCTGACCACTCTCGACGGGGTCGAGCGGCAGCTGGTCGCCGAAGATCTGGTCATCGCCGACGCCGGCCGCGCCGTCGCCCTGGCCGGGGTGATGGGCGGCGAGAACTCTGAGGTCGGCCCGGAGACGCGCCGGCTGCTGCTCGAGTCCGCCTCCTTCGACCCGGTCCGGGTGCGGCGGACGGCACAGCGCCACGGCCTCCGCAGCGAGGCTTCGGCCCGGTTCGAGAAGTCGCTCGATCCGGCCCTGGCCCCGGAGGCCCTGCGCCGGTTCGCGTCCCTCCTCGCCCGGGTTCGGCCCGAGGCGCGGGTGCTCGGCCCGCCGGCGGTCGCCGGCGCCGCCGCCGCGCCTGCGATCCGTCTCGAACTCGAGCCGGAGCGGGCCGCCCGGCTGCTCGGCCTGCCGCTCGGCCGGGAGGAGGTCGCGGCGCCCCTCCGGGCCCTCGGTTTCGCGGTCGCCGACGAGGGCTCCGGGCCGCTGCAGGTTGGGGTGCCTTCCTGGCGGGCCACCAAGGACGTCACTCTGCCGATCGATCTGGTCGAGGAGGTGGGCCGGATGGCCGGCTACCACCGGATTCGGCCCGAGGCGCTGCTGGCGCCGGTCGAGCCCCCCTGGACCGACCCGGTCCGGCTCCTCGGGCGGCGCCTGGCCGACCGCCTGGCCGGCGCCTGGCAGGGCGCCGAGACCCAGGGCTATTCCTTCCTCGACCGGCGCTGGGCGGAACGCCTCGGGCTGCCGGAGGAGAGTTTCGCCCGGCTCGCCAACCCGGTCCAGGACCGGGTCGACCTGGTCCGGCGCGATCCGGTGCCGACCCTGCTCGAGCAGGCGGCCGGCAACGTCCGGGAGCGGCCCCGGGGCCTGCTGTTCGAGCTGGCCAAGGGCTACGAGGCCGATCGAGCGGACGCGGACGGCCTGCCCGTTGAGCGGCGCTGGCTCGGGGCGGTCCTCTGGCAGCGACCGGGCGTCCGGCCGGACGGGCCGGAGAGCGCCTTCGGCGCGGCTCGCAGTCTGACCGAGGACTTGCTGCGGACGGCCGTGGCGCCGGCCGGGGCCGAACCCGGGCACGGCCCGTCCTGGGCCCACCCCGCCCGCGCGCTGGCCTGGCGGGGCGAACCCGATCGACTGCTCGGCTGGTCGGCCTCGCTCGACCCGCGGCTGGCCGGGGAACTCGACCTGGACGGTTTCGACACCGCGGTGGTCCTCCTCGACCTCGCCGCCCTGGCCGAACTCGGCGCCGGTCGCCTGCCCGCCTTCCGGCCGCCGGCGCGGGTGCCGGCGATCAAGGTGGACGTCGCCCTGGCTCTGCCCGAGGAGGTGTCCTACGCCGAGGTCGAGGCGGCCCTGCGCCGGGCCGGCGGCAAGCTGCTCGAGAGCCTGACTCTGTTCGACCTCTTCGCCGGCGGCTCGCTGCCGCCGGGACAGCGGAGCCTGGCCTTCCACGCCGTGCTGCGTGCCCCCGACCGCACCCTCGGCGAGAAGGACGAGCGCCGCTTCCTCGAACGGGCGGCCCAGGCCGCTCAGGAACTCGGCGGCGCGCTGCGCGCCTGAAGCCTCCCTCAGTCCAGGCCGGACGCCAGGGGCCGGTTCAAGAACAGGCGGGCGGCCGAACGGGTCGGCGGTTCGGACCATGCCACGCCGGCGTCGCGGAGGGCGCGGGCCAGCTCCAGCCGGTTTCGTCCGTCCCCGTCCGGATCGTGGACCAGGACGAAGGCCGGCTGCGCCCCGGCCAGCAGTTCCACGGCGCGGGCGAAGGCGCGCTCGCGCCCGGACCGCTCGGGAGCCAGGCCGCGCCCGGCGGCGAAGGTCCAGGCCTTAGGCGGGGGCCCGAGGCACTCCAGGTCCGTCCGGCGGAGCCGGAAGGGCAGGCCGTAGGACCAGCTCATGAGCTGGGCGCCCGCCCAGTCGGCCGCGCCGGCGGCCCGCAGGACCCGGGCGGTGTCGTCCTCGCTGCGGGCCCGGACCGGGTCGAGGAAGAGGATCAGACCGGCCAGCGCCAGAGCGGCCCAGGCCGCACCGATCACCAGCCGCGGCCGCCGGTCGGTGGGTTCCGCCCAGGCCGGGCCGAGCCACAGGGCCAGGCCGGGCAGGGCCGGCGCCAGGTAGGCCGGCTGCTTGCCGGCGGGCAGCGAGAAGAAGAGGATCGGCAGCAGCGCCCAGACGGCGTGGAAACGAGCATCCCCGGCCACGGCCAGCCGGCGGCGCCGGCGGCTGGAGAGCAGGCCGAGCCACCACGGGAACAGGACGGCGGCGGCCAGAGCCGGGAAGAACCAGATCGGCCGGGCGCGGGCGTGGACGTCGCTGGCGATCCGGCCGACCGTCTCGCGGCCGATCCAGAACTCCCACAGGCCGGGCTGGGCGGCACCGGCGGCCAGGTACCAGGGCAGGCCGATCGCGGCCATGGCCAGCCAGAGAAGCGGGTGGAGCAGGCGGCGCAGGGCGGCGCCGTCCCGCTCGAGCAAGCCGGTGACCAGGAGGACGAGCAGGGCCAGGGCCGGCCCGACCGGCCCCTTGACCAGGAAGGCGGCGCCGAAAGCGGCGCCGGCGGCCGCCGCCGGTCCGGCGCCGCCCCGGCGCTGCAGCCGCCGGCCGGCGAGGAGGCCGGCGGTGACCAGAGCGGTCAGGACCATGTCAAGGGTGGCGAGCTGACCGAGGACGAGGAGCAAGGGCTCGGCGACCAAGATCAGCACCGCGGTGGCGCCGGCCGCCCGGCCGATCCGGTCCCGGCCGCGGCGCCGGACCAAGAGGACCGTGGCGCCCAGGGCGAGCAGGGCCGGCAGGCGGACGGCGAAGGCGGTCGGCCCGAGGACCGCCATCGCCCCGGCCATCGCCCAGTAGACGCCGGGAGGCTTGTCCGGGTAGACGACGCCGGCGTGGCGCGGCAGGAGCAGGTCGCCGCTGGCCAGCATCTCCCGGGCGGCTTCGCCGTAGCGGCCTTCGTCCGGTTCGGCCAGCGGCCGCAGCAGCGCGGCCGCGGCGACCAGCGCCAGCAGGACGAGGATCAGGCGCCGTTCGGCGGTGGGGGGCAAGGGTGGTTTGGTGGCAGGCCGGGGACGGGGTAGTTTTTCCTCGTCCGGCGTCGGCGGCAAGGGCCCGCTCGCCGGGCCCCGGCCATGGGCTGGTTGCGCCGCAACTTCGACACCTGTTTCATCGTCCTGCAGGTCTGGCTGGATGGGTTCACCATCCTCCTCGCCTGCGTGGTCGGTCTTCGGATCTTCCACCAGATGAACGAGTTCGCCCTCTACCGGCAACTCGTGGTCGTCATCGTCGGCGTCACCCTGGTCTGCTTCTGGAGCTGCGGGCTCTACCGCTGGCGGAAGTCGATCCTGAACGTCGAGGAGTACCGAGCCGCCTTCCAGGCCACCGCCCTCAGCTTCCTCGGCACCGCCACCACCCTCTACCTGCTGCGGGCGGTCGATGAGGGCGGACCGAGCTGGGACTTCTTCGGCTTCGAGCTGCTGCGCAGGGTCCACGACGTCGTCGGCCTGGCCGACATCGACCAGTGGTCCCGGTTCATCTACGTCCTGATCTTCTTCCTGATCTTCGTCTTCACGGTCATCCAGCGCGGGATCATGTTCAAGGTCAGCTCGATGCTGCACGCGGCCGGGCTGGGGAACACCAACGTCGCCGTCTACGGCACCGGCGACATGGCCCGCCGGGTGGAACAGAAGATGCGGATCTTTCCCACCCTCGGTTACCGCTTCGTCGGCTTCCTCGACGACGAGGCCGAGCCGCCGGCCGGCGCCGCGGGACTCCGGCCCTATCTCGGCGGCCGCGACCAACTCGAGCAGGCCGTGGCCCGGGCCGCCGTCCACCGGGTGATCGTCGCCAAGCCGGAGATGGAGGAGGACCGTCTGATCGAGCTCTGCGGCCGGTTCGAGCGGCTCGGCATCGACTATCAGGTCGTGCCGCGCCTCTACCACTTCTTTTCCCAGCGGTTCACGATCGATTCGCTCGATTCGATCCCGCTCATCACTCTCAACCGGAATCCCGGCCGGCCGATCTACCGCTTCACCAAGGAAGTGGTCGACCGGACCGCGGCCCTGGTCCTGCTGGCCCTGCTGTCGCCGCTGATGGCGCTGATCGCCTTCTTGATCCGGCGCGAGTCGGCCGGCCCGGCCTTGTTCAGCCAGGTCCGGGTCGGTTATCGGGAGCGGACCTTCCGCATGCTCAAGTTCCGGACCATGTATCAGGACCGCTGCGTCGACGCCGTCACCCCGACCAGCAAGGAGGATCCGCGGGTGACCCGGATCGGCCGCTTCCTGCGCCGGACCTCACTCGACGAGCTGCCGCAGCTCATCAATGTGCTGCGCGGCGAGATGTCGCTGGTCGGGCCGCGCCCAGAAATGCCCTTCATCGTCGGCCACATCAAGGACGATATCGGGGATCCGGTCTACCACCTCCGGTTCCAGACCAAGCCGGGCATCACCGGCCTGTGGCAGGTCTCCTCGGCCCGGCGGGCGCCGATCGAGGAGAACATCGACTACGACCTCTACTACCTCGAGAACCAGAGCATGTTCCTCGACCTGGTCATCCTCTTTCTGACCGTCCTGGCGGTCCTGCGGATCCGTGACACTTTCTGACGCCGGCCCCGACGGCCTGAGCCGGCGCGGTCCCGACCGCCGCCGGCGGCCGACCCCGATCCTCTCCCGCTACAGCTTCTACGGCGGCCGCCGGCGCGGCGGCCGCCGCGCCGGCGAGACCGCCGACACCTTCGTCGACCTCTACTCCTTCCGGGTTTGGCTGGCCCTGAGCCTGTTCCTGCTCCTGAACCTGCTCGACAGCCACTTCACCCTGATCTACCTGCAGCGCGGCGGCGAGGAGGGGAATCCGGTCGCCATCGCTCTGCTCGCGAGCGGTATCGGCACCTTCATCCTGGTCAAGGCGGTCGGGATCGGCTTGGCCGCGGCCCTGTTCTGCCTGCTCAAGAACTTCAAGAACGGCCGGCGCGGGGTCTTCCTGGCCCTGGCTCTCTACCAGGCCCTGCTCCTCTACCACCTGAGCCTCTACTTCAACTTGGTCCCGGGCTCGGTCGAGCCCTGACCGGGACGGCCGCGCCGGTTCCGGGTCATGCCCAGCCGGCGCATCCGGGCGTAGAGGGTCGAGCGGTCGATTCCGAGCATGGCCGCCGCCCGTTCGCGGTTGCCGTCACAGGCCTCGATCGCGGCCCGGAGGATCCGTCGCTCCGGCTCGGCCAGCAGGTCCTTGAGCCGGTAGCGCCGGCCGGGCACCAGCCGCGGCAGCGGGATCGAGTCGGCGGGGACGGCGCCGGCGCCGACCACCGCCGGCGGCAGGTGTTCGGGCAGGATGGTCCCGCCCTGGCTGAGCAGGAGGCCGCGCTCCAGGCAGTTGGCGAGTTCGCGGACGTTCCCCGGCCAGGAATACTGGAGGAGGAGGCGGGCGGCCGGCCGGCTGATCCGCGGCACCGGCCGTTCGTAGTCGGCGGCCAGGCGCGACAGCAGGTGGCGGATGAGCGGCATGATGTCGCTCGGCCGCTCCCGCAGCGGCGGCAGGTCGATCCGGATGACCTCGATCCGGAACAGGAGGTCCCGGCGGAACTCGCCGCGCTCGACCGCTTCGCGCAGACTGGTGTTGGAGGCGAAGATCAGGCGGACGTCGGCCCGCCGGGTCCGGCTCTCGCCGACCCGCTCGAAGGTCCGGTCCTGGAGGAAGCGGAGCAGCTTGACCTGCAGGGCCGGCGAGGCGCTGCCGATCTCGTCCAGGAAGAGAGTGCCGCCGTCGGCGTCCTCGAAGCGCCCGGGACGGTCGCGGTAGGCGCCGGTGAAGGCGCCGCGGATGTGGCCGAACAACTCGCTCTCGAGCAGGGGTTCCGGGATCGAGCCGCAGGACACGGTGACGAAGGGCCGATCGGCCCGGTCGGAGAGCCGGTGGATGGCCTGGGCGAGGAGGGATTTGCCGGTCCCGCTCTCGCCGCAGACCAGCACCGTGGCCCGGGTCGGGGCGACCGCCCGCACCTGCTCGAAGGCGGCCAGCATGCGGCCGTCCCGGGCGACCAGGTGGTCGAGGGAGTGCTCGATCTCGAGCCGTTCGCGGAGGTGCCGGACCTCGCCCCGGAGCCGCTGCTGCTGCAGGAGGTGGTCCACCGCCAGCACGAAGTCCTCGCCGGCCTGCGGCCAGGGGATCCGCTCGATCGAACCGAACGGTCCGGCGGCACCCGAGCCGGCGCCGAGGCGGGGGCCGAGCAGGACCACCGGCGGCAGCCGGGGGGTCGCCGCAAGCTCCTCGAGCAGATCGAGCGCGCCGCGGTCGCCGATGCCGGGCAGGCAAAGCAGGAGGTCGTGGCCGCCGGATCGGGCGGCCTCGACGACCTCCTCGCGGCCTCCGCAGGCCTCGACCCGGAAGCCGGCCTCGGTCAGGAGACCGGTCAGTTCGGCCCGGATGCCGGGCCGGTCGACGAGCAGCAGCAGGCGGCCCCGCGGCGGTTCCACGCCGGGGACGATAGCGGATCCGGCGCCGGCCGGCTCAGGATCGAGGCGGCGGCCAGGAGAGGCCGGCCGCCACCGGCACGGCGCCGTCACGCCAGCGGAGCAGCGGCTGGGCGCCGAGCTGGGCGGCGAGTCGCGCCAGCAGCGCGGCCAGGAAGCCGGGCGGGCGGACCGCCTCCGCGGCCGGGGCCGTCTCGCCCCCTTCCTCGGCCGCCAACCAGTAGAGGCGGGCGTGCCCCTCCTCGATGCCGCCGCGCAACACCAGGTCGCCGCCGGGACCGAAGCGTTCGAGAAGGAGCCGGCCGGCGTGGAGGGCCGCCTCGAGCCGACGCAGGTCGACCTCGATGGTCACGGTCGGCCCCTCCCACTCCAGGCGCAGCCGGTCGTCGCCCCGCCGGGCCTGCTCGAATAGACGCTGCGCCACCCCCTTGCCGTCGACGAGTTCCCGGTGGCTTCCGCTCGGGGAGGTGGCGAGTTCCAGCGCCGCCAGCAGGCGGTCGAGTTCCCGGGCCGAGTCCAGCGCCGGGCCGACCAGCCCTTCGTCCGCGGCCGGAGCCTCCCCGCGCAACAGCTGCAGGTAGCCGGACAGGCTGGCCAGCGGGTCGCGCAGCCCCTCGACCAGCCCGGACAAGAGCTCGGCGTCGTCGGCGCCCTGGACGCGTCCTCGGCCGAGGACGACCTGTTCGAGGCCGCGCGGGGTCCAGGGCTCGGGCAGGAAGCGGACGTTCGGCAGGCCGAGCAAGGGCTCGGCGCCGGCCAGGCCGCGGTCGCCGACGACGAGTACGGCCTGGAGGGCGGAGTTCCGGCGCAGGATGTGGTGGAGCAGGCGCAGCGAGGAGAGGTCCGCGCGGTTGGTCCGCAGCACGACCAGGTCGCAGCCCTCGGCCCGCGGCGGCCAGTCGGCCGTGGGCGGCAGAACCCGGAGATCGGCCCGGGGCAGGAGGGCGCGCAGGGCCTTGGCCAGCGGACCGTCCGGGTCCGGGTCGAGGAGCAGCAGGCTCCGGGAGGAGGGTGAGGGAGGCATCCCGACTCCCGCGATGATGCCATGACTTCCGCCCTCTTTCATCAGGCCTGGCTAGGAACTTTCTTCTGAACGGTCCGACGCAGCAGCCAGGGCACCGCCTCGCCCAGGTGGCCGCAATAGAGGTCCGGATCCTTGCCCTGCTCGGCCAGCCGCTGCCGGGCCCGCCGGCCCTTGCCGGTGCCGACCAGCACCCCGGGCAGTCCGAGGGCGGCGTAGGCCTGGAGGTCGCGCACGTCGTCGCCGACGCCGGCACTGCGCTCGAGGTCGATCACGAAGTCCTCGCAGGCCCGCTCGAGCAGGCCGGGCCGGGGCTTGCGGCAGCGGCAGCGCCGGCGCAGCGGCGGCGCTCCGACAACGTTGTGGTGCGGGCAATGGTAGTAGGCGTCGATCCGGGCGCCGTGGGCCGCGAGTTCGGCGTCGATCCGTTCCTGGATCGCCAGCAGGACGCCCTCGTCGAGCAGGCCGCGGGCCACGCCGGACTGGTTCGAGACCACGATCAGGAGCAGGCCGGCCTGGTGGAGGGTGGTCAGCGCCTCGGCCACTCCGGGCAGCAGCTCGGCCCGGCGGGCCGAGTCGAGGTAGGGCACCTCCTTGAGTAAGGTGCCGTCGCGATCCAGGAAGACCGTCGGCTGGCCGGGCACGCGGCGAGTGTAGCGGCGCCGGTATCCTGAGCCGCCATGAGTCGGCGCCGCCATCGCCACCACGAGGAAGTCCAGGAGCGCTCCCAGCACGACCCCTGGATGATCTTCAAGATCATGGGCGAGTTCGTCGAGGGCTTCGAGGCCCTGCGCGACCTCGATCCGGCGATCTCCATCTTCGGCTCCGCCCGCACGCCGCCCGACAACCGCTGGTATCGCGCCGCCGAGGAAGTGGCCGAGCAGCTCGCCCGGCGGGGCTACGCGATCATCACCGGCGGCGGTCCGGGGATGATGGAGGCGGCCAACCGCGGCGCCCGGCGGGGCGGCACCACCTCGGTCGGTCTGAACATCGTCCTGCCGCACGAGCAGGAACCGAACCGCTACCAGGATCTCGAGCTGACCTTCCGCTACTTCTTCGCCCGGAAGGTCATGTTCGCCCGTTACTCGGTCGGCTACGTGGTCATGCCCGGCGGCTTCGGGACCATGGACGAGTTCTTCGAGGCCCTGACCCTGATCCAGACCGACAAGATGGAGAACTTCCCGATCGTGCTCATGGGGCGGGAGTTCTGGGGCGGCCTGATCCGCTGGATCAAGCGGACCATGATCCGGATGGGGACGATCTCGCCGGAGGACACCGATCTCTTCTACCTGACCGACGACCCGGTCGAGGCGGCGACGGTCATCCAGCGTGCCCTGGAGGAGGGCTCGAAGATCAACCCGCGCTGGCGGGCCGGGCTGACCCGGGCCCGCCGGCGGGCGGCCCAGATCAACGCCGGCAAACGGGTACGGCGGCGCCAGCGCGGCGGCTGAGCGGGCCCCGGCAGTCGGCCGGCTCAGGCCTCTTCGGGCTTGGCTCGGCCGAGGAACTCGCCGGTCTCGGTGCTGACCTTCACGTACTCACCGGCCTGGATGTACATCGGCACCCGGATCTCGAGGCCGGTTTCGGTCACCGCCCCCTTCTTGTCGTTGGTGACGCTGTCGCCCTTGACCGCCATCTCGGCCTCGGTCACCTGGAGGACGACGGCAGCCGGCAGATCGATCGAGATCGCCTTGCCCTCGTGGAAGGTGAGGGTGACGGTCTGGTTCTCCTTGACGTACTTCATGGCCTCGCCGACGACGTCGGCGCCGAGGAAGTACTGCTCGTAGTTCTCGTTGTCCATGAAGACGTAGTTGTCACCGTCCATGTACGAGAAGACGCAGGGGCGCCGGTCGAGATAGGCGAGTTCGACCGTTTCGTCCGAGCCCAGCCGCATCTGCTTGACGGTGCCGGTGGTCAAATGCTTGCACTTGACCTGGTTGATCGCCCGCCAGTTGCCGGGGGCGATGTGCTCGAAATCGGTGACGAGGTAGAGTTCGCCGTCGAGGACGAGGACCTGGCCCTTGCGGATCTGGGTCGCCTTGATGGTCATCGGGAGCGGTTGCGGTCAGGGGGGGGCAGGAGGAGCCCGCGCAGGGCAGCGAGGAGGAGGAGGACGAGGCCGCCGGCGGCGAGCAGCGCGCCGGCCGGAACCAGGACGGCGCCGGCGCCGGTGAGGCGCACGGCCCAGACCCCGGCTTCCTCGACCAGGAGGCCGGCGGCGGCCGGACCGACCAGGATAGCCGGCGGTCGGCCGCCGCGGAACCCCGCGGCGACGCCGAGCGCGGCGGCGGCCAGCAGCAGCAGCGAACCGAGGCCGAGGATCCGGGCGGTGCGGGCGGCGAGCCGCCGGAAGGGCGGACCGACCGGCGGCGCCAGGTAGGGCTCCAGGTCGGCGTAGCGGAGCAGCGGTCGGGCCGCGTCGGGACCGTGGCAGGGGCGGCAGTCGCGGCCGACGACCGCCGCCCACTCGGCCTCGAAGGCCGCCCGGTGGGCGGCGGCGTCGAAGTCGGGGCGGCCGGGCGCCAGCGCCCACTCGAGCAGGCCGGCGCGGCGGATCGGATCGGCGACGTGGGCGCCGTCCGGGCCGGCCAGGCGCCGGACCAGGGCGGAGCCGGCCGGATCGCCGCCGAACCGGCGCCGGATGTCCTCGAGGCCGAGGCCGGGCCGGCCGTCGGCCTCGGCCAGGTCCAGGGCGGCGGCGGCGCCGCCGGCGGCCAGGGCCGTGAGCAGGGCGAAGACGAGCAGGGCCAGCGCCCCTCGGGCGCCGCCGGCGAGCGGGGGCCGGCCGCCGCCGGCGCTCATTCGCCGTGGACCCGGCGGAGGTTCGAGGACGGAATGCCGAGCGCCTTGCGGTACTTGGTCACCGTGCGCCGCGCCACCTTGACGCCGTTGCGCTGGCGGAGGATCCGGACGATCTCCTCGTCGCTGAGCGGCGAGGTGCGGTCCTCCTGCTCGATGATCTCCCGGATCCGTTCCTGGATGGCGATCCGGGAGGTCTGGCCGCCGCTGCTCGTGGTCTGGCCGCCGGAGAAGAAGCCCTTGAGGGGCAGGATGCCCTGCGGGGTCTGGGCCCACTTGCCGCGGATGGCCCGGGACACGGTGCTGATGTGGACGCCGATGGCCTCGGCCACCTCCTGCATCTTGAGCGGCCGCAGGCGTTCCGGGCCGTAGTCGAGGAACTCCCGTTGGCGCCGGACCAGCTCGGTGGCCACCCGCAGCAAGGTCCGGCGGCGCTGGGCGACGGCGTCGAGCAGCCAGCGCGCCCGCTCGATCTTCTTCATCAGGTGGGCGTGGAGCTTTTTGTTGCCCTTGGCTCGGTCGAGGGCCTCCTTGGCGCTGTCGCTGAGCCGGAGTTCCGGCAGGCCGTCGCGGGCGAGCTGGACCCGGTAGCCTCCGTCCTCGTCGGGCAGGACGATCACGTCCGGGACGATCGACATCGAGGCGTCCTGCTCGTACTCGGCCAGGGGCCGGGAATCGAGGCCGCGCAGGACCTCGAGCGCCTCGCGCACGTCGCCCAGGGTGACGCCGAGGGCCTTGGCGATCTGCGGCAGGCGGTTGGCGAGCAGGTCGTCGAAGTGGTCGCGGACCAAGGCGGTGGCCAGCGGCTGCTCCTCCGGCATCGCCGCCAGCTGAAGCAGATAGGCCTCGCGAAGATCGCGGGCGCCCAGGGCCGGGTGGGCCAGGTCGCGCAGGTGGTGGAGGACGTGTTCGACCAGGTCCGGATCCAGCCCGCCGGCGGCGGCCACTCCTTCCGAGCCTTCGGGCAGGAAGCCGCGCGGGTCGAGCGCGGCCAGGATCGCTTCGGCGGCTCGGATCTCCTCCGGCTCGGCGTCGCTGACCCGGAGTTCGGCCAGGATCGTCTCGGTCGTCTGCTCCTCGGGGGCGGGCAGGTCCTGGACCATGTCCCAGCGTTCCTCACCGTCGCCGCGCGGACCGCTCGGCCGCTCGCCCGGCTCGAAGATTTGGTCGATCTCGCCCAGTTCGGGCAGATCCTCCCCGGGCTCGTCGTCGCCGGTCTCCTCGCCCTCGCCGCCGGTCTCGGTCTCCGGCCCGCTCTCGGGCTTGGGCAGGTCGCTCTCGAGAAAGGGGTTGTCCTCGAGTTCGGTCTCGATCCGGTCGAGCAGCTCCTGGGTCGTGCACTGCAGGATCTGCATGGCCTGGATCATCTGCGGCGACTGCAGGAGCCGCTGCTCCATCCGCAGGTTCTGCTGGTACTCCAGGCGCATGGCGGAAGTCTACCGGCCTCCGGCGGCCGGCGGCGGCGAATGCCGGCTTTCCTAGAATGAGCGGGCGCCGCCGGCCGGCGGCCGCCGCCTTGGACGCCGCCCTCCGTCCCGCCGCCGATCCCGGCGCCTTCCTCGGTCTGCCGCCCGACCGGGCCGGGCCGGACGCCCCCGCGGTCGTCCTGCCGGTTCCTTACGAGGCGACCACGACCTACGCCGGCGGCACCCAGGCCGGACCGGCGGCCATCCTCGAGGCCTCGCGTCAGGTCGAATTCTGGGACGAATGGCTCGAGGACGAGGCCCGGCGGTTCGGGGTCCGGACCCTGGCCGAGGTCCGCTGCTCCGGCCCGCCGGAGGAGCTGGCTGAACACCTCGAGCCGGCGGTGGCGGAACTCCTGGCCGCCGGCCGGCTGCCGTTGCTGCTCGGCGGCGAGCACTCGCTCAGCCTTGGTCCGATCCGCGCCGCCGCCGCCCGCCACCCGGATCTCGTCGTCCTCCACCTCGACGCCCATCCCGATCTGCGGGACGAATACGAGGGCACCCGCTTCGGCCACGGCTGCGTCATGCGTCGGGTGCTGGAGCAGACCCGGGCGCGGATCCTCGCCTTCGGGATCCGGGCGGTCTCGCCGGAAGAGCGGGATTTCTACGCCGCCGGCGGCGACGGCGGCCGCGTCCGGGCCCTCCTGGCCCGGGAGCTTCTGCCGCTGCCGCCGGCCGAGCGGGTCGAGCGGGTCCTGGCCGCCCTGCCGCCGGGCCCGCTCTGGCTCTCCTGGGACGTCGACGGCCTCGACCCGGGCCTGGTGCCCTGCACCGGCACCCCCGAACCGGGCGGGCTGGACTGGTATACGGTCAGCGAGCTGCTCCGGCGGCTGGCCGTCGACCGGCGGCGGATCGTCGGCGCCGAACTCGTCGAGCTGCTGCCGCGGCCGGGGCAGCACGCCAGCGACTTCGCGGTCGCCCGGCTGGCCCACCGGATGCTCCTGGCCGGGCTGCTGGCGGCGGGGGAGGAGTGAATGGAGATCCTCCTGGTCGAGGACGAACGGACCCTGGCCGCCGCCCTCGCCGAGGGCCTGGGCGAGGCGGGGCACCGGGTCACCGTCCTCCACGACGGCGCCGCCGCCCTGGCCTGGCTCCGCGAGGGCCGCTGCGACCTGGTCGTGACCGACGTCCGCCTGCCCGGCGCCGACGGCATCCGCGTCCTCGAACGGGCCCGCGAGCAGGATCCGCCGGCCGACGTGATCGTGATGACCGGCTACGCCACCGTCGAGCAGGCGGTGGCGGCGATGCGGGGCGGCGCCTTCGGCTATCTGCAGAAGCCGTTTCCGGCCGAGGCCCTGCTGGCCCAAGTCCGGCGGGTGGGCGAGATCCGCGCGATGCGGACCGAACTCGAGCGACTCCGGGCGGGCGACGACGAGGACGACCTCGGCCTGGTCGGGGACGGCCCGGCGATGCGCGCGGTCCGGGAGCGCATCCGGACCGCGGCCGCCAGCGAGGCGGCGGTCCTGATCGAGGGCGAGAGCGGGACCGGCAAGGAGCGGGTGGCGCGGGCGATCCATTGGATCGGCCCGCACCCGGAGGCGCCCTTCGTCCCGGTCGCCTGCGCCGCCCTGCCGGCGGGACTGCTCGAGGGGGAGCTGTTCGGCTTCCGCCGCGGCGCCTTCACCGGCGCCGACGAGGACCACGCCGGCCTGTTCCAGCGCTGCGGCCGGGGCACCCTCTTCCTGGACGACGTCGACGACTTCCCGGCGGCCGCTCAGGCGGCGCTGCTGCGGGTGCTCCAGGAGCGGGAGTTCCGGCCGCTCGGCTCGGACGAGGCGCTGCCGTTCCAGGGGCGGACGGTGGCGGCGGCGAAGGGCGATCTGGGGCGGGCGGTCGCCGCCGGCCGTTTCCGCGAGGATCTCTACTACCGGCTGGCGGTGGTGCCGATTCGGCTGCCGCCGTTGCGGGAGCGGCTCGAGGACCTGCCGCGGCTGGTCGCCGTCTTCCTGCGCCGGCACGACCCGGACGGACGCCTTGAGGTGCCGCCGGCGACCCTGGCCGCGCTGGCCGACCACGACTGGCCCGGCAACGTGCGCGAACTCGAGAACGCGGTCGCGCGGGCGGTGGCCCTGGCCGGCCGGGCCCGCCTGCTCCGGCGCGAGCACTTCTTTCCCGGCGGCCCCCTCGGCGGCCACGGCCGCCGGCCGGAGGAGGTGCCCAGCCTGCGCGAGTGCGTCCGTCGGGCCGAGCGGGAGGCGATCCGGCGGGCGCTGGCGGCGACCGGCGGCCGCCGGGCCGAGGCCGCCCGCCTGCTCGGCATCTCCCGCAAAGCGCTGTGGCAGAAGGCCAAGGAACTCGGTCTCGACGGCGGATGATCCGGATCCGACTGGAGCGGGCGCCTCGGGTCGTGGCCGACCTCCACCTGCGGCCGGAGGAGCCGGAGGAGATCGCGGCCTTCGCGGCCCAGGTCCGGGAGCTGGCCGGCGCCGGGGCCGACCTGGCCGTGCTCGGCGATCTGGTCGACGCCTGGCCGGGTCCGGGGCACTGGCGGGAACCCGCCTGGGCGCCGCTGCTGGCGGCGGCGCGGGAGCTGACCGCCGCCGGCGGCCGGCTCTGGCTCCTCCGCGGCAACCGCGACGTGCTGTTCGAACCGGCCGACCTCGCACCGCTCGGCGCCCGGCTGGCCGACGCCCTGCTGGCCCCGGCCGAGGAGGGGCTGGCCCTGCTCAGCCACGGCGACGAGTACTGCCTGCGCGACCGGCCCTATCAGCGGTTGCGGCGGGCGCTGCGCTGGCCGCCGCTGCGGCGGCTGCTTCGGGCCCTGCCTTACCGGCTGCGCCTTCGCCTGGCCGCCCGGATGCGCGGGGTCAGCCGCGCGGCGGTGGCGCGGAAGCCGCTCGACGCCCTCGCCCTCGAGCCGGCGGCGGTGGCGGCGGCCCTGGCCGAGGCTGGCGCCGGACTGGCCGTGATCGGCCACCTGCACCGGGAGGAGCAGCGGGAACTGCCCGGCGGCCTTCGCCTCCGGGTGCTGCCGGCCTGGTCGCCCGAGCGGCCGCCCGCGGCGATTTGACCCCGATCCGGCCAGGGATAGAATCATCCGTTCCCATGCCCGCCCACGGCCCTTCGGAGCCGGTTCCGGTCATCGCCCTGGACGGCCTCTCCGGCTCCGGCAAGAGCACCCTGGCCCGGAGGCTGGCCGAACGGCTCGGCTGGACCTACCTGGACTCGGGCGCCTGGTACCGGGCCCTGGCCTGGGCCGCGCGGGAGCGCGGCGTCGATCCGACTTCGGCCGCCGACCTCCTCGCCCTGCTCTCTGAGATCGAGATCCTCGGCCGGCCCGACGGCACCGTCGTCGTCGACGGGCGCGAACTCCGCGGGGAGATCCGCAGCCCGGAAATCGACGAGCTGGTGACCGAGGTGGCCGACCGGCCCGAGGTGCGCGCGGCCCTGAACCGGCGCATGCGCCGGCTGCGGCGCCAAGCCGGCGTCGCCGGGGTAGTCGCCGACGGGCGCGACGCCGGCTCCGTCATCTTCCCGGACGCCGCCCTCAAGGTCTTCGTCGACGCTTCGCTCGAGGTCCGGGCCGACCGGCGCTACCGGCAGCGGCTGGCCTCCGGCCGGCCGACCGACCGCGCCGAGGTGCTGCGGGCGCTGGCCGCCCGCGACGCCCGCGACGCCGCCCGGGGGGAATCCGCCCCGCGCCGCGTCCCGGGCAGCGTGCTGCTCGACAACAACGAACTCTCCGTCGAGGAGGCGATCCGGCGCCTCCTGAACCTCGCCCGGCCGCTGCTTGCGCCCGGTCCGGCGCGGGGCCAGCCCTAGGCCGACGTTCCCCGGTCCCTTCCACCCACCCCCCGACTTCATGGCTTCCAAAGACGCCCTCCGGCGCTTCGAGATCGACGACCAGGAACTGGAGCACCAGCTCAGCGAGGCGCTGGGCCAGGACTTCCAGCTCGAACAGGCTCTCCCCGACGGCATCGGCGCCGTCGAACCCGACACGATCATTCCGGCCCGGGTTCTGTCCCTGGACGAGGACGGCCAGCGCGTCCTGGTCGACATCGGCGGCAAGGCCGAAGCCCCGATTCCCTTCGCCGAGTTCGAGGACGGCCTGCCCGCCCCGGGCGACGAGTTCGAGGTCTTCTACTACGGCGACGACCGCAACACCAACGTGCCGGTGGTGTCCAAGGCCGACGCCGACCGGGAACGCTCCTGGGCCAAGGTGGTCGGGGTCTACGAGCCCGGCGACGAGATCGAGGGCGTGGTCAAGAAGAAGATCAAGGGCGGCCTGCTGATCGACGTCGACGGCGTCCTCGTCTTCATGCCCGCCTCGCAGATCGACCTGCGGCGGACCGCCGAGCCGGCCGACTTCATCGGTCAGACCCTGCGGGCCAAGATCGTCAAGATCGACGAGGAGCGGCGGAACATCGTCGTCTCCCGTCGTCAGCTGCTCGAGGAGGAGCGGGCCGAGAAGCGCGAGGCGTTGCTGCAGGAGATCGCCGAAGGCCAGGTCCGCAAGGGCGAGGTCAAGAACATCGCCGACTTCGGCGCCTTCGTCGACCTCGGCGGGATCGACGGCCTGCTGCACGTCACCGACATGTCCTACGGCCGCATCAAGCACCCGCGCGAAATGGTCAAGATCGGCGACGTGATCGACGTCTACGTGTCGAAGATCGATCGCGAGCGGAACCGGGTCGCGCTGTCGTTGAAGGCCCTGACCGAGGATCCCTGGGAGACGATCACCAGCCGCTACCCGGTCGGCACCATCCACACCGGGCGGGTGGCCAACATCGTGCCCTACGGCCTGTTCGTCGAGCTCGAGCCCGGGGTCGAGGGGCTGGTGCACGTCAGCGAGCTGTCCTGGACCCGCCAGAACCTCAACCCCGAAAACGAGTACGAGAAGGGCCAGGAGGTCCAGGTCTTCGTCAAGGCAATCGATCTCGAGAAGAAGGAGATGTCGCTGTCGGTGCGCGAGGTCGAGGGCAACCCCTGGGACAAGATCGCCGAGTCCTACCTGCCCGGCACCGTCATCGAGGCCACGGTCAAGAACCTGGCCAGCTACGGCGCCTTCGTCGAGATCGAGGAGGGCATCGACGGTCTGCTCCACAACACCGATTTCCACTGGACCCGCAAGATTCAGCACCCGTCGGAGATCGTCAAGAAGGGCGACCGCATCCAGTGCGTGGTCCTCAACGTCGACCGGGAGAAGCAGCGGATCAGCCTCGGCATGAAGCAGCTGACCAAGAACCCGTGGGAGGACTACATCCCCTCCAACTACCACGTCGGCGACATGCTTTCCGGTACGGTCACCAAGAACATCAGCGCTGGCGCCTTCGTCAAGCTCGAGGAGGACCTCGAGGCCTTCATGCACTACAGCTCGCTGCCGCAGGAGTGGCAGAACGATCCCGAGAACCACTGCATCCCCGGCCTCAAGGTGGAGGTGCGGGTGGTGCGGGTCGACTGCGGCGAAGAGCGCATCGGCCTCAGCTTCATCCACGCCGACTTCGAGGAGAACGACGAAGTCCGAGCCAAGTGGCAGGAGCAGCAGGCGCGGAAGAAGGCCAAGGCCGAGAAGCGGGCCGCCGCCAAGGCGGCGACCGAGGAGAAGGCCTCCGAGGAGAAGGCCCAGGCGGCCGAGGGCGCGCCGGCCGCCGCCGAGACGGAGGGCCAGGAGTCGTCGGCGGCCGCCGAGTCCGCGGCCGAAGCCGCTCCGGCCGCGGAGGAGCCGAGCCCGGAGGCCTAGACTCCCGTCCGATGGCAGCCGGCCGCCTCGGCGGAGCCGCGATCGGGCCCGGCCCCGGTCGCGGCCGGCCGGGGCGGTCGGC
>RFGR01000074.1 GCA_003696625.1 Planctomycetota bacterium
AAGACCGGAGGATCCGCGCGGGGTCTGGTGGATCTGCAGCGCCGACACGTTGCCCGGCCACAGCTCGCGGGCGATCCCCTGCAGCCGCTGGGCGATCGAGCGCACCGCCTCCGAGACCTCCTCCAGCCCCGGCAAGGCCGCCTCCTCGGCCCGGGCCAAGGCGATCCAGCCGAGGAGATTCAGGCGGATCCGCCGCGAGGAAAGTTCACTCAGTTCCGGCGCCGCCTCGTCGATCCGCCGCTCCAGATCCTCGAGGCGGGCGAGCGCCGCCCCGACCTCGGCGGGATCCGGACTCCGACGCCGCTTCGCCGGCGCCGGCGGCGCCGCGTCGCCGGCTCCGTCGGCCCCTCCGTCGGCGGCATCCTCATCGCCCGGCGCCTCCGCCGCCGCCTCCTCGGCGATCTCTTCGGCCCCCTCTTCGGCCGGCGCCTCCGCACCGCCGACCATGCCCAGCAGTGGGAGGAGCAGGGCCCGCACCCGCGGCGACGGAATCATCGCCCGGAAGGCGGCGCGCACCGCGTCCTCTTGGGTCTCGCCGCGCCCCAGCCAGGACGACTCGCCGTCGAGGAGCAGGCACTCCCACCAACCCGCTCGGCGCTGGACGAGACGGAAGCCGGCGCGGAGCAGGCCGGCGGCGAGCGGGTCGGAGGGATCCGGCTGGATAGGGTCCATGTCCCCAGCCTAGGAGGCCGGAATGGACGAGGTCCAGGGAATCCGGGCCGGTTCCCTGGACCCTGGTTCGGGTTTGGAGCGTAACCACTCCCCTTCGGGCACGTTTCTGAGCGGCCGAAACGGACGGTCCCTCCCCCACCACCGGCCCGGGCGGCCGGAACGGGTCGGCGGCCGGCCGACCGCTCGGTTTCACGTCGTGGACCGGGAGAGGGCCGGCCGCCGCCGAGTTCCCCGCCTCGATCGGATCCCGGCGGCGGAGGCGGGCCTTCACCCGGTTCCGCCGGGGGCGCCTGGGCGCGCCCGGAACCTTCCGCCACCCGGGAAGACGAGACCGACCGGCCGGGGTTACGGTTCCCCGGTGATCAGGGTCCACCGATGCGGACCGGATTCCTTGCCGGGATTCTCAGTCCGCGAGCACGCCGAGTTCCCGCAGCAGCTCGCCGGCCTCCGGACTGGCCGCGGCCAGCTCCTCGAGGATCACCGGCCGGACCTCGCGCAACTCGGCGGTGAAATCGGCGATCTCGTGCCGACGGAGAACGATCGCGTCGATCAGCTTGGCCGCCCGGTCGTAGGCCTTGGCGAACTCGAGCGCCCGCGGGCTGAGCGGTCCGCCCGCCTGGAGGCCGGCCGCGGCGGCGGCCGAGGCCGAGACACCGGTGGCGGCCCGGCGCTTCACCGCCGGCTTCCGTTCGCCCTTCTTGGCCTTCTTCGCCCGCCCGTAGAGCGCCCGCGACACCTTGAACGGGCCGCACGGGAGGTAGCGGCCGTCCTCCTCGCCGGCGATCGCCCACTGCTCGAGGATCACCTTGCCGTCGACGTCGAGCGGCACCCGGTCGTGCTGGACGCACCAGATGGCGTAGAGTTCGTTCGGCGTGTAGCCGGGGAAGTCTTCCTGGAGGCGGCGAAGAGTGGCCTCGGCGTTCTCTTCGGTCCAGGCTTCGGCGGGAGATCCTGTCATGATTCTGGCCGTGGATCCGGCCGCCGGCGGCCGGAAACCAGCCGCACAGTCTAGCCCCGCCGGCCGATCGGCTGGCAAAATCCCTGTCCTCCCCCTTTTCCGGCCGCCCGTGCCCCTTCTTCCCGCTCTCGCCGTCCTCCTCCCCCTCCTCCACCTGCCGCACGACGACGTCCACGCGGTCGCGGTCGGCCCCGGCCCGAACGGGGGTCTGGAGATCGTCCTGGCCTCGAACTCGCACGTGAAGTTCCTGCGCTCGACCGATCTCGGCCTGAGCTGGTCCACGATCGCCGGCGACGGCCTCGGCTTCACCCAGGGCACGGCGGCCCTCTACTGGAACCACCCCACCGACCCGCGCTTTTTCCTCGGCACCCGCTCCGGGGTCTGGACCGTCCGGCCCGGCGCTCAGGCGGTGGCCGCCCGCGACGGGCTCCCGGCCGACGACCGCACGGTCGCCGCCCTCGCCGCCCCGGCCAACGGCTCCGGGCCGGTGCTCCTGGTCACCACCGGCGGCCGGGTCCTGGCCTGGGACGAGGCCGCCGCGAGCTGGCAGCTGCTGCTCACCACCGGCGACGCCGACCTCCACGCCCAGATCGCGGTCTGCCCGGACTACGACCCGAACGCCCCGCCCGGTCCGCAGCGGATGATCCTGGCCGGGATCGCCGGCCGCCTCTGGATGAGCAAGGACGGCGGCCGGAACTGGGTGATCCACCCCCGGTTCGCCGCCCCGGCCGCCGGTCCCGACGACTGGTGGATCACCGGACTCGCCTTCGCCTCGGACTTCGCCGCCAGCGGCGGCATCGTCCTCGGCCGCGGCCGCGACGATCCCGCCGCCGCCACCGGCACCGCCGGCGAACTCTGGCGCAGCGGCGACTTCGGCGGCGCTTTCGTCCGCGTCCAAGGGACCGACAGCGCCGTCCGCGCCCTCGCCGCCGCCGGCCCCGGACCGGCCGGCCGACACTGGTTCTTCGCCGCCTGCGAGGCGATCCCCGAGCCCGGCGCCGCCCCGATGCCGCCGGGCGTGCTTCGGTCCGCCGACGGCGGCGTGCATTGGGACGACGCCGGCAACCACCAGGACTTCTTTCTCGAGAACGAGCGCGAGACCGCGGTCGCCCTCGAGCGGGCGCGGGACTTCGGCTTCGCCGTGTCGCCGGCCTTCGCGGCCGACGGCCGCCTCTTCCTCGGCCGTCAGTCCGGCCTCTACGCCGGCGAGGACCAGGGCGCCGTCTGGCATCAGGTCGCCTTCCGTTCCGCCGCCCACGTCCGCGACCTCGACCTCGGTACCGACGCCGCCGGCGACCTGGTCGCCTTCGCCGGCGCCTACGGCTCGGGCCTGGTCCGGACCCGGGTGGACTCCGGAACGACCACCCTGCTCGACGGGCCGCTGTTCTACAACCGCAGCGTCGCCGTCTCGGCCCACTTCGCCCGCGACGGCGCCGTCGGTCTGGCCGGCGAGGGTGGGGTGGCCTTCTGGCTGGACCCGGCCGGCGGCAACGCCTTCGGCCGGACCGGCTGGCTGTGGCCGGTCACCCCGCGCAACCCGCGCGCCCTGGCCTTCCATCCCACCTTCGACCTCGGACCGCCGCCGCTCGACGGCGAAGCGATCCTGGCCTGGTCGACCTGGGCCCCGGACCGGATCTTCCTGTCCGGCGACGGCGGCCGCCACGTCTTCGAGGTCTCCCGCCAGCTCGACGGCAGCCCGATGCCGCCGGTGCTGCGGATGGAGATCGCGCCGACCTGCGGCAGCGCCTCGCCGGCCGACTGGCGCGACGTCTACGCGATCGCCGGACCGGCGCTGTTCCGCCTGACCCCGAAGGGCTGGCTGCCCCTCGGCGCGCCCGGCGGCACCCTGATCAACCTCGCCCTCGACCCGGGCTTCCGCCGCCCGGAGGCGCCGCGCCTGTTCGTCGCGGAACAGACGGCCCCCCGGGTCTGGCAGGTCCTCGACCGCGAGGACGGACCGGTCTGGACGGCCCTGCCGCGCGCCGGCCTGGAGGGCGAGATCCGCGACCTGGCGGTGCCGCCCGACTTCGACCGGCGGCCGGTCCTCTATGCCTCGACCTGGGGCACCGGCGTGGTCCGGATCGACCTGGCGGCGCCGCGCCCGGCCTGGGAGCCGGTCGGCGGCCCCTTCCCCGAAGAGTGGTGCGAACCGATCCGGCTGCCGCGGACCTTCGCCCTCGATCGGCGGATCGTGGTCGGAACCCAGTCCGGTCTGGTCGTCGGCGAGGACCGGCCGGGGGCGCCGTGGCGGCGCCTGCCCGCCCCCTACACGGTCGAGGATTCCTATTCCGGCCTGCGCTGGTACGACCCGAACCATCCGGCCAACCCGCAGCCGGACCGGGTCTGGCCCTGGCAGCGGGAACGGCGACGGGATCTGCCGGGGCTGAGCGGCCTCGACCTGGTCGGCCTCGACCTGAGCTGGTGCGAGCACGACGGCGCCCGGCTGGAATGGCGACTGCGCGCCCGCCGGGTCGAACTCCGCACTCTCGGCGGGCCCGGCCTCGGCTCGGTGACCGTCGAGCTGTTCGATCCGGGCAGCGGCCAGGTCTTGGCCGCGGTCGGCGAGGACCTCGGCCTGGGCTCGGTTCTCGAGCCCCGGCGGGTCGGGGTCGAGCTGGCCGGATCGGCCGAGGTCGGGTTCCGGGCGGTCTTTCGGCTCGATCCGGGCGAGCGGGCGGTGGTCGACGGACTGACCGTCTTCCCGGACTGAATCCGGCCCGGAGGCCCGGCGCGGCCAACCTCCGTCGGCCCCGGTCCGTATCCTTCTCCGATGCTCCTGCTCCCCCTCGCCCTCGCCCTCGCGGCCGCCCCGCAACTGCCGGGCGACGACGACCTCCTCGCCCGCTACGGCGACCGGCTGACGATCGAGGCTCGGGTCTACCAGATGGCCGGCCCGTCGGTGGTCAGCATCGACATCTTCGCCCGGCCGCTGGCCAGCCCCTTCGGCGGTCTGTTCGCCGGCCACCCGGCCACCGGCGAGCGGCAACTGGTCGGCCAGGGCACCGGGGTGGTCATCGACCCGAGCGGCCTGGTGATCACCAACGCCCACGTCGCGGCGCCGCTCGAGCCCGGGATCGACCCGGACTCGGTGGCGATCGAGGTCGAGTTCGGCACCGATTTCGGCGGCGGCCGCTTCCCGGCCACGGTCCTCAACATCGATCGGGAGTGGGATCTGGCCCTGCTCCGGATCGACGCCCCCGGGCCGTTCCGCGCCATCCCTCTCCAGGAGAGCGGCGACCTGCTGATCGGCGAGAAGGTGATCACGATCGGCACTCCGTTCGGCAATGAGCACTCGGTCACCTCCGGCATCCTCTCCGGGCGCCGCCGCGACGTCACCGTCCGGACCCCCGACGGCGGCACCGCCGAGCTGCACGGCCTGATCCAGACCGACGCCGCCATCAACCCCGGCAACTCCGGCGGCCCGCTGCTCAACGCCTACGGCCAGCTCATCGGCATCAACAGCGCCACCCTGATGGCGGCCGACGGCATCGGCTTCGCGATCCCGGTCGACCGGGTCAAGGAGATCCTCGCCGACCGCCTGCTCGACACCGACCGCTCGACCCGCTTCTGGGCCGGCATGCGGGTGGTCGAACGCGACGGCCGGCTGCTCGTCGCCGACCTCCACCCGCGTGGGCCGGCGGCGGTCGCCGGCCTCCGCCCCGACGACCGCATCCTCGAAGTGGACGGCCAGGAGGTCCACAGCCGGCGGGAGTACGCCGCCCGCATGCTCGGCCACCGGGCCGGCGACACCGTCGCCCTGCGCGTCGCCGACCGTCGCGGCCGCAACCGCGGCGTCCGCCTCGAGCTGCTGCCGGCCCGACTGCGCGAGACCTTCGGCCTGCTCGGCTTCGACGCCGCCCCCGACCGCCTGCGCTACCAGCGCGGCTGGCAGACCCGGATCATGTATGTGCTGCGGATCACCGAGGTCTACCGCGGCACCGCCGCCGAGAAGCTCGGCCTGCAGCCCGGCGACGTGATCGTCGCCGCCCGGACCAAGGAGCGGAACGAGGACGACGGCTGGGTGCCGGTCCACTCGCTGCCGGAGCTGGTTTCCCTGGTCCGCGGCCCGGACTTCCGCCTCGACGGCGACAACATCTGGATCCTGCGCGGCGACGAGAGCTTCCGCGGCCGGCTGGTCTTCGACGATCCGGAGATCGCCCGCCGCTACCGGGAGGGCTAGCGCTCGCCCCGCTCGAGCCAGGCGGCGTAGCGGGCGAGCCCCTCGGCCACCTCGGTGTGCGGGTCGTAGCCGAGCAGCCGCCGCGACTTGGCGAGGTCGGCGCAGGTGATCGTGACGTCGCCGGGCTGGAGCGGCAGCCGCTCGACCTCGGGCTCGACTCCGAGGGCCGCGCCGAGCAGCCGGATCAGATCGGCCAGGGTCGTGGTCCGCGACTCGCCGAGGTTGAAGATCTCGTAGCCGCGGCAGCGCTCCATCGCCCGCACCACGCCGTCGACGATGTCGTCGATGTAGGTGTAGTCGCGGGCGGTGCTGCCGTCGCCGAACATCGGCACCGGCCGCCCCTCGCGCAGCAGCCGGGCGAACTTGGCGATCGCCATCTCCGGACGCTGGCGCGGGCCGAAGACCGTGAAGAAGCGCAGACTGAAGGTGTCGATGCCGTAGAGGTGGTGATAGGTGTAGCAGAGCACCTCGCCGGCCTTCTTGCTGGCGGCGTAGGGCGAGACCGGGCGCGAGTTCTCGTCGCTCTCGGCGAACGGGGTCGCGGTCAGGCCGCCGTAGACGCTCGACGAGCTGGCGTTGACGAACCGGATGGCCGGGTCGGCGGCGCGGACGGCGTCGAGCAGCGACAGCGTGCCCTGGACGTTGACGTCGTAGTAGAGCGCCGGCCGCTCCAGCGACGGCCGGACGCCGGCGCGGGCGGCGAGGTGGACGATGACGTCGAAGCCGCCGGCGGCGACCAGCTCCCGCATCGCCGCCCGGTCGCGGATGTCGCCCTCGACCAAGCGGTAGCGCGGGTGGGCCAGGGCCCGGGCGACGTTGGCCCGCTTCAGGGCCGGGTCGTAGAAGTCGTCGAACAGGTCGAGGCCGACCACCTCCGCCCCCAGCTCGAGGCAGCGCTCGGCCAGGTGCGAGCCGATGAAACCGGCGGCGCCGGTGATCAGAACCTTGTGGAAGGGGCGGGCCGGGAGTTCACCGGCGGCGGCGGCGGCGGCGGGGCTCATCTCACTCGACGGTCACGGACTTGGCCAGGTTGCGGGGCTGGTCGATCTCGCGGCCGAGGCGCCGGGCGGTCTCGTAGGCCAGGCGCTGGAGCGGGATGACGTTGACCAGGGGCGACAGCAGCTCCGGCACCTCCGGTACCGGCAGGACGACGTCGGCCAGCTCGGCCAGCCGCCGGTCGTCGGCCAGGCCGACCGCGATCACCCGGCCGGCGCGAGCCTTCACCTCCTCGATGTTCGACAGCATCTTGTCGTGGGTGCGGCCGGGGGTGGCGATGGCGACGACCGGGAACTCGGGCGAGATCAGCGCGATCGGGCCGTGCTTCATCTCGCCGGCCGGGTAGCCCTCGGCGTGGATGTAGCTGATCTCCTTGAGCTTGAGCGCCCCCTCGAGGGCGATCGGGTGGTTGAGGCAGCGGCCGAGGAACAAGCAGCCGGCCGCCGGCGCCAGCAGCTCGGCGGCGGCGGCCAGCGGCGCCGCGGTGGCCGGGCCGAACAGGGCGTCCAGCCGCGGCCGCAGCCGGCGCAGGTCGGCGAGCAACTCCCGGCCGCGGTCGCGGTCGATCACCCCGCGGGCGCGGCCGACCCGCAGCGCCAGCAGGTAGAGGGCGGTGACTTGGCCGAAGAAGGCCTTGGTCGAGGCGACCCCGACCTCGGGGCCGCAGTGGGTCAGGATGACGTGGTCGGCCTCGCGCTCGAGGGTGGCGCCGCGGACGTTGCAGACGCCGAGCACCCGGCCGCCGCGGGCCTGGACCTCGCGCATCGCCCGCAGGCTGTCGGCGGTCTCCCCGGACTGGGAGATGACCACGGTCAGGGCGTCCTCCTCCGGCAGCCGCGGGCTGTAGAGGAACTCGCTGGCGTTGAGGGTGTCGCCGGGCAGGGCCGCCAGCTCCTCGAGCATCAGCTTGCCGAGCAGGGCGGCGTGGAAACTGGTGCCCATGGCCATGAAGCGGAGGCGGCGGAAACCGGCCAGGGCCTGGTCGTCGAGGTCGAAGCCGGGCTCGAACTCGACGTCGCCCTCGTCGTCGCGCAGGCGGTCGAAGGCGGTGCGGGCGAGGACGTCCGGCTGCTCCTCGATCTCCTTGAGCATGAAGTGCGGGTAGCCGCCCTTCTCGGCCTGCTCCGGGGTCCAGTCGCAGCGCACCGGCGGCCGCTCGACCGGCCGGCCGGCGCCGTCGTAGAGCACGGCCCCGTTCGGGGTCAGGACCGCCGTCTCGCCGTTCTCGAGGACCAGGAAGTCGCGGGTCCGGTGAAGCAGCGCCGGCATGTCGGAGGCGGCGTAGCAGGCGCCCTCGGCCAGGCCGATGACCAGCGGCGAGTCCCGGCGCGCGGCCACCAGCAGGTCGGGCCGGCCGGCGGCGGCGGCGACCAGGGCGTAGGCGCCGTGGACCCGGTCCAGCGCCCGCCGCACGGCCCGGTGCAGGTCGCCGTCCTCGCGCAGGAGGTGGCCGATCAGGTGGGCCAGGACCTCGGTGTCGGTCTCGGAGCGGAAGGCGTGGCCCTGGGCCTGGAGCAGGCCGCGCAGCTCGCGGTAGTTCTCGATGATCCCGTTGTGGACGACGACCACGGCGCCGGCGTCGTCGGTGTGCGGGTGGGCGTTGCGGTCGGCCGGGGCGCCGTGAGTCGCCCAGCGGGTGTGGGCCAGGGCCAGCGGCGACGGCGGCAGGGCCCGGGCGGCCAGCTCCCGCTCGAGCACCGCGATCTTGCCCATCTTGCGCCGGACCTCGATGCCGCCGTCGGCGAGGACCGCGATCCCGGCCGAGTCGTAGCCGCGGTACTCGAGGGTGCGCAGGCCGGCGAGCACGTCGCCGGCGACGTCCCCGCCGGCGCTGACGGCTGCGACGATCCCGCACATGGCCGCTCAGCTCCGCGCCGCGCCGGCCCCCCGGACCCGCTCCTGGAAGAAGGGGATGGTCCGGCGCAGGCCTTCGTCGAGGTCCACCTGCGGCTCCCAGCCGAGCAGGGCGCGGGCCTTGGCGATGTCCGGCTGCCGCACCTTGGGATCGTTTTCTGGCAGCGGTCGGCTCTCGATCGGCAGGTCGGTGCCGAGGGTGGCCTGGATCTTGCGCGCGAAGTCGAGAATGGTCATCTCGGTCGGGTTGCCGATGTTGACCGGGTAGACCTCGTCCGACTGCATCAGCCGGTAGACCCCCTCGAGCAGGTCGTCGACGTAGCAGAAGGAGCGGGTCTGCGAACCATCGCCGAAGACGGTCAACGGCTCGCCGCGCAGGGCCTGGCCGATGAAGGCCGGCAGCACCCGGCCGTCGTCCAGCCGCATCCGCGGGCCGTAGGTGTTGAAAATCCGGACGATGCGGGTGGCCACCCCGTGGTGGCGGTGGTAGCTCATGGTCAGCGCCTCGGCGAAGCGCTTGGCCTCGTCGTAGCAGCCGCGCGGCCCGACCGGGTTGACGTTGCCGTAGTAGTCCTCCGGCTGCGGGTGGACCAACGGGTCGCCGTAGCACTCCGAGGTCGAGGCGAGCAGGAAGCGGGCGCCTTTGGCCAGGGCCAGGCCGAGGCAGTTGTGGGTACCGAGCGCCCCGACCTTCATGGTCTGGATCGGGATCTTCAGGTAGTCGATCGGCGAGGCCGGCGAGGCGAAGTGGTAGATCTCGTCCAGCTCGCCCGGGCAGTGGATGAACTGAGTGACGTCGTGGCGGACGAAGCTGAAGCTCGGATGATCGTCGAGATGGGCCAGGTTGCGCCGGTCGCCGGTGATCAGGTTGTCCATGCCGACGACCTCGTAGCCGAGGCCGAGCAGCTTGTCGCAGAGGTGGGAACCGAGAAAACCGGCGGCGCCGGTGACGAGGGCACGGGGCATGGCTCAGGACTCCAAGAAGCGCTCGAGGAAGCCGATATCGACCCGGCCGGCGACGAAGTCCGACTGCTCGAGCAGCTGGCGGTGGAGGGGGGCGGTGGTGGCGAGACCGGGCCCCTCGACCCGGACCTCGCCGAGGGCGCGGCGGGCGATGCGCAGGGCCTCGCTCCGGTCGGCGCCGTGGACGATCAGCTTGGCGACCATCGAGTCGTACCAGCGCGGGATCTGGCAGCCGGCGGCCAGGTGGCTGTCGATCCGGACGCCGCGGCCGCCGGGCAGGACCAGGCGTTCGATCAGACCCGGGGTCGGCGCGAAGCCGCGCTCGGGGTTCTCGGCGTTGAGCCGGAACTCGATCGCGTGGCCGCGCAAGGCGATGTCCTCCTGGCGCAGGGTGAGCGGTTCGCCGGCGGCGATCCGGAGCTGCCACTGGACCAGGTCGACGCCGGTCACCATCTCGGTGACGCAGTGCTCGACCTGGATGCGGGCGTTCAGCTCCATGAAGTAGAAGCTGCCGTCGGCGCCGAGCAGGAACTCGACGGTGCCGGCGTTGCGGTAGCCGGCGGCCTCGGCGAAGGCGACCGCGGCGGCGCCCATCCGCCGGCGCAGGTCCTCGTCCAGAGCCGGCGACGGCGACTCCTCGATCAGCTTCTGGTGCCGGCGCTGGATCGAACAGTCGCGTTCGCCGAGGTGGACGACCCGGCCGTCCGGACCGGCCAGGATCTGGATCTCGACGTGGCGCGGGTTCTCGACGAACTTCTCGAGGTAGACCGCCGGGTTGCCGAAGGCGGTGGCCGCCTCCGAGCGCGCCTGGTGGAAGCCGTTGGCCAGGGAGGCCTCGTTGTGGGCCACCCGCATGCCGCGGCCGCCGCCGCCGGCGGTGGCCTTGATGATCACCGGGTAGCCGATCTCGCGCGCAATGCCGACCGCGTCCTCGGCCGACTCGACCAGGCCGTCCGAGCCGGGCACCACCGGCACCCCGGCCCGGCGGGCCAGATCCTTGGCGTTGGCCTTGTCGCCGCAGCCGTCGATCACCGCCGCCGGCGGCCCGACGAAGGTGATGCCGCTGGCGGTGCACATCTCGGCGAAGCGGGCGTTCTCGGCCAGGAAGCCGTAGCCGGGGTGGATCGCGTCGACGTCGGCGATCTCGGCCGCGGCCAGGATGCTGGGGACGTTCAGGTAGCTCCGGGCCGGCTCCGGCGGGCCGATGCAGACCGCGTCGTCGGCCAGCTCGACGTAGGGCATGTCGGCGTCGGCCTGCGAGAAGACCGCCACCGCCTCGATCCCGAGTTCGTGGCAGGCCCGGATCACCCGCAGGGCGATCTCGCCGCGATTGGCGACCAGGACTCGCCGCAGCATCTCAGGCGGGGCGGATCTTGAACAGCGGCTGCCCGAACTCGACCGGCTCGCCGTTCTCGGCCAGGATGGCGACGATCTCGCCGCTCGTCTCGGCCTTGATCTCGTTCATGACCTTCATCGCCTCGAGGATGCAGAGGACGCTGTCGGGGCCGACCGTGTCCCCCACCGAGACGTAGGGCGAGGCCTCCGGGTTGGGCGCCCGGTAGAAGGTCCCGACCATCGGCGCGGTGAAGATCACCAGCCCTTCCTCCTCGGCCGGCTCGGGAGCGGCGGCCGGGGCCGGCGCGGCGGCCGACGGGGCCGGGGCCGGGGCCGCGGCGGCGGCGCCGCCGAGAACGACGGCCTGGCCGCCCTCCTGGCGGCGGGAGAGCCGGATGCGGGCGTCCTCGGTCTCGTATGCGATCTCGGTGAGGGCGCCCTCGTCCATCAGGGCGAGGGGCTGCTTGAGGAGGTCCTGGTCCAAGGGGAACGCGCAGGAAGGGGGAACGGGAGGGAAGCGGGCGCCGACCGGCCCTCAGGAGGCTCCATTGTGCCGCCACGGGCCCGATCTGCCGCCGGATTTTCGCAGCAGCCGCAGGCCCTGGATCCGGATGCCCTTGTCCAGGGCCTTGGTCATGTCGTAGACGGTCAGCGCGGCGCCGGCGGCGCCGCACATCGCCTCCATCTCGACCCCGGTGCGGGCGGTGGCGCGGGCCCGGCAGCGAACCCGCAGAGCCCGCTCGGCCGGCAGCGGCTCGATCTCGACCGCCACCTCCTCGAGCGGCAGCGGGTGGCAGAGCGGAACCAGGTCGGCGGTGCGCTTGGCGGCCTGGATCCCGGCCAGCCGGGCCGGCTCGACCACGCCGCCCTTGGGCAGGTCGCCGTCGAGCAGGCGGGCGAAGGCGCGGGCCGGGAAGACGACGCGGGCCTCGGCCTCGGCTTCGCGACGAGTCGGTTCCTTGTCGCCGACGTCGACCATCCGGGCGCGGCCGGCGGCGTCGAGGTGGCTGAACTCGGGGGGAAGATCGGGCGCGGACAAGGCGGCTCACGACCGTGGCGCGGAAGCGTAGAGGGAACGGCGCCCCGGAACCGATAGTGTAAGGGGCCCCCGCCACCCACCCGCGATGCTGTTCCCCGCCCTCCTTCTCTCCCTGCTGGTCCAGGACCCGGCCGCCGGCGACCTGGACGCCCTCGCCGCCGCCGCCCGGGCCGCCGACCCGGCCGCCGCGATCGCCCTGGCCGACTCCTTCGAGCCGCCCGCCGGCGACGACTGGCAGGAAGAGGCCGTCCACCGGCTGGAGAGCGCCGCCGGGCCGGAGCTGATCGCTCTCGGCCGGCTCCTGGCCGGATTCGAGAACCCGGCCGCCGGCGGCCGCCTCGCCGCTCTGCTCGAGGACGGCGACCCGGCGCTGGCCCGCGCCGCCCTGGCCGTGCTCGAGATGCCCGCCTTCCAGGAGGACGAACCGGCTCAGGACGGGATCGGCGCCTGGCTGGCCGGCCACGACCCCGAGGAAGCCCCGGCCCTCTACGCCGAGGCGGCCCGGGTGCTGCACGCGATCGGCGACGGCGCCCGCCGCCGCGCCGCCCGCCGCCTGCTCCGCGCCGCCCTCGCCGCCGAGGAGCCGGCGGTCTCGCGGGCCGCCGCCCTGGCCCTGGCCCGGAGCGGCGAACTCGACGACCCGGAGATCGAAGACCGGCTCGGCGCCATCGCCGCCGGCATCGGCCCCGAGGCCGACCTCGCCCGCGCCCTGCTCGAACAGCGCGACCAGCGGGCCCGCTTCCAGCGCAAGATCGAAGCCCTCGACCAAGCTCTGGCCAAGCAGGTCCAGCTCGGCGGCCGGGCCAAGGACGAGGGCGACCTGCGGGTCCTGCTCGAGGTGATGCGCCTGATCCGCGCCCGGCACATGCGGTCGGACGAGTTCACCGACGCCGAACTGGTCGCCGCCGCCGCCGAGGGGATGCTGAGCGCCCTCGACCCGCACTCGAGCTACATGCCGGGAGACGTCTACAAGCAGTTCGTGTTCGACATGAACCCGAACTACGGGGGCATCGGCGCCTACGTCAACATCCTGGACGGGGTCTTCACGATCACCCGGCCGATCTACTCCGGCCCGGCCTACGAGGCCGGTCTGCTGAGCGGCGACCGGATCATCGAGGTCGAGGGCTGGTCCACCCTCGACCAACCGATCGACGAGACGATCAAGCGTCTCAAGGGAGTGCCCGGCACCAAGGTCAAGGTCAAGGTGGTGCGCGAGGGCTGGAACGAGCCGAAGGAGATCGAAATCGAACGGCGGGTGATCGAGCTGCCGTCGCTGTTCACCGAGCACCTGCCCGGCGGGATCCTCTACCTCGACCTGCTCCACTTCACGGACGGGGTCACCACCGCGGTCCTCGAGGCCCTGCGCGAGGCCCGCCGGCGCGGCGACCTGAACGGCATCGTCCTCGACCTGCGCGACAACCCCGGCGGCTACATGAACGAGGCGGTCGGGGTCTGCGACCTGTTCCTGCCCGCCGACCGCCTGGTCGTCTCGACCCGCACCCGCTCGGACTACCGCGAGGAGTACCGGACCCGCAACCCGGCGGTGGTGCCGGAAGACCTGCCGCTGGTCATCCTGATCAACCACTTCAGCGCCTCGGCCTCCGAGATCGTCGCCGGCGCCCTGTCGGTCCACGGCCGCGCCCTGCTGGTCGGCGAACGCACCCACGGCAAGGGGTCGGTCCAGAACATCTATTCCCTCAAAGTGATCCCCGACGAGCCCTGGGACGACGAGGACGGCAACGGCAAACTCGACGATTGGGAGCCCTTCGAGGATCTGAACGGCAACGGCCGCCACGACCTCAGCCCGCGGGTCAAGCTGACCATGGCCTACTACTACCTGCCGGACGGCTCGACCATCCACAAGATTCGGGCCAAGGACGGCACCGTGATCGAGCCGGGCGGCGTCGAGCCCGACGTCGAGGTGGCCGAGAAGGATCTCGACATTCAGTCCCTCCGCGAGCTGCAGCGGCTGCTCGAGGAGGGCGCCTTCCGCGCCTTCGCCCGCCAGGTCCTGGCCGCCGACCAGGATCTGGCCCTGCGCCTGGCCGAGGCCGACGGCCGCGATCCGCAGGCCTACCCGGGCTGGGACGAGTTCTACGCCGGCCTCCACACCACCCTCGACCCGAACGAGGTCCGGCGCTGGGTCCGGCGGCGGCTGCGCGACGAGGTCGCCGATCTGCGCGGTCACCGCTTCGCCGGCACCGGCTTCCGCGGCGACTTCCAGGAAGACGTCCAGCTCCAGGAGGCGCTCCGCCGCATCCTCCGCGACCGCGGCCTGAGCGCGGCCGAGGTGCCGGAATACCGGGCCTTCCTCTAGCCGTCCGCGGCCCGGGCATCCTTCGTCCGGGGCGGACGGTTCCGCCCTCGACCCGACCGGGTCGGGGCGAGCAAGGCGATCAGGCCGAAACGACCGCAGCCGGGCCCGTCCCGGCGATGGCTGAAGAAGCGCCGATCGGCGGCCGGCACGACCCCGGCGACCTCGATCGCCTCCGAACGCAGGCCGGCGGCGCGCAGCTCGGCCCGGGCCCAGGCCGCCAGGTCCAGCTGGCGGCGGTCCGGGTCCGGATCGGGCGCGACCGCCGCCGCCGGGGCCGCCGCCGCCACCTCCGGGCCGACCTGGTAGTGGGGCGGGCCGGCGCAAGGGCCGACCCCGGCCCGCAACCGCTCCGGCGGCGCCCCCGCGGCCTCGGCGAGGGCCGCCACCGTCGCCGGCAGGACGCCCGCGGCCAGGCCCCGCCAACCGGCGTGGGCGACGGCCACCGCCGGCCGCGGCCCCGGGGCGTAGAGCAGCACCGGCGCGCAGTCGGCGGCGACGGTCAACAGCGGGATGCCGGGCTCGGTGCAGACCAGGGCGTCGGTGGCCGGGACCACCGTCGCCGGATCCTCGGCGCCGCGGCCGGCCTCGGTCGGCCCGATCCGAGCGACGTCGGCGCCGTGGACCTGGCCGCCGGCGACCAGCTTTGCCGGGTCGGCGCCGAGGAGGCGACACCAGAAGCGCCGCTCGGCCACCGCGGCGGTCCGGTCCCGGCCGCCGCTCAGGGACAAGTTGCCGGCGCCGTCGGCGCCCCGGCTGGTGAGCAGGTGGCGGAGACCCGGGCAACGGGCCAGGCCCGGGAAGCGGAAACCGACCCGGCCGGCGCCGGCGGCGAAGGACTCCAATCCCGCCCCCACGCCGGCCTCAGGCGGTGCCCATCACCGGGCGGGCGAACTCGTCGTAGAGCACCCGGGCGACCGCGGTCAACGGAATCGCCACGAGCATCCCGAAGATCCCGCCGAGGGCGCCGCCGGCCATCACCGCCAGGACCACGGCAAAATCCCCGAGGCCGAGACCGCGACCGACCAGCCGCGGCAACAGGATCCAGCCCTCGACCGCCTCGGCCACCGCGTAGGCGGCCACCGCGAAGATCAGGCCGGCCAGGCCGGCGTCCAGACCGGCCACCAGGACCACGGCCAAGAAAGCCACCAGCGGTCCGAACACCGGCAGCAGCGACAGCAAGCCGGCGAGCAGGGCCAAACTGTAGGCGCAGGGGATGCCGCCGACGAGCAGCATCCCGTACCAGATCAGGCCCTTGCAACCGGCCACGAGCACCCGGGCGCGGGCGTAGCGGCGCAGGACCTCCAGGATCCTCGGCGCCACCCGGTCGTAGCGGCGCCGCCACTCCGGCGGCAGCTCGGCCCGGATCCGCGGCTCCCAGGGCGCTCCTTGAAGAAGGAAGAAGGTGAAGATCGGCAGGAGCACCACCACCCCGAGGATGCCGAAAAAGCCGCCGAGGAAGTCGGCCACCGCCGCCGCCAGCCCGGCCAGGCGGCCGGCGAGGGCTCGGCCCAGCTCCTGGAGCTGCTCGGGCTCGAAGCGGAGGAGACCGGCGGCCGACTCCGGCAGCCGCTCCTGAGCCTCGACGAGCCGGACCTGGAGCCGTTCCGCGAAGGCGCGAGCGCTCTCGGCGGTCGGCAGGAGTTCGGCGAACTCGTCGAGGTCGCCGAGCACCGGCAGGGCCAGGAGGAGCGGCAGGACGACGAGCAGGAGCAGACAGAGGAGGACCGCCCCGGTGCGGCCGAGGCGAGGCTGGAGCCGCTCCTTCAGCGGCAGCAGCAGCAAGCACAACAGATAAGCGGCCAGCAGCGGGACCGTGACCGCGCGGAGCAACCAGCCCAGGACCAGGACGGCGGCCGCGATCGCCGCCCGCAGCCAGGCCCGCCCGGCCGAACTCAAGAGTGGGTCAGGCCCTCGGCCTCGTTGAAGGCCCGGGAGAAGTCGAAGCCGTTGGCGAAGTCCTCGGGCCGGTCCTCCGCCCGCCGCTTGAGCAGGCCGACCTCACACATCTGGAAGACGATGGCGCCGAAGTCCTCGGTCCGGTGGACGCCCCAGGAGCGGAAGGCGAACGGAGCCAGCGGTCCGAACTCTTCGCGGGCGTACTCCCGGATTCCGTCGAGCAGTTCGGCGACCGAGATGTGCCGATCCTCGCCCTGGCTGCGGGTCTTGCCGAGCCGGAACATCGTGTAGTCCAGGGCCTCGAGGACGAAGAAGTAGGCCGCCTCGGCATAGCGCCGCTGGTGGTGCTGCCGGAGGGTTCGAATGACGGCTTCGAGCTTCTGGTCGTCCATGCCTTGGCTACCCGGGCTTGCTATCGGCTCCAGCCGGAAGGGGTTTGCCCGGATTCCGAGCCATTCTCGACCGGCGCCCGAGGGCTAGGATGTCGCTCCTACTCTACCCGATTCCTGCCAGGAGTTAAGGAGCGACGACCCCCTCCAGGAAATTGCGGCCGAGATCCTCGAAGAGGACGGCCGGGGTGACCATGCCCTCCAGCTCGATCAGGGCGTCGCAGATCCATCTTCCCAGCCGATCCAGGAGCAACGCGCCTTCTTCGGATTGTTCCGGGAAAGCCGCCGCGATCCAGCCGAGGAGGGCGGCGAGCCGGCGCCGCCCGGCCTCGCGTTGCTCCGCCAGGGTGCCCCCCTCCGGGGGTGCCAACCAGGCTCCCTCCGTCCGCTCCCCGGCCAGCCACTGCCGGAAGGAGGCGTGGACCGCCAGGAGGTCGGCCCGGGAATCCCGGTCGAGGTCCAGGGCGGGCTCCGGGCCGCCGCAGGCCTGCTGGAGCACGAGCCAGTCCCCGTCTTCGATTCCGGCCGCCGCGGCCCGGCGGTCGGTTTCCGCCCGAGGTGGGGCCGGCACCCGACAGACCCGGCACCGGGAGCGCAGCGCCGGCAGGAGCGGCGAGAGGTCGGTCGCGGTCAGGAGCAGGAAGGTCCCCGGCGGCGGCTCCTCGGCGGTCTTGAGCAGGGCCGCCTGAGCGTCCGGGCCCATCCGGTCGGCCTCGAACAGGACCAGGCAGCGCCGGTCGCCGGCGATCGGCCGAAAGCGAAGCGCCCCCTCGACCGAGGGCACGCCTTCCTTGCGCTCGGCGATGTGCTCGACCTTCAGGCCGGCGCCGCCGAGGGCGTCGGGGTCGAAGACCGCGCAATCGGGATGCTCCTCGGCCGGCCCCTGCGAGCCGAGAAGGAGGGCGGCGGCCTCGAGGGCGGTGCGGCGCAGGTCCGGCCGCGAGCGGCCGAGCAGGAGGTAGGCGTCGGCCTGCCGTTGCCGCTCGAGTTCGCGCCGCAGCCGCTCGAGGACCGGAATCACGCTTCCGCCTCCGGGTCCAAGCCGAGGCCGGCCGCGATCCTCTGCTCGACCTGGTCCGGGTCGAGGCCGGCGACCGGAATCAGGAGGGTGTGGTCGGCCCGGACCTCGGCGTAGCGTCGGTAGCCGTTCCGGACCCGCTCCTGGAAGGCGGTGCCGCGGGCCTCGAAGCCGTCGGCGGCGCTCCGGTCGCCGGCCCGGCCGAGGGCCTCGCGGGCGGCGAGGTCGAGGACGATCACCCGGTCCGGCTGCAGTTCCGGCGGCACGACCAGGGCGTCCAGGGCGAGGACGAAGGCTTCGAGTTCCGGGGTCTGGCCCTGGTAGGCCAGGGTCGAGGGAGTGAAGCGCTCGCAGACGACGTCCCGGCCCTCGGCCAGGGCCGGGGCGACCACCGCGCGCAGCAGTTCACTGCGGGCGGCGAAGAAGAGCAGCGCCTCGGTGCGGGGGTCCCAGCGCTCCCGGCCGGGGTCCAGGAGCAGGCCGCGCAGGCGCTCCCCCACCGGGGTCGTGCCGGGTTCGCGCAGGTGGAGCGGTCGGCGACCGGCCGCGGCGAGACGGGCGACGAGCCGGCCGGCCTGGGTGGACTTGCCGCAACCGTCCGGCCCTTCGAGCACCAGGAATCTGCCGCGCATGGGCGAATCCTAGCCGCACCGCTGGAAATGCGGGAAAGCCGGGCGCTAGGCTTCCGGCCATGTCCCCGGCTCGTTTCCGCCTCCCGGCCGGCCTGCTCCTGGCGCCGGCGGCCCTGCTCGGCCTCGTCGCCTGCGCGGCGCCGCCGCCGGCCCGGCCCCGACCGGTGGTGCTCGAAGCGCCGGTTCCCTCTCCGCCCGGCGACCTGGACCTCGAGGCCCGAATCGACTGGTGGGAGGACCTCCTGCCCCGACTGATCGACGCCGACCGGGACGAGGCGCTGCTCCGGCTCGGCCAACTCCACCTCGACGCCCGCCATCCGGCCGAGGCCCGGCAGTACTTCCGTCAGGCCCAGCTCGGCTGGCTCTCGGCCCGCGAGCAGGCCCAGGCCGAGTACGGCATCGGCTTGAGCTACCTGCTCGAGCGCCGGCCGGAGGCGGCCCAGCCCCACCTGCTGGTCGCCCGCGAGGGCTTGGCCGGACCGGAGGCGGAGGAGTGCGAGGTGCTGCTCGAGGTCGGCCGCGGCCGGACCCCGACCGGCGATCCCGCCCTCCTCGCCCGTCTAGAGCCCTTTCTGCCCGAGGCCCCGCTGGTGGTCGCCCGCCCGGCCGAGGCGCCGGCACCGCTGGCTGGCGTGGTCGACGTCAGCCGCCGCCAGTGGCACGCCCGGCCTCTGCGCGGCAACCACGACCCGATGACCCGCCCCTGGCGGATCACGGTCCACCACTCGGCGGAGCCCCTGCACAGCGACTCGCTCGCGGCCGCCAAGGCCGAGGTGAGGCGGATCCAGCAGTACCACCAGGACGGCCACGGCTGGGCCGACCTCGGCTACCACTTCCTGATCGACCGGAGCGGCCGGGTGTTCGAGGGGAGGCCGCTCACCGCCCAGGGCGCCCACGCCGGCGGCAGCAACAACGTCGGCAACATCGGCATCTGCCTGCTCGGCAACTACGCCGCCGATCCAGATCGAGGGGGCGAGTACCTGGTGGTGCAGCGCCCGACCGAGGCCCAGCTCCAGGCGCTGCGGGAGTTGCTCGAGAGCCTCCGGGCGCACTACGGCATCGCGCGCAGCGAGGTGCACGGGCACCTCGAGTACCGGGACACTGCGTGCCCGGGGCCGATACTGGAAGACTGGGTGCGGCGGTACCGGTCGGGATCCTGACCAGGAATCCGGCCCGGTTCCCTGCACCCCGATCGCCGGCGAAACCGTAACCCCGGCCTGGTCCTTCCGTCTTCCCAGGCAGCGGCGGGTCCGGACTTCACCCCGGCGACATCGAAAGGTCTTGGTGAGCGCGCAGCCCCGGCGGCGAAGAAGAGGTTGAGGCGGGAATCCAGCTATCGAGCTGCGTTCGTGCGGGATTCCTGTTGTGCGGATCCTCAGTCGGAAGACCTGGTGCACCGGTTCCTGAGGACCGGAGCGGCCCGGAGCCATCGATTCCGTCGGCGTCCGACCGACCTCGCGAGGAAGCGGTTACGGTCCGGTCCGGAAATCGGGTCCAGCGACACGGACCGGATTCAGGCGCGGGTCAGGTCCTCGCCGGCCTCGACCCGAACTCGGGCGTCGGCCAACAGCTCGTCGAGCAGGGCGTCCTCGTCCAGCTCCGGGACCCGGCCGAGCAGCGACCGGAGACGGCCGGGATCGCCGACCAGCACGCCGGGGTCGGCCGCCCCGCGCAGTCTCGCCGGATCGGGGACGACCTGAATCGCAGCCTGGGACCGCGTGACCAGCCCGTCGAGAAGATCGCCGATCGCCCGGCCGCGGCCGGAGCAGACGTTGACGACGTCGACCTCGCCGGCGCGGGCCAGTAGCTCGAGATAGACGGCGGCGACCTGACGCACGTGGAGGAAGTCGCGAACCGCGTCCAGCCGGCCGACCTTCAGCTCGCCGCCTCCGCGCCGTTCGAGGGCGGCGATGCGGAGCGCGAAGGAGGGCAGCGCAAACCGCGGATCTTGGCCCGGTCCAGTGTGGTTGAAGGGCCGCACGACCGTGATCCGGTGGCCCCGGTCACGCAGTCCGAGAGCGACGGCCTCGCCCTGGAGCTTGCTGGCACCGTAGACGTTGACCGGCTCGACCGGCTCGTCCTCGCGGCGCGGTGCCGAGGCCGGGAGGTAAACCTGACCGCTGGAAACGTGGAGGATCGGCAGGTCGGGCCAGCGGTCGAGGATCTGCTCGTAGAGCCGGGCCGGTCCGACGGTGTTCACGGCCCGGGCGCGAGGTGGGTCGGCCGCGCATTCGCTCGGGTGGCTGAGCGCGGCGAGGTGGATCAGACCGCTCGGGGGCGGCAGCGCCTCGAGGTCGATCACCGCCTGGCCCGGGGCGGCCCGGGCGGCCTCGGCCAGATCGAGGCGGATCGCCGGCAGCACGCCGCCCAGTCTCGCCGGCTCCAAGACCAGAGCGGCCGCCTGCCGGCCGCGCTCGGCCAGCTCGCGGCGGAGCCAACCGCCGACGAAACCGTCGGCCCCGGTCAGCCAGACCGCGCCCGCCGCGTTCGCGGTCATGCGGTCACCGTGCCGCGGACCGGCTCGCGGCCGGCGGCCAGCCGGCGGCCGACGTCGTGATCGACCATCCGCTGGACGAGTTCCTCGAAGCCGACTTCGGGCGCCCAGCCGAGCTCGGCGCGGGCACGGGAGGCATCACCGTGCAGGAGTTCGACCTCGGCCGGCCGATAGAACCGCGGATCGACGGTCACGTACTCCTCCCAGTCGAGGCCGACCCGGGCGAAAGCGTACTGGCAAAACTCGCGCACCGAGTGAGTGGTGCCGCTGGCGACGACGTAATCCCGCGGCTCCGTTTGCTGGAGCATGAGGTGCATGGCGCGGACGTAGTCGCCGGCGAAGCCCCAGTCTCGGCGCGCGTCGAGGTTGCCGAGGGCGAGCCGATCGCGTTCGCCGAAGGCGATCGCCGCCACCCCGTCGCTGATCTTGCGGGTGACGAACTCGAGGCCGCGGCGGGGCGACTCGTGGTTGAACAGGATGCCGGAGCAGGCGAAGAGGCCGTAGCTCTCCCGATAGTTGACCGTCGCCCAGTGCCCGTAGACCTTGGCCACGCCGTAGGGCGAGCGGGGGTGAAAGGGGGTGTCCTCGCTCTGCGGCGATTGCCGCACCTTGCCGAACATCTCCGAGGAGGACGCCTGGTAGAAGCGGGCCTCGGGGCGGGCGATGCGAATAGCCTCGAGCAGCCGGACGACGCCGAGGGCGGTGACCTCGCCGGTGTGAACCGGTTCGCCGAAGCTCGCATGGACGAAGCTCTGGGCGGCGAGGTTGTAGACCTCGTCCGGCTGGTGCTCCTGAACCACCCGCAGCAGCGACCCGGTGTCGAGCAGATCGCCGGGGACGAGTTCGATCCGGTCGCGGACGTCGGCCAGGCGCTCGAGGGACGGGGTGGCGGAGCGCCGGACGAGCCCGACGACCCGGTAGCCCAGGGCCAGGAGATGCTCGGCCAGGTAGGAGCCGTCCTGGCCGGTGATGCCGGTGATCAGTGCGGTCTTCATGCGGTCAGGCCGGCCGCGAGTCCGACGAGGCCGAGCAGCCAGCAGTAGGGCGCGAACCAGGACAGGCGCCGGGCCCGCAGGAGCCAGAGGAGCATAGCAAGGGCGAGGAAGCCGACCAGGAAAGCGGTGGCGCCGGCCAAGAGGAGGGCGGTCGGATCGGGAGCGCCCGCGCCCGGCTCGGCGGCGGCGAGGTCCGGCAACTTCAGGACGGCGGCACCGAGGATGGCCGGGATCGAGAGCAGGAAGGAGAAGGCCGCAGCCGCGTCGATGCTCAAGCCAAGAGCGAGCCCGGTGACGATCGTGGCGCCGCTGCGGGAGATCCCGGGGAGAATCGCCGCCGCCTGGGCCAGGCCGATCAGCAGGGCGGCGCCGACGCCGAGGGTGGTCAGGGAGACCGCGCCTCCCGGCAGCCGCCGGGACCACCACAGGCCGGTGCCGGTGACGAGCAGGCAGACCGCCGCGACCATCGGGGTCGAGAAGGCCTGTTCGATCCGATCCTCCAATCCCAACCCGACCGCCGCCGCCGGCAGGGTGGCGAGAATCAGCAGCCCCAGCAGCCGCCGTTGAGCTCCCGCCTCCGATCCGCGCCCGAGCAGGCCGAGGAGCAGGGCGAGGATCTCGCGGCGGTAGAAGAGCAGGACGGCCAGGAGCGTGCCGAGGTGGAGAAGGACCTCGATCGATGCGTCGTCGGGGAGGGAGTCGCCGCCGGGGAGGAGTTCGCGGGCGAGGACGAGGTGGCCGGAGGAGGAGACCGGGAGGAATTCGGTCAGGCCTTGGAGGAGGGCGAGGAGGAGGAGGAGGGCGAGGGGGCCCATGCGCCAGATCCTAGGAATCCGGCCCATTTCGCTGGACCCTCTTGCGGCCAGTCGGCGTAACGCCAGCGCAGCAGCTCGCTCCAGCCGAACACCTTCCCCGCCACCCCCTGCGCCATCGCCGGCGTCAC
>RFGR01000075.1 GCA_003696625.1 Planctomycetota bacterium
GCCCAGGACCCGGCCGCGGTCCCGGCCCCGCCCCCGGCCGCCGCGACCGCCGGCGATCCGGACTTCGTGGTCGATTATTCCGCCTCCGGTCGCCCGATCGCGACCGGGCTCGGGCGCGGGATCAACGACCTCTCCAACGCCTCCGCCGGCGCCTGGCGGGCCTGGGCCGAGGTCGTCCGCCCGCGCGGCGGCCTGGCCCGGATCTGGCTGAGCTACGCCATCGCCCCGCTCGGTCCGCAGATCGAGGCCGGGCTGCGCGCCCGCGACGCCGGCCTGAGCGTCTTCCTGGTCGTGGTCGGCGCGCCCGAGAACCAGGGCAAGGGGCACGGCGAGGCCGGCACCGGCATCCCGCCGCGCGATCCCCGCGCCTGGGCCCGCCACGTCGCCCGGGACGTGCGCCGGATGCAGGCCGCCGGCGTCCCGGTCAGCCACGTCGAGGTCTGGAACGAGCCCGACTTCCCCGGCCAGTGGAACGGCAGCGAGGACGACTTCGCCCGCTTCTTCGCCGTCGCCGGCCGCGAGCTGGCCGGCGAGCTGCCCGAGGTGGCGATCGGCGGTCCGGGCATGGCCGGTCCGGCGGGGGCGCCGATGGGCTTTTTCGCCCGGATCCTGGCCGCCTGCGCCCGCGCCGGCTGGTCGCCGGCCTTCCTCTCCTACCACTTTTACGGCAGCTACCCGAGCGACAACGAGCGCTGCGCGTTCGGCGCCCGGCTCGAGCGGCTGGCCGCCGACGCCGGCCTGGAGCGGCCGGAGATCATCCTCTCGGAGTGGAACCTCGGTCTGCCGAAACCGGTCCGGCCCGAACTCGATCGAGCCCAGGCCGGGGTCTACTTCGTGGCCATGAACACCTCGCTGGCCGCGACTCCGGTCCGGCACTCGCTCTTCTTCTTCCTGCAGGACGGCTACTGGGAGGCGAAGGAGGACTACGCCGGAGAGTCGGTCGGCGTCTTCACGCTGCGCGGCGGACCGAAGGCGGTGTTGAACGGGATGCGGATGTTCCGCACCGCCGCCGAGCTGCCGCGGGTGCCGGTCGAGCGGCGGGCGGCGCCCTGGAACCTGACCTGTCTCGCCACCCGCGCCGGCGACCGCGGCTACCTGCTGTTGGCCAACGCTCCCGGCGACGGGGTCAAGCGCGCCCGCCACTACGTCGATTCGGCCGGCGTCGACCTGAGCCGGTACAACGGACGCGAGCGGCAGATCCAGGCCTGGGCAGCCGGGCGGATCAGCTACGAACGGATGGGGGGGCGGCCGGAGGATCGACCGGTCTGGGAGGAGGCCCGGCGCCTGCTTCAGGAAACTCGGGTCGAGCAGGCGGCGACCGATCGGGTCGTTCGGCTTCGCTTCGTCGATCCGCCCCGGCACCTGCGCGGCGTCTGGGCCCTGGACCCGAGCCACTCCGACCCGGCCGGCGACCCGGCCTTCCTCGAGCGCTTCCGGGCCGCAGTGGCGGCGCTGCCGGAACGGGCGGCCGACCAGGTGCTGGACGGTTACCGCGCCGCCGGCCTCGAGCCGGCCCGGCTCGACGCCCTGGCCGAAGCCTTCGCCGCCGGCGATCCGGACGGCATCCGCGCCGGCCTCGAACGGCGGCGCTCGACCCTCGGCCCGGACCTGGCGGCGGAGGCCGGGCGGAGGTTCCGGGACGCCTTCCTGGCCCTGCGCGACGGCCTGCCGCTGGAGCTGATCCGGGATCCGGCGGTGGAACTGGACCGGCTGCCGCCGCGCCGGGCCCTGCGCCGCGACGGCGACGACGCCGTCGTGCCGCTGCCGCCCTGGTCGGCGGTCCTGATCGAGCTGTCCTGGCGGGAGGAGGAGGGTGGCGGCGAGGGCTGAGCCGCAGGCCTCGGCTTCGCGCGCCTTCGGCCCGGTCGGGACGGTCCTGATCGCGGCCCTGGCCCTGGCCGCCGGGATCGGGCTCGGCGCCCTGGCCTTCTGGGACGGCCGCCTCGGCCCGCGCTGGCAGCCGCGGCTGCTCGGGCCGGCGCCGCCCTTCGTGAACGACGTTCCCTTCCTCGGCACCCTGGCGGTGGCCGGCGTCGCCGCCGCTCTGGCCCTCTTCCTGGCCTGGGTGCGGGCCAGCGGTTCCTGGGACCGACCGGTCCTCGGCCTCTTCGCCTTCTCGTTGTTCGCCGACGCGGTGCCGGCGATCTACCAGGTCGCGCTGTTGCTGCTGTTCCTGCTGCTGGCCGACCGCGCCCTGCGCCGCGGCGACCTGCCCTTCGTCCTCACCCCGCTGGTCGTCCCGGTCGGCCTGGTCGCGCTGAGCTATGCGACCACCTTCCTGGTCAGCTCGAACGCGGCCGCGGACGCGGTCGACTTCGTGTTCCGGCTCGGCTTCCTGCTGATGGTCCCGCTCCTGCCGGGGATCCTGCGGACGCCGCGCCACCTGCGGATCCTGTTCGACCTGATGATCGCCGCCGCCTGTCTGTCGGCGGCGGTCGCCTTCGGGCAGTTCGTTCTCTCCTTCCTGACCGGCCAGGCGGTCACCTTCGCCGAGCCCGCCTTCAACCGGATCCAGGTCGGCGGTTTCGTGGTTCCGCGCTGCACCGGCCTGATGGACCACCCGAACCACGCCTCGAACACCCTCGGCACGGTGGCGGTGGTGGCCCTGTTCCTGGCTACGGCGCCGGCCGGGCGCCTGACCCGGAAGCGCCGGCTGGCCTTCCTCGCCGTCTTCCTCTTCCTCTCGGCCGCGGTCCTGATCACCTTCTCCCGCTCGGGCTGGCTGGCTCTCGGGGTCGCCACCCTCCTGGTCCCGGTCCTGCGCTGGCCGCGGCGGGCGCCGTTCTACCTGCTCCTGCTCGCCCTGCTGGCGGCCGCCGGCTTGCAGAGCGGCCTGCTCCCGGCCGGCTACGAGTTCGTCAAGGATCTGAACGCCTCCTCGGCCGACTTCCGCTGGCACATGGACCGGATCGCCCTGCGCGCCTTCCTCGAGCATCCCTGGATCGGAGTCGGGGTCGAGGGGCTGCTGCGCTGGTTCAATCCCTTCCACCTCGAGGTCCACAACACCTACCTTCAGGTCCTGGCCGAGATGGGACTGTTCGGCGCCGCCGCCTTCCTGGCTCTGGTCGGCCTGCTCGCGGCGCGCCTGGTTCGGGCGGCCCGGGTCGTCCGCGGCCCGGTTCGGCGCGAGTGGCTGACCGCCCTCCTGCTCGGCTCCGCCCTCCTCTTGGTCCAGAACCTGGTCGTGATGTTCCTCTGGATCAAGTTCCTCTGGTTCTGGCTGGCTCTGCTCGAGACCGCGGTCCTCGTATGCTTGCGGCCGGTCCGGGACGACGACCCCGACCGGGTCGTCTTCCTGCCCGCCGCCCGCGATGGGATCTGACACCCTCTTCTCGTTGTTCGGCGCCCTCTACCGGCGGCGTCTGGTCGTCCTGGCGGTCCTGGCCGGGGCGCTGGGCTCGGCGGCCTGGTTCGTCGCCAGCGTGCCGCCCCTCCATCAGGCGGCCGCGACGCTTTTCGTCCGCACCGATCTCCCGCACCTGTCGCTCGAGTCCGTGGCTCCGGCCCTGCCCCGGGGGGCGGTCCTGCCCGATCCGACCGAGGCGGCCCGGGTCGGGGTGCTCGGCGTCGCCTCCAGCAACGCCGCCTTCCAGCGCGCCCTCGAGCGCCTTCCCGACTTCGACCTCGCCCGGCTCCGCGAGCGGGTGATCCTGGACATCGATCCGTCCCAACAGCTTCTGGTCCTGGCCACCGATCCGGATCCGGCGGTGGCGGTGCGGGTCGCCAACGAGTTCGCCCGCGCCGTGGCCGACCTGCTGTCGGAGATGGCCGAGCGGCAGCCGCGGCTGACCCTGGCCACCCTCCAGGCCGAGCTGCCCCGGGCCCGCGAGGAGTACCTGGCCGCCCAGGACGCTCTGCTGACCTGGCTGACGGAGATCGGCAGCCCCGATCCCGAGCAGGACCTCGCGCTCCTGATCCAGGAGCGCCAGGCCTTGCGCGACGCCATCGCCGACCTCGACCTGGCCGAGGAGCGGAGTCGGGTCGAGATCCCGCTCCTCGAGCGGCGCCTGGCCGAGCGGCCGGAACTCGTCCTGGCCCGGAAGACGGTGAGCGAGAGCCCGGCCTACCGCCAGGCCCTGGCCGACGTGGCCGCGGCCCGGACCGAACTGGCCGTGGCCCGGGTCCGCTATCGCTCCGAACACCCGCGGGTGCGCGAACTCGAGGCGCGGCTCGCGGCGGCCGAGGAACGGGTACGGGAGGAGGGCGATCGGGGCATCGAGCAGGCCGCTTCCAGTTTCGAGCCGGATCCGGTCGCGCGGGCCCTGCTCGATCGGCTGGTCCAGGCCGAGGTCGAGGCCGCCGGCGTGGCCCCGGCCCGGGAGGATCTGCTGGACCGACTCCAGGCCAACGCCGCCGCCCTGGCCGGGATGCCCTTGAACCGGGCCGAGCTGGCCCGGCTCGAGCACGACATCGAGGAGGCCCGCACCCACCTCGAACGGGTCCGGGCCCGGGTCGAAGAACTCTCGCTCGAGCTGGAGCAGGGCATCCGGCCGGTCTACCTGGACGAGGACAACCTGGCCGCCGAGGACCGCCTGATCGAACTGCCGAGCGAGACGGGAGTGTTCGCCTTCGCCGCCCTGACCGGCCTGCTCGGCGGTCTGCTGCTGGCGGTGGTCGTCGAGCTGATCGCGCAGGCGCGGGGGCGGGCGCCGTTCTAAGCCGGACCTCCGGCGCCCGCCCTCCGGGGGGCCGAACTCGGCCTCAGGGGAGAACCTCCACCGGTGCCGCCACCGAGGAGTAGGCCGGCAGGCCGCCCGGGGGTTCCGCCACCGCGGCCATCCAGAAGGTGCGACCGACGATGCTGGGGGAACGGGGGAGGATCCCGATGGTCCCGGCGGCCTGGGCGTTGGCGTCCAGGGAGCCCTGCAGCCCGAACGAGTAGTCGAAGGGGTAAACCCCGTAGTAGGACTGGACGAGGAGGCCGTCGGGAGTCAAGGGGATGTCGACTCCGAGGTGGAACGGGCCGGTTCCGGTTCCGGAGATCAACACCCGGTAGCCGAAGGTCGCCGCCTCCGGGGGGAAGCGGAGCTCGAAGCCGAAGAGCCCGCCGTGGCTGGCGGAGAAGGAGTCCGGGGAGACCTGGAGGAAGGGGTCGAAGCCGTGGATCTGGAGGAAGGAATCGAAACCAAAGGTCGAACCGAACTCAAGAAAATCCGACGCCCCAACAACCATCTCGTCGTATCCATCTCCTTCCACGTCGCCGAGGAAGGCCGTACTCGTTCCGAAGGCGTGGTAGCCGAAAATACCGGAGGTGAGTACTTGGAGGAGATCCCAGGTGGACCCAGAGAAGAGGTAAGCCGATTGGGCGAAGGGAGCCCCGACGAGGAGGTCGCCGACCCCGTCGCCGTCCGCGTCGCCACCGGCGGCCACGCACCAGCCGAAGTAGGTGCCGGGAAAGCCCGTGAAGGAGTGCAGGATGGAGCCGTCCGCACCCGAGAAGAGGATGGCGACACCCGAGCCGCCCTCGATTTGGGGAGCGCCGGCGAGGACCTCCGGGATTCCGTCCCCGTTCAGGTCCGGGACGGAAGCCACGGACCAGCCGAGTTGGGATCCCGGGGGAAGGGACGGATCCGAGAGGACCCGGATCGTCTGGCCGGTGGCGCCGGAGACGACCAGGACCTCGCCCGCGTCCGGGAAGGGGAAAAAGATGGGATCGCTGGGGGCACCCAGCAACAGGTCCGGGACGCCGTCGCCGTCGAGATCCCCCGTTCCGGCGACCGACCGGCCCAGGTTGTCGTAGGAAGCCGCTCCCTCGACCTTGTAGAGGAGAGTCAAGCTGAGGCCCGAGTAGACGTAGGCTTTCCCGGCGTCGAGCCCGGCGAGTCCGTCGGCCCAGGGAGCGCCGACGAGGATGTCTGGAATGCCGTCGCCATCGACGTCCCCCGCGGAGGCCACGGCGGCGCCGAAGAGGTCATTCGTGGCCTCCCCGGATACGACTCCGAAAGCAAGGTGTTGGAACGGGTCGTAGTTCACAAAAACCACGCCGCTATCCGGAGGCTGGTTTCCCGCCAAGGGGGCACCAAGGATCGGATCCTCGAATCCGTCCCCGTTCACGTCCCCCGCGGAGGCCACGGCCAGGCCGCAGGAAGACGGGCCCACAGGGAAGTAGTCGTACTTGGAACCATCGCCGGCAACGAGATAGTAGCCGCCTCCACTACCGGCCCACGGCACTCCCACCAGGAAGTCCAGGATTCCGTCACCATCTCGGTCGCCGATGGGAGCGACGGAGCGGGCGAAGAGGGTGTCCGGGCTTTCGCTCATTTCGAAGCGGATCCGGTAGGCTCCCCCCACCTGGCTGCGAAGGCTCGCGGCCGGGAGGAGGGAAACCAGGAGCACCGCCGCGGACAGGAGGATGGGAGGTCGTTGCTTCATGGTTTCGGCAGGGGGTTCGAGGAGGGTAGAGAACAGACGGAGCCGGCTCCTCGGTTCGCCCCACGAACGCTCGAGCAACCGGCCTCCGGGAGGAAGGAACGACGCCCCGAAGGGCTCCGCTCCTCGACTATACACCGGGATTCGGCCGAGTTCGGCGGAGCCGCCCGGCGGAACCGGTTCAGCCGCCGGGAGCAGCCGCCAGGAGGCGACGGAAGCGGAGCCGCCAGCGCTCGACCGCGGCTTCTTCGTGCCGCCCGTAGGCGGCCAGCAGCGCCTCCAGGCAGTCGGCGTCGCCGGCTTCCGCCGCGAGCCGGCCCAGGTCGCGGGCCGGGCGGAGGCGGGCCGGAGTGATCCCGTCGGCGTCGATCAGGACCGGACCATCTGAGGTCATTCGAAAGTTGGCGGCCTTGGCGTCCCGGAGGCCGTGGCCGCGGTCGTGCAGCCGCCGCAGCCAGGCCGCCAGGGCCGGCAGATCGCTTGCAGCGGCTTCCCGGCCCTCCACCCAGGACGTCCAGACCACGTCCCCGGTCCAGGCCAGAGGGCGCGCCGCCGGCAGTCCCTCCAGTTCGAGCAGGTGGAGGCGGCGGAAGGCGCGGGCGGCCGGCCGCAGAGCGGGCAGAAGGCGCCGCAACCCGGCCGGTGCGCCGGCACGCAGGTAGTGCTTGGCCACCACCGGGCCGAGCCGGACGACCCGACTCCGCCGGCCCCGGGCCAGGACGACGCCGTCTCCTGCCGCCGGCGGTGCGAAGCCGCGGCGCCGCGCGGTGGCGGTCTCGGCGACGAAGTCGGAGCAATCCCGCAGGCAGCGGGAGCTGCGGATCCAGGCCCGCCGGGCCCGGTCCCGCCGGGCCAGCTCCCGGATCTCGTCGGCCCGGCCGGGGGGCCAGGAGC
>RFGR01000076.1 GCA_003696625.1 Planctomycetota bacterium
CTGCTCGGGGCGGTCCTCCTGGTCGGGATGGGCACCCTCGGCTTCGTCGACGACTGGGTGAAGTGGAAGCGGGAGGGCGGCCGCAACGGGCTGTCCCGGCGGGCCAAGATGTTCTGGACCCTGCTCCTCACCGGCTACGTTGCGGCCATGCTCTGGTCGATGGGGGAGCGGACCGGCCGGCCCGAGATCGGCCGCATCTACGCGCCGCTGCTCAAGGACCTGTTCGCGCCGACCGAACACTACGGCTGGCTCGGCTTCGGCCTCTTTCTGGTCTTCGAGTCCTTCGTCATCCTCGCCACCACCCACGCGGTCAATGTCACCGACGGCCTCGACGGGCTCGCCGCCGGCTCCGGTCTGATCACCCTGGCGGCGCTGACCGTGGCCGTCTATCTGGTCGGCCACGCCGAGTGGGCGGCCTATCTGAACCTGCCCCGGATCCCCGGCGCCGGCGAGGTGGTCGTGCTCGGCGGCGCCTTGATCGGCGCCACCCTCGGCTTCCTGTGGTTCAACGCCCACCCGGCCGAGATCTTCCTCGGCGACAGCGGCGCCCTGCCGCTGGGGGCGATGATCGGCTATCTGGCGATCGTCTCCAAGCAGGAGCTGGCGCTGCCGCTGTTGGCCGGGGTGTTCGTGCTCGAGGTCGGGACCAGCCTGATCCAGATCCTGAGTTGCCGCTGGACCGGCCGGCGGCCGTTTCGCAAAGCTCCGATCCACCACGCCTTCGAGCTGGCCGGAATGAAGGAGCCGAAGATCGTCACCCGCTTCTGGATCGGCGGGATGGTCTCGGCCGTGCTCGGCCTGCTCCTGCTCAAGGTCCGCTGATGGCCGCTTCCCGCGCCCTCCGCGCCGACCTGGCCGCGATGCTCGGCTGCGTCGCGATCCTGGCCCTGATCGGGCTGGTGATGGGGGTTTCGGTGGCGCCGCCTGGCGAGGGCTGGGATCGGCTCGGCACGCACTGCCTGCACCTCGCCCTCGGCCTGGGGGCCTTCCTGGCCGCCCTGGCCGTGCCCTCTCGGATCGCCCGGCAGATCGTGCCGGGGCTGCTGGTGCTCGTCTTCGCGGTCCTGGTGGCGATGCTGGTCGTGCCCGGCTTCGGCCTGCGCAGCCACGCCGCCGTTCGCTGGATCCGGGTCGGGTCGCAGCCGATCCAGCCCTCGGTCTTCCTCCAGTGTCTGTGGCCGGCGGCGATCGCGGCCTGGATCGCCGAGGATCCGCTGCGCTGCCGGCAACCGCGCGAGGTGACCCGGGTGATGCTGGTCTTCGCGGTCCTGGTGGCGCCGGTGCTGTTCCAGCCCGATCTCGGTTCGGTCCTGATCCTCGGCGTCGCCACGGCGATGCTGTTCTTCTTCGCCGGCCTGCCGATCCGGCTGCTGCGGATCTTCGTCCCGGTCCTGATCCTGGCCTTCCTGGTCGCCCTGGTCGCCTTCGACCACGTCGAGGCCCGCATCGCCGCCTTCCTCAGCCGCGAACTCGGGGAGCAGGCCCTGCGGGCGCAGGAGGCCTTCGCGGTAGGCGGCCTGAGCGGCGCCGGCCCCGGCCTCGGGGTGATGAAGCTCGGCTGGGTGCCGGAGGGCGACACGGACTACATCCTGGCCCTGGTCGCCGAGGAGTGGGGCCTGATCGGCACCCTCGCCGTCTGGGGGCTGTTCGTCGCCTTCACCCTCTTCGGCGTCCGCGCCGCCCGGCGGGCCGAGAGCCGCTACTCCGCCCTGATGCTGGCGGCCGCGACCCTGATGATCTCCCTCCAGGCCGCCCTGAACATGGCCGTGGTGACGAACATCGCCCCGCCGAAGGGGCTGCCGCTGCCCTTCGTCAGCCGCGGCGGTTCCTCCATCCTCGCCCTCTCCGCCCTTCTCGGCCTGGCCGTCCGGGCCGCCTTCGAGGGTTCCTCCCGCCGTTCCTTCTCCGCATCCGTCCGCCCGTGAACCGTCTTCAGCAGTCCGGCCTGATCGCTCTCGGCCTCCTCCTCGCCATCGCCGCCGTCGGCTCCTTCCTCGGCCGCGGCAAGGTCACCGCCGCCTCCGTCGAGGACTCGCCGGTGGTGCTCGAGCCGGACGGTCTCGGCGAGGAGATCGACCTCTACTCGCGCCGGGAGCGGATCGGCCCGGAAGACTTCCTGCGCCGTCCGCTGCCGGATCCGCTGGATCCCGACTACGGCGGTCCGGCGATGGAGCCGGTCGTCCACAGCCTGGACCCGGAGCCGGTGCCGTCCGGTCCGGAGCGGACGGCCCACCAGCCGCCTCCTTCGACCCGGTCGGCCGCCGGCCGGACCGTGGTCGTCGCCCCCGGCGACACTCTCGAAGCGATCGCCGCCCGCGAACTCGGCGATCGCAGCCTATGGAAGTTGATCGCCACCCGAAACGGGATCCACGATCCGCGTCGGGTGCGGGCCGGCGACCGGCTGAGCCTGCCCGGCCCGGACGAGCTGGCCGACCGCCGCCGGGCGCTGGCCGAGTTCGACGACGCCGGTCCCGGGCCGGCGGCCGGCGCCGCCGCCGGAACCGAGCGGCGGCACCGGGTGGCCGAGGGTGAGACGATCAGCGAGATCTCCCAGCGCTACTACGGCACCAGTCGCCTCTGGCGGCACATTCTGGCCGCGAACGGGCTGAGCGATCCGCGCCAGCTCCGCGCCGGCACGACTTTGGTCATCCCGCCGCCGCCCCGCTGAGGATGCGCTTCCTGTTCGTCGGGGGCGGCACCGGCGGCCACCTGGCGCCGGCCCTCGGGCTGGCCGAGGCCCTGCGCGAGCGCGGCCACGAGACCCTGTTTCTCTCCGGCGGCCGGGAGGTCGAGCAGGACTTCCTGCGCGAGGCCGGGCCGGCGGTGCCGCTCGGAACCGAGCGCGGCCGGCTGCCGCGGCCGCTGCGTCTGCTCCGGGCGATGGTGCGGGCTCGCCGGCAGGCGCGGGCCTTCCGCCCCGATCTCGTGGTCGGCCTGGGCGGGCTGACCGGGGCCGCCGCTCTGGCCGCCCGGCGCGGCCGACCGCTGGTCCTGCTCGAGGGCAACCGGGTGGTCGGGCGCGGGGTCCGGCTCCTCCGCCCCTTCGCGTCCGGCGCCCTGACCCTGTTCCCCGAGCCGGCGGCCGAGCTGCCGAACGGGGTCTGCGTCGGCCCGGTCGGGCGCCGCGCCCTCCGGCCGCGTCCGCCGGCCGAGGCCCGAGCGCACTTCGGGCTTCCGGCCGAAGGTCCGGTCCTGCTCCTGACCGGCGGCTCTCAGGGGGCGCTGGCCCTGAACCGGGCGGTGGCCGCAGCCGCCGCGGCGCTGGCCGCGGACGGGGTGCGGCTGTTGGCCGCGGCCGGGCCGGGCAAGGAGGAGGAGCTGCGGCGGGCGGCGGTCGCCGCCGGCCTGACGGCGGTGGTGCGCGGCCACCTGGCGGAGATGGGGGCGGCCTACAGCGCCGCCGACCTCGCCCTCTGCCGCGGGGGGGCCGCGACCGTGGCCGAACTCTGGCTCCACCGGCTGCCGGCGGTGATCGTGCCCTACCCCGGCCACGCCGACCGCCAACAGGTCTGGAATGCCCGCGCCCTCGAGCCCGGGGTGGAGATGGTCGAGGAGCCCGCGGCGGCGGTCCAGCGGGCCCGTGAGCTGCTCGCCGACGAGGCGTTGCGGGCGCGGATGCGCACGGCCCTGGCCGCCACCGCCCCCGCCGAAGGTCTCGAGCAAGGAGTCCGGATCCTGGAGGAAATCGCGGGCCGGCGGGCCTAGGCTGGGGCGATGGCGGAGCAGCGCGAACGGGAGGAGCTGCCGCTCGGGACGCTGGCCCGCGGCGGCCCGCGCACGGCCTACCTGGCCGGCGCCGGCGGCTCGGGCATGCGCGGCCTCGCCACCTTCCTGCTCGAGTGCGGCTGGCGGGTCTGGGGCGCCGACCGGCGCGGTTTCCCGCCGGACGATCCCCTGCTCGCCGCCGGCCTCGTGCCGCTCGACGAACTCCAGGCGCCGCCGCCGGTGACCTTGGCGGTCCGGTCGGCGGCGGTGCCGGCGACCGCGCCGGCCTTCTCCTCGGCCTGCGCCGCCGGCGCCCGCGGCCTGGTCTACGCCCAGGTCCTGGGCGAGGTCAGCCGCGAGCGGCCGACCTTGGCGGTGGCCGGCTCGCACGGCAAGACGACTACCTCGGCCTGGATCGCCTTCGGTCTGCGCCTGGCCGGGCGCGACCCCGGCTTCCTGATCGGCGGCGAGGTGCCGCAGCTCGGCCGATCGGCCTGGTGGGGGAGCCGGGACGAGCCGTTGATCGCCGAGAGCTGCGAATTCGACCGCTCCTTCCACCGCCTCCGGCCGCGCTGGGCGGCGCTTCTGAACGTCGATGCCGAGCATCCCGACACCTATCCGGGCGGCCTGCCCGAGGTGCTGGCGGCCTTTCGCCGTTTCCTCGCCCTGCTGCCGGCGGACGGCCTGATCCTGGCCGGGCCGGAGGCGCCGGAGGAGCTGGCCGAGGCCTCACCGGCGACCTGGATCCAGGCCGAGGAGCTGCCGCCCGATCTCCCCGTCGGCCTGCCCGGCCGGCACAATCGGCGCAACGCCGCGCTGGTGGCGGCGGTCCTCCGGGCCTGGGAGGTGCCGGAGCCGATCGTCCGCCGCACCTTGGCCGAATTCCGGGGCGCCGGCCGCAGGATGGAGGAGGTCGGCCTGCTCGACGGGGCCCTGGTGGTGAGCGACTACGCCCACCACCCGGCCGAGGTCCGGGCCACCCTGCAGGCGCTGGAGGAGCTGCACCCGGGACGGCGGCGGCTGGTCGTCTTCCAGCCCCACCAGGCCCGCCGGTTCACCGAATACCGCGAGGACTTCGTCGCCGCCCTCGACCGCGCCGACGCCCTGGTTCTGTTGCCGATCTACCGGGCCCGGGATCCGGAGGATCTGCGGGCCGACGTCGAGGAGATCCGGGCGCCGCTGCAGGAGCGGCGGCCGCGGCCGGTCGAGGCGGTGCCGGGCTGGCCCGAGGCCGATCGGCTGGTCCGGTCCTGGGCTCGGCCCGGGGATCTCGTGGTGTGTCTGGGAGCTGGAGACGTCGATGGCTTCGCCCGTCGCCTCGTTGGCTGAGCGGATTCCCTGCCGGCGGCGGGAGCCGCTGGCCCGCTGGACCACCCTGCGGATCGGCGGCCCGGCCGAGTGGTTCTTCGAGCCGGCCCGGCCGGAGGATCTACTCGAGCTGCTCGACCGGCTGCACGAGGCCGGCGAGCCGTTCCGCCTGCTCGGCGGCGGGGCCAACCTCCTGGCTCCGGACGGCGGCGTCCCCGGCGCGGTGATCCACACCGGGGCCATGCGGCGGATCTTCCGGGAGGGCGCCGACGGCCTCCGGGTCTGGCCGGGCGTGACCCTGCCGCAGCTGGTCCGGACCGCCGGCGAGCTGGGACTGTCCGGCCTGGAGCGGCTGGTCGGGGTGCCGGGGCAGGTCGGCGGCGCCCTGGCCATGAATGCCGGCGCCGCCGACTGGGGGATCTGGGACCGGGTCCGGGAGGCGGTCCTGTGGCGGCCGGGGCGACCGCCGGCGGCCTGCAGCCGGGCCGAGGTCGGCCCGGGCTACCGCGACGGCAACCTCGGCGACGGCGTCGTGCTCGAGGCTCTGATCGGCCTCGAAGTCTCGACCCCGGCCGCGGTCAAGGCGGCCGCCGAGGCGATCCTGCGCCGGAAGAACGCCACTCAGCCGGTCACCCTCAGCTCGGCCGGCTGCGCCTTCCGCAACCCTCCCGGCGACAGCGCCGGCCGATTGATCGACGCCGCCGGTCTGAAGGGGGCCCGGGTCGGCGGCGCCGTGGTCTCCGAGCGCCACGCCAACTTCGTCGTCAACGCCGGCGGCGCCACCGCGGCGAACGTTCGCGACCTGCTCCGGCGGATCGAGGAGACGGTCGCAGAGCGCTTCGGCGTCCGGCTGGAGCGGGAACTCGTGGTCTGGCCGGAGCCGGGCGAGGGCGGCTAGGCTGTCCTGTCGGGCCGACCATGAAAACCCTTCTCGGAACCCTGCTCCTCCTCGCCGCCGTGGTCCTCGCCGCCTGGGCGGTCCTGTTCCGCGGCGGACCCGCCGCCCCGGCCGGGCCGCCCCCGCCCGGTCCGCGGCCGGTGCCGGTGACCCTGGTGCCGGTCGAGCAGGGCCGCGTCGCCGAGACCCTCGAGCTGGTCGGCGACGTCGTCTCGGCCCGGCGCAGTCCGGTCGCCTTCCGGCGCGCCGGCCAGATCGCCGAGGTCGCGGTCGAACTCGGCGACCGGGTCGAGGCCGGCCGGTTGCTGGCCCGGCTGGAGGATTCGGTTCTGGCCGAACAGGAGGCCGCCGCCGCCGCCGCCCTGGCCGCCGCCGAGGCCGACGCGGC
>RFGR01000002.1 GCA_003696625.1 Planctomycetota bacterium
CGAGACCGGCCAGGATCTCGAGCACCTCCGGCAGGTGCCGATGCGGCGGAGAAGCCTCGACCTCGACCACGAAACGACGGGCCGCGATCCCTTGCCGTCGGCAGCGTTCCAGCCGCCAGGAGAGACCGCCGGGAAGCCCGGCCAGGGCCGCCCGCAGCGCCTCCACCGGAGCGCCGGCGTCGATCAGGCCGGCGACCAGCATGTCGCCGGCGACGCCGGAGAACGGATCGAGCCGGATCTGCCGCACGCGGCGATTCTAGGCCCGCCCCGGCCTCTCCCGGGCGGGCGGTGCCGGCACCCGACAGAGACAGAGCGCGCCGACTCGGCGGACGCCGGCGGCGCGGGCGGCCCGGGCCGCCTCGGCCAGGGTGGCGCCGGTGGTCAGGACGTCGTCCACCAGCCAGAGGCGGTCGGGCGGTTCGCCCCGCCGGGGCCGGGCCCGGAAGGTGCCGGCCAGGTTGCGCCGGCGGGCCCGCCCGTCCAGTCCGGCCTGATCCGGCCTCTCGACCAGCCGCCGCAGCCGGCAACCCTCCGGCCAGCCGGAGGCGCGCCGAAGCGACCGAGCCAGGTCCTCGGCCAGGTGGAAACCGGCGCGGCGGCGCCGCCGGGAAGGCGGCACGGCGGCGATCCCGCCCGGCTCGCAACCGCCGAGCAACCAGCGCCGGGCGAGGCGGGCTCGGAGCAGGGGCAGGGCAGGCCCCCCGCGCTCCTCCTTGGCCCGCACGACCAGGGCACGGGCGGTGCCGGCGTAGTCCCAGCAGGCGAGGACCGGATCCACCCCAGGCAGGCGCGACCGCGGCGGCAGCGGCGGCCAGGCCTCGGCGCAGGCCGGACAGAGACCGTCCCCGGCCTCGAGCGGCAGCGGCGCCTCGCAGGCCAGGCAAAGGGGCTCCAGGAGGCCACGGACCAGGGCTCGGACGGCGACGGCCAGCACGTCCTTCCAGACGGATGACCCGGGTCCCGGTTACGCCTCGGCCGACCGCCGCCTCACCAACGCCGGCCGCCGCGACCGAACAGCCGCGACGGCGGTTCGTCGATCCCGAGCGCCTCCCTCAGCCGGGCCACGTAGACGGCCAAGGTGTCGTCGGGCGCGGTCGGCACCCCGAACAGGTCGCCGATGTCCCGGGCCAGGGCGATGTTGCCCTCGAAGTCGAAGGGATGGGTCCGGAGGTGGCGGCGCAGCACCCGCCGCAGCACCCGCGAGACGTAGGGATCGACGAAGACCAAGCAGAGAACGCCGACCGCCAGCAGCACTCCGCCGCCGAGGAGCTGGAAGGAGAGGTCGGCCGGCCCGGGTCGGAGGAAGCCGAGCGCCAGCAGGACGGAGCCGCCGGCGAAGAAGACGGAGGCGACCTGGGCCAGGACCTTTGCGTGGATGGCGTCCCGCAGCGGTCGCAAGGAACTCGCGGCGGTGCCGAAGATCACCTGGAGCCGATAGGACGGCCGGCCGCGGCCGATCGAGGCGTACATGAAGGCCCCGGTCAGAACGTAGCAGCCGAAGCCCAGGACGACCAAGTCGAGATCCCAGGGCGGATCCGCGGGCAGCGCCGGCACCAGCACAAGCTCATCCTACGCCGCCGTCGAAGGGGGGCCAAACCCAGCCCGCGGCGGCCGGCGCCGGGCTGACAGACCGCCCCGGCCGCGGCAGAATCCAGCCCGCGATGGTCGACTTCGACGGGCAGCGCCGCGAGCTGATCGAACGGCTCCGGGCCCGGGGCATCCGGGACCCTCGGGTCCTGGCCGCGCTCGGCCGCGTGCCTCGACACCTCTTCGCCCGACCCGAAGACCGGCTGCGCGCCTACGAGGACGAGGTGCTGCCGCTGGCCCCGGGCGCCAGTCTCTCGCAGCCGTTCGTCGTCGCCGCCATGCTCGAGGCGCTGGAACTCGAGGGCCCGGAGAAGGTCCTCGACGTCGGCAGCGGCTCCGGCTACACCACCGCCCTGCTCTGCGAACTGGCGGCGGAGGTCCACGCGGTCGAGATCGATCCCGCGCTGGCCGCTTCCTCCCGCCGGATCCTGCGGGAATTCGCCTGGCCGCGGGTGTCGGTGGAGTGCGCGGACGGTTGGCACGGACTGCCCCATCTCGCCCCCTTCGACGCGATCCTGGTCAGCGCCGCCTGCGACCGGGTGCCGACCGCCCTGCTCGACCAACTCGGACCCGGCGGCCGACTCGTCGCCCCGGTCGGCGGCCGGGACGGCCAGCAGCTCGAAGTCTGGCGCCGCCAGGGGGATTCCGCCCCGTCGCTGGTGGCGGTCGGGCTGCCGGTCCGGTTCGTCCCACTCCGGCGGGAGGCTCCTTGAGCCACGGCCCCGACGGCCTAGAAGGAGATTGTTTGTTCAAACAAGGAAACCACGATGACGACCCTTCCCCGCCTCCTCCTCCTGCCGCTCGCCGCGGCACCCGTCCTCCTCGCCGGCGCCGGGACCGCCGCTCCCCGGCCGGCCGCCGGCCCCCCGACCGCGGCGCCGGTCACGTTCCGGATCGATCCGGTCCACTCCTGGATCCTGTTCCGCACCCGCCACCTCGGGATCGGCACGGCCTGGGGCTCCTTCCGCTCGTTCTCCGGCGACTTCCGGCTCGATCCGGACGATCCGGCCGCGGCGAGCGTCCGGATCGAGATCGAGGCCGAGAGCGTGACCACCGGCAACGCGCGGCGGGACGACCACCTGCGCGGCCCGGACTTCTTCAACGTCCGGGAGTTCCCGACCATCCGCTTCCGCTCCACCGCGGTCGAAGGCGGTCCGGACGAGTTCCTCGTCCGCGGCCAGCTCGAACTCCTGGGTCGGAAGAAGGAGATCGAGGTGGCCATGCACAAGGTCGGGGAAGGCAAGGACCCCTGGGGCGGCTACCGGGCCGGCTTCGACGGGGAATTCCGGCTCAACCGCACCGACTTCGGGATGGACTTCATGAAGGAGGGGCTCGGTCCCGAGGTGACGGTGGTCCTGGCCTTCGAAGGCGTGCGGGAATAGGCATCCCTTGCTCTGGGACCTGTTTCTGCCGGCGGTCCTGGCGCCGGCCGCCGCCGCGCCGATCCTGGCCGCGCTGCTCGGGCGCGGCCGGGCGATCGAGCGGCCGATCCCGGCGGCGGCGGTCGGCGGCGCGGTCGCCCTCTCCTTCGTCCTCTCCTTCGGCGCCGAGGACCTCCTCTCCCCCCGAAGCTGGCATTGGCTCTTCTGGGGCTCCGTCGCCGCGGCCTCCCTGGCGCTGGTGCCGCCCCGGCTGGCCGCACCCCCGGCGCTGGCCGCCGCAGCGGCCCTGGTCGTCGGCGCCCTTTCCTCGCCGATGCTCGGACGGTTGGTTCCGCACGCGCTGGCCGAAGCCGACCTCCTGCCGGCCTGCCTCGGGCTGGGGGTCGCGGCCGGGCTGGCCGCCTTGCTCCTCGAGGGGTCGGCCCGCCGCCTCCCCCCCAGGTCCCTGCTGCCGGCGCTGGCCGCCTGGGCCGGCGGAGCCGCGGGCCTCTTCCTCGCCCTCGGCAGCGCCCGGCTCGGCCAGATCGCCGGCTCGGCCGCGGCCGCCGCCGGCGGCCTCGCCCTGCTCGCCTGGCTGCGGCCGCTGCGACCGCTCCGGCCCGGGGCCGGCGGGGCTCTGGCGGCGATCCTAGTCCTGATCGGCGCCGACTCCCGCTGGTTCGGGCGCGAGGGCCAGGACACCGCGCTGGCGCTGGCGGCGGGCGGCGCGGTCGCCCTGGCCGCCCTCGCCCGCCTCCGGTGCCTGCGGCGGCTGCCGCCGGCCGCAGCGGCGCTGCTGCTGGCCGCGGCGGCGGTCCTGCCGACCGCGGCCGGGCTGGCGATCGCCCTCCGACCCGGCGAGGATGACGTCTACGCGCCGCCCCTCCCCGATTGATCCGGCCGGCGGCGGCAGCCCGGCCATGCCCCACGCCCGCCGACACCGCTCCCACGCCCCCGAGGATCCGGTCCTGTTCGCGCCGGAGTGGATCCCGGCCCTGCGGCGGGCCGTCGCCGAACTCAGCTGGCTGCTCGGGCGCGGCTATCCGGAGCAGGCGGCGCGCAAGCTGGTCGGGGACCGCCACCGCCTGCGGCGACGCCAGCGCCTGGCCCTGGCCCGCTGCGCCTGCGACCCGCGGCGCGCCCGCGCCCGGCGGCGACGGCGGCTCGCGACCGGGGACCTCCGCAGCCGCGGCCTGGTCGTGGACGGCTTCAACCTCCTGACCACGGTCGAAACCGCTCTCGGCGGCGGCCTCCTCCTGGTCGCCCGGGACGGCTGCCTCCGCGACCTGGCCGGCCTGGGCGGCACCTGGCGCCGGGTGGCCGAGACCCGCCCGGCCCTCGAGGCGGTCGGGGCCTTCCTGACCGCCGCCGGCGCCGCGCCGGTCCGCTGGCTGCTCGATCGGCCGGTCTCGAACTCCGGGCGCCTGGCCGCGCTGATCCGGCGGCTGGCTCAGGAACGGGATTGGCCCTGGCGGGTCGAGACGGTCGATCGGGTCGACGAACGGCTCCGCGAGGAACTAATCCAAACTTACCGAGTCGCTCCCGCCGACAAGATCGTCTCCGTACCCCTGGGGATCGACCTGAGCGCCTTCGCCGA
>RFGR01000077.1 GCA_003696625.1 Planctomycetota bacterium
CCTCCCCTCCACCCTCATCCAGGAAGCTGCCATGGCTTTCCAGCTCCGAGTCCGCACCCTTCTTCCGCTCCTCCTCCTGACCCCCTTCCTCGGCGGCTGCGGCAAGACCGGCGCCGCCAGCGGTTCGGCCGGCACCGGGACGCCGCCGGCCTTCCGCGACGGCGACCTGGCCGGCCAGTGGGTCGGCACGATGACCCCGGCCGGCGGCTCCGAGCTGCTCGTCTACCTCACCTGCAGCGCGGTCGGCAACCCCGAGGCCGGGGCCGACGAAACCGGTCGCGACTGGACCGCGGTGCCGCCCTACTCGCACGGCGAGGTCAACGCCGACGGCGAAGCGTGGCTGTCCTTCGTCACCGGCAGCGAGGTTTTCTACCTCCAGGGCTTCCTGACCCGAGCCGGCCGGCTCAGCGGCCAGTACTCGATCATGGACAACGGCCTGGTCAGCCAGACCGGGACCTTCGAGTTCGCCCGCTCGGCCGGCTCCGGCACCTTCACCGCCGGCAGCCACCTGGTCGGCTCCTGGTCCGGGAGCTTGACCGACAAGCTCGGCGGCAGCGCCGCCTTGTCCCTGACCCTCGCCTCCGACGGCTCGCTCCTGGCCGCCAGCCGCGACGGCTCCGCCCTCGATCCGCTGGCCAGCTCGGCGACGATCACTCTGGCCGACGACGCGGTCGGCCGGGTCGCCCCCTTCGACCTGGTCTTCGCCGACGGCAGCAGCTTCCACCTCGACTTCGCCCTCCTGCGCGAGGACGGGCTGGTCTTCGCCGGCCCGGGCCAGGACAGCGCCCTCGGCTCGGTGCGGATGGACCTGCAGCACGACTGACCCGGATTCCCGGCCGCGGAGTAGGATGGAGCCATGCTCCATCCTCTGCGCGTTCTTGCCGCCGCCGCGCTGGCTGCGGCCTTCGCGGCCGCGCCGCTCGCCGCCCAATCGGTCAAGGTCCGGGTCGACGTCGCGCCCGGCTCGCCGCAGGCCCGGCGCCTCGAACTCGCGGGCTTCGTGCTCGAGGACCTGCCGCCGGGGGCCGACCGGATCGAGATCATCCTGCCCCGCACCGACCTGCCGCGGCTGGCCGCCTACGGCTGGCCGCTGGAGGCGGTGGCGGTGTCGCGGCCGCTGCGCGAGGTGATCGGTTCCGGCCCGCGGGCGCTGGACGGCCGCTTCTACGACTGGGGCGAACTCAACCAGCGCATGCTCGACCTCGAGAACCAGTACCCGACCGTCGCCCGCCGGATCGACCTGACCGCGCTGACCGGCAGTCCGGCCACCCACCAGGGGCGGCACATCTACGCCCTCAAGATCTCCGACGCGCCGGCGGCCGACGAGGACGAGCCGAACGTGCTCTACGTCGGCAACCACCACGCCCGCGAGATCGGCACCCCGGCCCACATGGTCGCCTGGATGGAGTACCTCTGTTCCTCCTACGGGGTCGATCCGGGGTTGACCGCCCTGATCGACTCCTACGAAATCTGGGTGGTCCCGACCATGAATCCGGACGGACTCGAGCACGTCTGGAACGTGGATCAGTGGTGGCGCAAGAACCGGCGCGACAACGGCGGCGGCGTCTTCGGCGTCGACCTCAACCGCAACTATCCGTTCAAGTGGGCCCAGTGCGGCAGCTACAGCCACTCGCCCTCCTCCGAGACTTACGTCGGACCCTACGCCGGCTCCGAGCCGGAGACCCAGACCATGCTCGCCCTGGCCCGCTCCCGCCGCTTCGTCAAGGTGATCGACATCCACCAGTCCGGCCGGGAGGTGCTCTATTCCTACCCCTGCGGCTCACTGCCGGCGGCGGCCTTCGACGAGGTGGTGCGGATGCGCAATGTGCTGATGGCGGCCGCGAACTACTCGACCCGCCTGCCCAGCGCCAGCGGCGAGCACTTCGAGTGGGAGTACGCCGAGATCGGCGCCCTCTCCTACCTGCTCGAGACCGACACCACCTTCTTCCCGACCTGGAACCAGTCCCAGGCCGAGTACCAGCGCTGTCAACCGGCCTACCGGGCGATGCTCGAGGAGCCGTTGCCGCTGACCGGGCACGTGCTCGACGCCGCCACCGGCGCGCCGCTGGCCGCCGACATCTCCATCGCCGGCGTCAACTGGAGCGAGGGCGAGCTGCGTCGGAGCGGCGGCGCCTTCGGTCGCTACGCCGTTTGGCTGCGCGACGGCAGCTACGACCTCACCTTCACCGCCGCCGGCTACGCTTCGGTCACGCACACGATCCAGCTCGGCCCGGGGACGGTCGAGAAGGACGTGCTGCTGTCGCCGCTCGGCGCGCCCAGACTCGAGTTGACCGGCACGCCGCAGGTCGGCCAGGGCGTCCGCTTTTACCTGCGCGACGGCGCCGCCTATCCCGGGCGCCAGTTCCACGTCGTTCTCAGCGCCAGCGGCGGCGGCCCGGGCGCGCCCGGCATTCCGGTGCCCGGCACCGCCCTGGTCCTGGACCTGGTCAACGACTGGCTCAGCCAGTGGAGCCTGGGCAACCAGGGGTTGCTGAGCGGCACGGTCGGCTCGAGCGGCCTCGGCTTCACACCGTTGTTGACGATCCCGCCGGCCGGCGCCGGGCTGTCGGTCTGGGCGGCGGCGGTGCTGTCCCAGGGCAGCGCCCACGAGGCGGTCACACCGGCCATCCAGTTCGACATCCGCTGAGCCGCCGGCCGCCGGCGCCGCTAGGATTCCCCGATGCGGATCGTCAGCGACTTCGACGGCGTCTGGACCGAGCCCGAGCGGGAGGCGCGGGCGGTGCACGGCACCGTCGTCCGCGAGCTGGCCCGGCTCCTCGGCGGCGGGGAGGAGGAGGCCGCCGGCCTCTACGAGGAGTTCGCCGCCGCCGTCCTCGCGCGGCCGCACGCTTACGGCTGGCGGATCGATCACCGCCTGGCCTCCTTTGTCGACGAGGACTTCTTCTGCCTGCCGGCGGCGGTCGGCCAGTTCATCGAGAACGGCGAGACCGCCGCCGCCCGCCGGGCGCGGCGGGCGGTGCTGTCGCGTTGGGAGTCGCTCGGCGCCTTCATGGACCACTGCTTCCACAGCACCTGCGCCGCCTTCCGGCGGGAGGTCGATCACGACCTGACCCCGGGCGCGGCCGAGGTCCTGGCCTGGCTGCTGGAAAGGGGCGTCGCTGTCACCTGGGCGACCAACGCCCCGGCCGAAAAGATCATCGGCTGGCTCGGCCACGCCGGCTTCCCGGTCGCCGACGCCCGCGCGACCGAGCCCGGGGCGGCGCCGCTCCGGGTCTACGGCCGGGCCGGCAAGCAGTGGTTCGGCCCGACCGACCGCAGTCTGGACGTGAACGGCCGCACGGTCCGGGTCGACCGGCCCCAGTACCGGGCGATCCTGGAGCGCGAGAGCCCCGACCTGGTGGTCGGCGACGTCTTCTCGCTCGACCTGGCCGTGCCGCTGGCGATGCGGGTCGAGGGCCACCCGGCGGCGCCGCGGGCGGTGGTGCTGCTGGCCCGGCGCCACACCCCGGCCTGGGTGCTGGCGGCGGTCGGTGACGCTCCGGACCAGATCGACCACGCGATCGGCCACGTCACCGCGCTGCGCCGGCTCGTCGCCGGCTTGGCCGCGGCCTGCTAGCATCCTGCCGCGATGGACTTCACCCGGGTCTGGTTGCCCTACCTCTACCTCTACGGGGTCGGTGGGCTGTTCTTCTTCGCCTCCCTGGCCCTGGTCGCGCGGGCCGGCGCCTTCTCGCCGCGCCGGCCGGCCGACCGGCGCTGGTTCCGCGTCCTCTGGCTCGGCTTCCTTTGGGTCGCCGGCCTCCACGCCGCCGGCAACCTGGCCGCCCTGTGGCTGTGAGCGCCGCCGCCCTCGCCCTGGCCGGGCCGCAGCACGGCGGCGATCCGGCCGCCGCCGCCTCGGCCGCCGCCCAGGCCGCCGCCGCCGCCGGCTCCTCGCCGGTCTTCTGGGCCATCGTCCTCGGCTACTTCGCCCTGGTCCTCGGCTTCGGCGGCTACTTCGCCCGCTGGAACCGGACGACCACCGACTTCTTCTTCGGCGGCCGCCGCTTCGCCTGGTGGCTGATCACGATGTCGATCGTCGCCACCGGCGTCGGCAGCCACAGCTTCCTCAAGTATTCGAGCAAGGGCTTCGAGCACGGCTTCAGCTCGACCATGACCTACATGAACGACTGGTTCTTCATGCCGTTGTTCATGTTCGGCTGGCTACCGATCATCTACTTCATGCGCGTGCGCTCGATCCCAGAGTACTTCGAGCGCCGTTTCAACCGCCCGGTGCGGATCCTGGCCACGATCAGCCTGCTGCTCTACATGCTGGGCTACATCGGCATCGGCTTCCTGACCATGGCCAAGACCATCCAGCCGGTGCTGGCCGACACCCTGGGCTGGGACCTGATGACGATCATCTGGGTGGTGGCGGCGGTCGCCGGCATCTACATCACCTTCGGCGGCCAGACGGCGGTGATCTTCACCGACCTGCTCCAGGGCTTCATCCTGCTCTTCGCCGGCCTGGCCCTGTTCCTGCTCGGCCTGGGCTGGTTCGGCGGCCTCGGCGCCTTCTGGGACGCCCTGCCGGCCGACTTCAAGCTGCCGCTGGCGGCCTTCAACGACGACCCGGGCTTCAACTTCGTCGGCATCTTCTGGCAGGACGCGGTCGCCGGCTCGATCGGCTTCCTGTTCATCAACCAGGGCCTGATCATGCGCTTCTTGGCCTGCCGGTCGGTCGACGAGGGACGCAAGGCGGCGGCCTTCAACGTGCTGTTCATGATGCCGATCTCGGCGATCGCGGTCGGCTGCGCCGGTTGGATCGGCCGCGGCATGGTCACGACCGGCGACCTGCCGGCCACCACCGCCCCGGATTCGGTCTTCACCCTGGTCACGGCGATGCTGACCAGCAAGGCCGGCTTCGGCTTCTTCGTCGCCGCCGTCACCGCCGCCCTGATGAGCACGGTCGATACCTTGATCAACGCGGTCGCGGCGGTGTTCATCAACGACGTCTACCGCCTGATCCGGCCCGGTCGGAGCGACCGTCACTACCTGCGGGCGGCGATGCTGGTCTCGGCCGGGGCGACCGTCCTCGGCGTCGGCGCGGCCTGGGTTTTCACTCACTACGAGTCGGTTTACGAGGCGCACGGCGCCTTCCACAGCACCCTGACGCCGCCGCTGGTCACCGCCATCCTGCTCGGCATCTTCTGGCGCCGCTTCACCACCGCCGGCGCCGTCGCCACCTTCGTCCTCGGCGCGGCGGCGATCGTCGCCGGTCGGCTCTGGCCGACCACCCTGATCGCCCCCTTCAGCCACGGCATCCCGGCGGTGGGGGACCACCCCTACAGCTACATCGGCGCCCTCTACAACCTGGTCGCCTGCTTCGGCGCCGCTGTGGTCGTCAGCCTCTTCACCCGGCGACGCCCGGACGAGCGGACCGAAGGGCTGACGATCTGGACTCTCGACGCGGCCCGCCGCGCCTTCAAGGGCGGCGAGCCGAACGACCGCCCGGGCGCGCGGCTGCCGGTCCACTGGCGGATCGAGCCGGCGCTGCCGGCGGGCACGGTTCAGGTCGACCGCGAGGCCCAAGCCGGGCTCGCCGCCGATCCGGGCGACCTGGTCTACCTGCGCGATCGCCGCTGGTGGCTGGGCGGCCTGCGCTCGGTCCACGCCCGCCTCCACGCCGAGCCGCACGCGGAAGGCGGGGTCGTGCTCGTGGCGCCGGACGTGGCCGCCGACGGCCACTTCCTGCCCGGCCGAATGCTCACGGCCGAGAAGGAGATCTAGCGGTCCGGAGACCGGGTCCTTCCCGCTCGGGGGGAAAGGCGCTCCGGCCCCGGACGCCTACGGCCGCCAGCGCACGAGCAGCCGCGGCTCGGTCAGCTCCTCGACCGACCAGCGCAGGCCTTCCCTCCCGCAGCCCGAGGCCTTGACGCCGCCATAGGGCATCTCGTCGCAGCGGAAGACGGTGCTGTCGCCGACGATCACCTGCCCGACCTCGAGCCGTCGGAAGGCCCGCTCGATCGTGGCCGAGTCGCGGCTGAAGACTGCCGCCTGCAACCCGTAGGCCGAGTCGTCCATCGCCGCCAAGGCTTGGTCCAGCTCCTGGTAGGGGGCCAGGACGACCACCGGCCCGAAAGCCTCCTCGCGCCAGAGCCGGGCCTCGCGCGGCACCTCGGTCAGCACGGTTGGCTCGACGAAGGAGCCGTCGCGGCGGCCGCCGGCCCGGACCCGGGCGCCGCCGGCGGTCGCCTCGACGATCCACTGCTCGACCCGTCGGGCCGCCTCCTCGGTGATCAGCGGCCCGAGGTCGGTGGCCTCGTCGGCCGGATCGCCGAGACGCAGGGCCTCGGCCCGCGCCGCCAGCCCGGCCGCCGCTTCCTCGAGCCGGGCCGCCGGCACGAACAGCCGCTGGAGCGAGATGCAGACCTGTCCGGAGAAGGCGAAGGCGCCTGCGGCGCAGCGGTCGAGGGCGGCCTCGAGGTCGTCCCAGTCCGGGGCGATCAAGGCGGCGGCGTTGCCGCCCAGCTCGAGGGTGACCCGGGCCCGGGCCGCCCGCCGCTTGAGCTGCCAGCCGACCGCGGCCGAGCCGGTGAAGCTGAAGCGCCGGACCCGTGGATCCTCGACCAGCGGCCCGGCCTGGGCCGGCAGCGCCGGCAGGACGGCCCAGGCGCCGACCGGCAGCGGCGGCTCGGCCGCCGCCAGCAGCTCGGCCAGGAGCAGGCTCGACAACGGCGTCTTCTCGGCCGGCTTGAGCACGATCGGGCAGCCGGCGGCGAGCGCCGGCGCCACTTTGTGGGCGCCGAGGTTGAGCGGGAAGTTGAACGGGGTGATCGCCGTGCAGACCCCGGCCGGGAAGCGCTCCAGCCGGCCGACCCGGTCGCCGAGGTCGAGGTCCTCGCCGCGGTCCCGCTCGGCCTCGGCCGCCGCCAGGGAGAAGGTCCGCACCGCCCGCGCCACCTCGCCGCGGGCGAGCCGGATCGGCTTGCCGGCCTCGGCGGTGATCAGGGCGGCGAAGTCCTCGGCCCGGTCCTCGATCGCCGCCGCCAGGCCCCGCAGGCGGGCGGCCCGGGCGGCCGGCTCCTCGGCCGCCAGGGCCGAGCGGGCGGCCTCGGCCCGGTCGATGGCGGCGGTCAGCTCGGCCGCCGAGGCCAGGCCGACCTCGGCCACCGGGGCGCCGCCGAAGGGGTTGCGGACCTCGAGGTGACCGTCCCCGGCCGCCCGGTCCAGGATCCGGGGGAGCAGGAGCGCCATGCCGGAGGATAGGCCCTCGGCCGGCGGGGGAAAGGTCCGGGCCTCAGGGCCGGGGATCCGGACGGGCGGCCGGCGCCTCGTCGCGCCATTCCGCCGGCAGCTCGCCGCGGAAGGAGTAGCACTCCTCCGGCCCCGGGAAGGCGCCGGCACGGATGTCGGCGGCCAGCCGGCCGAGGGCCTCGCGCACCACCCCGGCCAGGTCGGCGTAACGGCGGACGAACTTCGGCGGCGGCGCGGTGGTGAAACCGACGACGTCGTGGAAGACCAGGATCTGGCCGTCGCAGCCGGGGCCGGCGCCGATGCCGATGGTGGGGATCGAGATCCGCGCGGTGATCGCCGCCGCCACCGGGGCCGGCACGCCCTCGAGGACCACGGCGAAGGCCCCGGCGTCCTCGAGCGCCTGGGCGTCCTCGAGCAGGGCGCGGGCCGACTCGGCGGTGCGGCCCTGGACCCGGTAGCCGCCGGCGCTGTGGTAGGACTGCGGCAGCAGGCCGATGTGGCCGAGGACGGGGATCTCGGCCCGGACCAGCTCCCGGACCAGCTCGGCCCGGCTGCGTCCGCCCTCGAGCTTGACCGCCTGGGCGCCGCCTTCGCGCACCAGCCGGACCGCGTTGACCAGGGTGTCGCGGACACCGGTGTGGTAGCTGCCGAAGGGCATGTCGGAGACGACCAGCGGCCGGTCCACCGCCCGCTTCACCGCCCGCGTGGCGGAGATGATCTGGTCAAGCGTGATCTTCAGCGTCGTCGCGTGGCCGAGGACGACGTTGGCCATGCTGTCGCCGACCAGGATCAGGTCGAAGCCGGCCTCGTCGACCAGGCGGGCGGTCGGCGAATCGTAGGCCGTCAGGGCCAGGATCGGCCGGCCACTGCCCTTGCGGGCCCGGATGCCGGGGGCCGTGACCTTGGAGGGGGCCTGGATCTCGCCGGCCGGGGGCGGCGGTCCGGCGCCGTAGGGCCGGGAGTCGGGGGGCTCGGTCATGAGCGTTGGGGCGGCGGGGCCGCCGGGCTGGGAATTCTAGGCCGGCAGACCGGCTTCGGTCAGGGCTGGTCTCAGAGCTTCAGCGGCGGTCCGGCGAGGGCCTCCTCGAGGGCCTCCTCCAGCCCCTCGGGCCAGTCCATCGTCGCCGCCGGGACCAGCTCCCGGAGCTGCTCCACCCGGCTGGCGCCGAGCAGCACCGTGCCCTCCGGGGCGCGCCGCAGGCACCAGGCGACCGCCAGCACCGCGGGCGGCACCCCGGCCCGGTCGGCCAGGGCGAGGACCCGCTCGACCCGATCCCAGACCTCGTCGCTGGCCAGGGCCCGGTCGAGGAACTGGCCGACCCGGCGCGGATCGGCGCCGCGGCTGCCGGCCGGCGGCGCCTGGCCGCGGCGGTACTTGCCGGTGAGCAGCCCTTGGGCGAGCGGCGACCAGAACAACAGGCCGATGCCCAGCTCGCGGCAGGCCGGCAGCACCTCGGCCTCGATCTCGCGGCAGAGCATGTTGAAGCGCGGCTGCTCCGAGATCGGCCGCGGCACGCCCAGCTCGTCCGCCAGCCGGCAGGCGACGCGGAGCTGGCTGGCGCTCCACATGCTGGTGCCCCAGTAGAGCACCTTGCCCTGCCGGATCAGGTCGCCGACCGCGCGGATCGTCTCCTCGAGCGGCGTCTCCGGGTCGAAGCGGTGGAACTGGAACAGGTCGAGGTAGTCGGTGCGCAGCCGGCGGAGGCTGGCGTGCACCGACTCGAACAGGTGCTTGCGCGACAGGCCGCGGTCGTTCGGGTCGTCGCTCATCGGGTGGAAGGCCTTGGTCGCGACGACCAGGTGCTCCCGCCGGTGGGGGGCGAGCAGTTCGCCCAGGACCTCCTCGGCCCCGCCCCGGTCGTAGACGTCGGCGGTGTCGAAGAAGTTGATGCCGGCCTCGAGGGCGGCGGCGACCAGCCCGGCCGCCTCCGCCCGCGGGATCCGGGCCAGGGTCAGCCAGGTGCCGAGGGCCAGCCGGGGCACCCGCAGGCCGCTCCGGCCGAGGGCGTGGTACTCCATGGCGAAAGACTAGCAGGGCCGGGCTATCATGCCCGGGCCCCCGCCGGGTTCTCGCATGCGCTTCCGCCTCCTCCTCCTGGCTCTTCTCCCGGGCGCCGCGGCGCCCCTTTCCGCCCAACAGACCTTCTCCGAGCCCGACCTGTCCTGGCTCGATCGGGCCGCGTCGCTGTCCCAGCCGCTGGGCTCGGGCGGCGCGGGCGGCCTCCAGTGGGAGTGGGGCGCGGTGCTCGACGTGATCGGCGAGTGGTCCGAGGTCGACTCGCTCGAGCGGATCAACGAGGTCCGGCCGCGCAGCGTCGCCCTGCACGGCGCCGCCCGGCTCGAGGACTTCGGCCGCGCCTTCGCCCTGGTCGACTTCAGCGGCAGCGGCGACGGCAGCGACCTCATCCTGCGCGAGGCCGGCGGCTGGCTCGACCTGCTGCCGTGGAACGCCAACCTGCGCTTCGGCAAGTACTTCGCCGACGTCGGCGCGTGGAACCGGACCCAGCTCAGCGAGTTCCCCTCGCCCAACCTCGACGGCATGCGGCGGGACTTCTTCGGCGGCAACCTGGCCGTCACCGGGGTCGAGCTGCACCAGGGCTTCGACTTCGGCGGCGACGGCTTCCGCTGGTCGGTCGGCATCGCCAACGACATGGAGGGGCAGGATCCCGACACGGTCGGCAACGGCGTCGCCGACCGGGCCGACGGCCGCAACCACTTCGGCCAGGACGGGGTCGACACCTGGCTCGGCACCGCCCGGGTGGAGTTCGGCTGGAACAACAACGACAACCAGATGACGCTCGGCGCCAGCATGGTCTACGCCCCGGACGAGATCTGGTACACCTACGTCAACCCGGACCGGATCCTCGGCAACGCCGACGACCGCTCGGTGCGCGACGAGGTGCGGGACTTCATGGCCGGGATCGACTTCCGCTACTTCAAGCAGCTCGGCCCCGAGCAGTGGCACGCGGCCACGGTCGAGATCTGGGGCAAGAAGAACCAGTACCGGATGACCAGCGGCCCCTTCGACACCCGCGCCGGCCTCGGCGCCTGGGGCATGTACGAGCTGGGCTTCGACCAGGACTGGTCGGGCGGCTACCTCCTGTCCTACTGGGAGACCTCCCACTACGACATCGAGGACGAAGGCAGCTACAACGGCATCTTCCTGAACCGCAACATCGGTCCCGAGCACCGCATCCGGGTCTTCTTCAACCACACCAACCCGGGCTTCGCGCGGCAGAAGTACTACATCGGCGGCATCCAGTACACCTTCCGCTTCGGCGCCCCGCGGCGCAGCGCGCTGCTCTGGTAGACGACCGGCCGGGGGCGGGCAGGCGGCGGCCGCCGGCCCGCCCCGGGTCACGGCTGGACTCGGCTCTCGCCCAGGGTGGAGAGGGTCCAGACCTTGCCGGGCCGGGCCGGGTCGAGGACCACGGCCCGGCTCCAGAGGGTGCGGCCGATCAGGTCGAGGTGGTTGGGGATGGTCAGGGTGACGCTGCCCTGGCCGTTGGCGTCGAGGTGGCCGCTGGCGCCTGGCTGGGCCAGGGCGTGGCGCAGGAAGGGGGTGTCGGCCAGGTGGGTCGGCCAGCCGTCCACGATCAGGCCGCCGGCGCGGTCGAAGCCGTCGGAGACCAGGAGGCGGAAGTCCATGTCCGGGGCGCCGGGCAGGTGGAGGGTGGCGGTGTAGCTGCGGCCGATCGAGGGGTAGAGGGAGACGTCGAGGGTGCGCTGGCTGCAGACGATGATGTGTTCGTCGGTCGATTGTGGGTTGGCGGTGCCGGGCGAGGCGACCGGCCGGGCGATCTCGGTCAGGCCGTCGCGGTCGATGTCGCCGAGGACCGTGAAGACCGATTTTCCGTAGTTGTCCATCCAGTCCGGCGCCCAGGGCTCGAGGTCCTCGGGGAAGTCGGCCAGGCCGATCGCCGCCCCGGTGCGGGCGTCGAGGTGGGCCATCTGAAGAGGGCCGGCCATGCCGATGGAGTCCGATCCCTGGAAGGAGATACAGAGGTCCAGACCCCCGGGATCGGTCGGGTCCGTACTGAACAGGGCCGGATACGCCAGGCGGGACCAGGTGGCGCCGAAGGGCAGGAAGGGGTCGAAGGCGTGGATGTCCTGCTGCCAGAGGACCGAGCCGTCCCGCCCGCTCAGGGCCAGGATCTCCTCGCAGCCGACGGTGACCAGGTCGACCACCCCGTCGAGGTCCAGGTCGCGGCCGTAGACCTGGTGCCTATCGTAGGAGTAGGGCCAGGGCTGGCGGGCGCGGTATTCCCAGATCGGATGGCCGTCCACGCCGGAGAGGGCGGCGTGGTAGTGGTCCATGCTCCAGCCATAGGGCGGGGTGAGGAGGAGCCAGGAGGTGAAGACGTCGCCGACGCCGTCGCCGTCGAGATCGGGGGTGGCGACGGGCTCGGAGCAGATGGTGCGGGAATCGGCGGCAAAGTCTTGGATCCGGTGCTGCCAGACGGCGCCCATGCTCCGACCATCTAGCCGGCAAGTCACCGCGGTCAGGTTGTAGGCGATGATTGTTCGAGCGATGCAATCCTGCCAACCATCTCGGTCCCAGTCATCGGCGTGACGAAACCGCCAATACCCGTTCAGTAGAGGTGGGTAGGGGGGAGGCTGCGGCGCCGGAACCCAAGAAAGGAATTGAAATGGTTCGAGATCCCAGACCGAACCATACAGGTAGTTTGGATCCCGGCCGATCCAGGCAATGTTGGTACCAATGGGTGTGTGCAGGACGGCGGAATAGGAAACAGGGGGGATGAGGTCTGGATCCAGAATCCGGGATCCAGGATCCCGACCGACGGGACCTTCCAACAGGATCAACCCATTCTGGAAGTGGAAATTCGGGCCGGTAAGGTAGGCCTGGAGGAGGTATTCACCAAGACCATCTCCATCCCAGTCCCCACTTCCGAGGCCACTGCCCCATTGGATGTCCACCGAAGGCGGGAAGTCGTCCGGGCCGATGATCCCATCCACGACCCAAGAGCGGGTTGTCTGGCCCGGGAGCGCCGCCGCGAGGGCGACGCTCCCGATCAGGCTGGCCAGAACCAAACGCATCAGCGTGAGGGTCATGGCTCTATTCGAACTGGTGGGCGCCCTTGTCCCGGTCCCCGGTGGAGACGGCAGGGCGGGGAGTCAGGAGGAAGTCGACGGCGGTCTCGGGCGCATCGACCGAGAGAAATGGGGGCGTGTGGTCGAAATCAGGGTTTAGAATGCCTGTCGCAGGCTGCAGGAAGAACTGCTCAGGTGCAAGCGAGGACAGGTTGATCGTGACGGCGAACGGTGGGGCATGGTCCGTCCATTCGAGGTAAGTCTGATTCGGGTAGGAACGGCACCCCGCCGCCCCGATGCTGAGCCCGTTGTTCAGGTATCCGCTGGGGTTGTTGTCCCCCAGGAGGAGGGCCGAAAGGTTCAGGCCGAAATCCGGGCTCGCCGGATTCCCCGGATCCTCGAGGAAGATCGAGTCGAACAGCCGGTTGCGCAGGTAGTAGCTCGGGGTCTCCTGCCACTCGAAGTTGCCGACCGAGGGCTGGCCGTTGGCCCGCTGGAGCGGCACCACCTCGGCGGTGTAGGCCGGGGCCGCGGCGCCGTTGCCGATCAGGGTGCAGTGCACCAGCGGGGTCAGCAGCCAGGCGCGGTCGCCGAGGAACTGGGCCAGGAAGGCGCCGCCGCCGTTGTTCCAGACGAAGACGTTGACGAAGCGGGTGTTGACGATGGCGTCGCGGGCATTGCCGCCGGCCGGGTCCTCGGATTCGGCGTAGACGCGGATGCCGGCGCCGCCGGTGGCGAGACCGTTGTTGCTGATCGTGCAGCGATCGACCAAGCCCTGGCCGTGGCCCAGCGAGGTGGGCTCGTCCCCCTTGTCGGCCAGGCTGAGGACCGCCGGCGGGCTCGGGTAGATGTCCCAGGTGCCGCCGGCGATCGCCGAGCCGCGGGTGATCTGCGGATCGGCCGTCCCGACCCGGTAGGCGATGCCGTTGCCGCCGTTGCGATGGATGCCGCAGTCCACCGCCTCCAGGTAGATCCCGGCCGGGTAGATCATCGTCGCGGCGCTCACCGGGGCGTCCAGCGTGATGCCGTTGCCGCGGTTGTCCTGGAAGGTGGAATCGGCGGCGCGGAAACCGAGGTAGCCGTCCAGGCCGAACAGCAACACCCCCGAGGACCAGAGCTGGTCGGCCACCGGTGC
>RFGR01000078.1 GCA_003696625.1 Planctomycetota bacterium
ACCCCTTCCTGTCCGCGAGCGGGCCGTCGCTCTCGGCGGCGACGGGTGGCCGGCTGGACCTGGCGCTGGACTTCCCGGCCGGCGAAGGAGGCCGGCCCTACGCGATCCTGGTGTCGGGCCGCGGCACGGGTCCGACGGCGGCGAACGGAGTGGAGATCCCGCTGACCGTGGACCCGCTGTTCTGGCGGGGCGTGTACGGCCCGCCGCTGCCGTATCTGAGCCAGGCGCGCGGCCAGCTCGACCCGGCGGGCGACGCCACGGCGTGGATCCTGTCGGCGCCGGGTCAATTGACGAGCCTGGTGGGCCGGACCTTCCACCTGGCGGCGCTGTCCCTGGAGACGCCGTCCGGCCCGGCGCGGCTGAGTTCGGTGGCGGTGCCGGTGCGGGTGGAGCCTTGATCCCTGTTCGTCAGCGGCCGGCGACGGTTCTGTGCCGGCCGGGAACGAGATCCGGCAGCTCCCGGCGCCCCGATCAGGCGGCGGCCCTCCAGGCCTGCACCTTGGCGGTACTCTGGCGGCGTGGCCTATCCGGTCTGCCGCCCCGAGTCGATCGTGCTGGAGGAAGACCTCGCCGGCCTTCCCGGCCGGTCGCCGCGGCTGCGCGGTCCGGGTGGGATCTTCCATCCCGGCGTCGCCGCCGGCTCATTCGCCGCCTGCCGCAAGGAGGGGTCGGAGCGGACGTGATCCTCGTCCCCATCCTCCTGGCCCTGGCGGCGCAGCAGCCCGAGCGGCCGAACATCCTCTGGATCACGAGCGAGGACCACGGCCCGCACCTTGGCTGCTACGGCTGCCCGGACGCCGACACCCCGAACCTCGACGCCCTGGCCGCCGCCGGCATGCGCTGGGAGCGGGTCTGGTCGAACGCGCCGGTCTGCGCCCCGGCGCGCACGGCGCTGATCACCGGCGTCTGGCCGCCGTCGGTCGGCGCCCACGACATGCGCACCCTGGTCGCGCCGCCGCCGTGGCTGCGCTTCTTCCCGCAGCTCCTGCGCGAGGCCGGCTGGTACTGCACGAACAACAAGAAGGAGGACTACAACCTCGCCGCACCCGGCCGGGTGTGGGACGAGTCGAGCCGCCGGGCACATTGGCGCAACCGCCCGCCCGGCCGCCCCTTCTTCGCCGTCTTCAACCTCGCGGTCACGCACGAGAGCCGGATCCGCCAGCGGCCGCACGAGTTCCGCCACGATCCGGCGACGGTGCGGGTGCCGGCCTTCCATCCCGACCTGCCCGAAGTGCGGCGGGACTGGGCCCAGTACCACGACCAGATCGGCCTGCTCGACCGGCGGGTCGGCGCGCTATTGGCCGAACTAGAGGCCGACGGCCTGGCCGAGGACACGATCGTCTTCTTCTTCAGCGACCACGGCCCGGGGCTGAGCCGCTGCAAGCGCTGGCCCTACGACTCCGGCCTGCGCGTGCCGCTGATCGTGCGCATCCCGCCGCGGTGGCGGGCGCTGGCGCCGCCCGGCTGGCGGGAGGGCGGCGCCTCCAGCCGATTGGTCCAGTTCCTGGATCTGGCGCCGACGGTGCTGTCGCTGGCCGGGATCGAGCCGCCGGCGTGGATGCACGGGCGCGCCTTCCTCGGCCCGTATCGAGCCGAGCCGCTGCCTTACCTTTATGGCTTCCGCAACCGGATGGACGAGCGCTCCGACCTCGTCCGCTCGCTCTGCGACGGCCGCTTCGTCTACATCCGCAACGAGATGCCGTGGCTGCCGCAGGGGCAGTTCCTGGCCTACGAGAACCAGACGCCGACCTATCGCGCCTGGCGCGCCGCCTGGCAGGCCGGCGGCCTGCCGCCGCACCTGGCCCGCTTCTGGGAACCGAAGCCGCGCGAGGAACTCTACGACCTGCGCGCCGACCCGGACGAGGTCGTGAATCTGGCCGCGGTGCCCGGGCACGAGCGCGAGCTGGCCCGCCTCCGCGCCGCGCTCGACGACTGGCTGCTCCGCACCAACGATTTGGGCTATCTGCCGGAACCGCGCCTGCACGCCCTCGGCCCGGCGGCGGCGGACTACCCGCTGGCCGAGATCCTGGCCCTGCTCCACCGCGGGGAGGCGGCGGCGGCGGCAAGCGACGACCCGGCCTACCTCTGGTGGCGGGCCCAGCTCGCGCTCCATGGCGAGACGCCGCCGCCGCCCGCCGAGCTGCGCCGGCTGGCCGCCCACGCCGACCCGAACGTGCGCCTGCTCGGTCTCGAGGAACTCGCCCGCCGCGGCGAGGAGGCCGACCGCGCCGCCGCCGTGCCCGCCATCCTGGCCCTGGCCGACCCGGTCGCCGGCGACCCCTGGCTGGCGCTCGCCGCCTGGAACGCCCTCGACCGCCTCGGCCCGCTGGCCGCCCCCTGGCGCGAGGAAATCGCCGCCCTGCCGGTGGCGGGGCCGTCGATCCCGCCCCGGATCGCGCCCAACTTCGCCAAGCTGCGCGAGCACCTGCTCGCTGGGCTGCGGGACTGAGCGTCGCCGCCCTCAGCCCAGGATCTCGTCCACCTCGCTCAGCGCCAGCAGGGCGAAGGCGGTGCCGTAGGGCTTGTGGTAGCTGTAGAGCGGGTAGTCCCAGTACGAGCCGTCGGGCTGGCGGCAGACGTTCACCGCCCGCTCGAGGTACGGCGCGTAGCGGCGCCGCTCCGCCAGCGGCAGCCGCCTCTGCAAGAGCGCGGCGTGGTAGTAGCCGTAGAGGTAGAAGTAGCCCGAGATCGCGTAGTGCGACTCGTGCGGGATCGGCCGCCGCAGCGCCGCCACCTGGTAGGCGGCGTGGTCGATCAGCAGCCGGTCGAGCGCCCGCACCAGGTCGGCGCGCGGCCGCGCGCGGTCCCAGACCAGCAAGGACTCCAAACAGGCCGGGCCGCGGCAGGCGGCCCCGATCGAGTGGTTCACGCTCGGCGAGTTCGGCCGGCTCCGGCGCCACAGCTCGCCGTAGGTGAAGGACTTCATCGCCGTCTCGCAGCGGTCGACCGAGTCGACCGCCCGCCGCACCATCTCCGCCGGCACCTCGACCCCGGCCCGCCGCGCCCGCTCGAGCCCGATCAGGCAGGTGGCGGTGGTGAAGCTCATCGAGGTAAACGACGGCTGGTAGGTCTTGAACTCCTGCAGGCTGAGGTAGCCCCAGCCGCCGTCGAGGCACTGGTAGCGGCCGAGCTTCTCGACCATCCGCCGGCAGACGGCGCGCATCTCCTCGGCCCGCGGGTCGTCCGGCGCCGCCAGCAGCCGCTCGCCCAGGCACTGCAGGGTGTAGCCCAGCGCCCAGACCGTGTAGTGCTCCATCAGATCCACCCGCTTGACCTCGTGCTCGCGCAGGATGGCGTCGATGCCGCGGTCGGCGGCGGCGCGGCTGGCCGCGGTGCGGTAGGGGCTGTGGTCGAGGGCCATCACGCACAGCGCGGTGGTGGCGACGCGGAAGACCTGGTGGCTGCCCGGCACCGAGCAGAGCACCTCGATCGGCCGCGGCGACTCGTGGCTGCCCCAGGCGCCGTCCGGCCGCTGGTGGGCGACCAGCCACTCGACCGCCTGGCGGATCGCCACCGCGCGCGGCGGGTGGAGGAAGTCCGCCGCCGCGCCGTCCTGCGGCAGGGCGGCGGCGGCGAGCAGGAGGGCGGGGATCACCGCTCCGCCGCCAGCCGCACGCGGGCGCGCATGCCCGGGGCCCAGCCGGTCAGACGGCCCTCGCAGACGACGCGGCCGCGGTAGAGGTTGACCGGCCCGCCGGCGCTCTCCGGCAACGGGAAGGGATCGATCTCGAGCCGGCCGGTGATGGCGACGTCGGTCGGTACCACCGGCTCGACCGTCACCGCGGCGCCGGCCGGCACCCGGGCCAGGTCGGACTCGGCCACCTGGACGACCACCTCGAAGTTCTCGGGCGCGGCGACGGTGAAGAGCGGGGCGCGGAGCTGGCCGCGGCCGCCGCGGCGGTGGCGCGGGGCGGCGGCGCCGGGGAAGTAGTCCTCCACCCCGCCGTGCAAGAGGATGCCGGCGCGCGGCGCCCGCAGCTCGAAGCGCTCGCGATCGGCGCGCAGGCGGGCGAGCGCTTCCTCCTTGCGCTCGAGTTCGCGCTGTTGGCGCTCGAGCCCGGACTGGCGCGAGCGCAGGTCGAGTTCGAACTCCTGCCGCATCCGCTCGAGTTCGCGCTCCTGCCGGTGCACGGCGTCCTCCATCCGCTCGGCCTCGAGGCGCCAGGAGAACTCGGCCTGGTGCCGGCGGCCGGCCTCGGAGAGTTCGGCGGCGGCGCGGGTGCGCTCGAGTTCGCGGATCGAGCGCTTGAGGACGATGTCCTCGGTCTCGTCGACGAGTTCGTCCTCCTCGTACATGGCCTGGAGCTGGGCCAGCTCGTCCTCCTGGTCCTGGATGCCGTCCTGGGCGTAGAGGCGCTGGAGTTCGGCCTGCTTCGCGCGCTGCGGCAGCTCGAACTCGTGGAAGGCGTGGAGTTCCTGGCGCGAGCGCTCGAGCTCGCGCTCGGCGGCGGCGATGCGCTCCTGGCCGGCCCGGGTCTCGAGTTCGGCCTTGGCCGCGGCCGTGCGCAGGGACAGGCGGGCGGCGTCGAGATCCTCCTCGGCGGCGCGGATCCGCTCGTCGATGCCGCGCGGATCGAGGCGGGCGATCACCTCGCCGGCCGCGACCCGGGCGCCGTGCGGCGCGACCTCGAGGAAGAGCAGCTCGCCGGACCACTCCGCGGGCCAGAACTCGATCGCCTCGGCGTCGGCCGGCACCAGCGTGCCGTGGAG
>RFGR01000079.1 GCA_003696625.1 Planctomycetota bacterium
CGTCGGGGCGGCCGAGCGGAGGTGGGCGGTGGCGGATTTTCTGCGGTGGCGGGTGACGCTGTGAATCAGGATTGTGATCCAGGGGGTGGGGCCAGTTTCAGGCGTAGGTCCCTCGGATTCGGTCGAAAGAAGCAACCCGCTCGACCCCCAGCATGCAAGCCGCCAGCCGCAATCCGCACTTCTCCTTCCCGCTCACCTCCCGCGTCCGCCGCCAGGCCTCCAGGACCATCCGCTCGAGCCGCTCCTCGACCAGATCCTGCGTCCACCGGTAGCCCATTCGGTTTTGCACCCACTCGAAATAGGCGATGATCGAAGCGCCGGCGTTTCCGAGCAGGTCCGGAACCACGGTGACGCCGCGCTCGATCAGGATTCGGTCGGCGGCCGGAGTGACCGGTCCGTGGGCGGCCTCGAGGACCACGCGTGCCTGGACCTCGGCGGCGTTGACGCCGGTGAGCTGGCGGGGCACGGCGGCCGGAACCAGAACCTCGCAAGGGTGGGAAAGAAGCTCGTTCGGCTCCAGATCTTCGCCTCCGGGGAAGCCGGCCACGGTGCCGTGTTCCCGGCGCCAGGCGAGGAGGCTCTCCGGATCGAGGCCGTGCTCGTTGCGGACCGCGCCGCGCAGATCGCCGACGGCGACCACGCTATGGCCGGCGGCGGCGGCTTCGCGGACGACCTGGGATCCGACCTTGCCCAGGCCCTGGACGACGATCCGGGCCGGGCCGGTGTGGCCGATCTCGGCGAGGGCGGTCTCGAACAGGATCCTGGCGCCGCGGCCGACCGCGAAGTCGCGGCCGATCGTGCCGCCGAGACCGAGCGGCTTGCCGACCACAACCGCGTTCTCGGTGTGGCGGGCGTGCATCGAGTAGGTGTCCAGGCACCAGGCCATGACCTGCTCGTCGCAGTTCAGATCCGGGCACAGGATGTCCTGTTCCGGCCCGATCAGGTCGAGGACGCCGGAGACGTAGCGGCGCACCACCCCTTCGGTCACGTGCCGATCGCGGCCGCGGGGATCGTAGTCGACGCCGCCCATCGCGCCGCCGAACGGAATGTCGAGGGCGGCGCACCTCCAGGTATTCCAGGCCGCCAGGGCCCGCAGCTCTTCCCGGCGGACTCCGGCCTCGAGGCGGAGACCACCCAGGCAGGGGCCGAGCGAGAGGTTGTGGCGGATCCGATAGCCGTGGTGGACCTGGATCTCGCCGTTCTCGTCGACCACCGGCAGCGCGAACTTGAACTCGCGGTCGGGCTGCCGCAGGACGGTGTAGGCGTCCGGGGCGAGGCCGAGGCGGGCGGCGGCCTCGTCGAACCGGGCCATCATGGCCGAGAACGGGTCGTCTTCGGCCAGCGCCGGGCTCGGCGGCAGCGGCTCCTCCGGGGGCAACGTTTCAGGCATAGATCCCTCGCATCTTCAGGCAGTAGGCGACGCGGTCGATGGCCAGACAGTAGGCGCCGATGCGGGCACTGCAGGAGTGCTTCTCGGCCGTCTCGACCACCTTGCGGAAGGAATCGACCAGGATCGACTCCATGCGCGACAGGACGTCTTCCCGGGACCAGAAGTAGCCCATCCGGTCCTGCACCCACTCGAAGTAGGAGACGGTCACGCCGCCGGCGTTGGCGAGGATGTCGGGGGCGACGAACACCCCCTTCCTCTGCAGGATCTCGTCGGCGGCGGCGGTGGTCGGGCCGTTGGCGCCTTCCACCACCGCCCGGGCCTGGATGCGGTCGGCGTTCTCGGAGGTGATCTGGTTCTCGGTCGCCGCCGGGACGAGGACGTCGCACTCGCCCTCGAGCAGTTCGGCGTTGCTGATTTCGCGGCTGCCGGGGAAGCCGGCCAGCCGCCCGTGTCGCGCAGGTGTTCGAGGACCGCCGGCACCTCGAGGCCGTCCTCGTCGCGGATGGCGCCGTAGAGGTCGGAGAGCGCCACCACCTTGTGGCCCATCTCGTGGAGGAAGGCGGCGCCGAGGCCGCCGACGTTGCCCGAGCCCTGAACCGCGATGCGGCAGCCCTGTTCCGGCATGCCGAGCAGACGCAGGGTCTCGCGGACGGTCAGGGCGACCCCGAGCCCGGTCGCTTCGCGCCGCCCGCGGGAACCGCCGAGGCCGACCGGCTTGCCGGTGACGATGGCGGTCTGGGTGGCCCGCCGGTGCATGGAGTAGGTGTCCATGAACCAGGCCATGACCTGCTCGTTGGTGTTCATGTCCGGCGCCGGAACGTCCCGTTCCGGGCCGATCAGGTCGAGCAGATTGGCGGTGTAGCGGCGGGTCAGCCGCTCGAGTTCACCCGCGCTGAGGCGGCGCGGATCGCAGATGATGCCGCCCTTGCCGCCGCCGAAGGGCACGTCCACCACCGCGCACTTCCAGGTCATCCAGGCCGCCAGCGCCCGGACCTCGTCGAGCGAGACGTCCGGTGCGTAGCGGATCCCGCCCTTGGCCGGACCGCGGGCCAGGGAGTGCTGGACGCGGTAGCCGGTGAAGACCCGGAGCGAGCCGTCGTCCATCTGGACCGGCACCGAGGTGGTGATCTCCTGGGCCGGGGTGGCGAGGATGCGGGTGGTTCCGGGGTCGAGTCCGAGCAGCGCGGCCGCCTGTTCGAAGCGGCGGCGCATCTGCAGGAAGGGGTTCGATTCCTCGGTGGCGGCAGGGCGGGTGACGGGATCGGCCATGTCGGCCCGTGGCGGGGGGAGGGAGGAGGCCGGAGGGCGGAGAAGGATAGCGCCGGATCGCCGCCGGCGGCCCGGGCGGGCGGGAAAATGGCCGGCGCGCCTTGAGTCCGCCCGCGGCCGGCCGCAGGATGGTCGCATGGAGCAGCGCGATCTGCGCCGGTTCCGGCCCCGGCGGCTGCCGGTGGTCGAGCTCGACGGCGGCCGGATCCTCGCGGTCGAGCCGGCCCTGCCGATGCTGCGCCGGCTCGGCCTGGACACGGTCGCCGGGGCTGTTTCCTGCCAGCGCGGCGAGCTCGTCCGCCAGGCCGGCCGACGTCGGACCCGGCGGCTGGCGACGGAGGAGGGAGACTTCTTCCTCAAGGTCTACCCGAAGGCCGGCCACCTCGAGCGCTGGCTCGGTTGGTTGGTCGGCCTGCGCAGTCCCGGCCGCCGCGAATGGGACAACATCCGCCTGCTGCGCCGGGCCGCCTTCGACGTGCCCGAGATGGTCGCGGTCGGCGAGGAGACGGCGGGACCGTTCCGACCGGGCGGCAGCTTTCTGCTCCTGCGCGGCATCGAGGGCATCCGGCTCGATCACTTCCTGGCCGCTGGCTGGCCGCAGCCGCCGGGCGGCTCCGCCGCCGCCGGCCGGGAGCGGGTGCTGCGCGACCTCGCCGGCATGGTCCGGCGCCTGCACAGCAACGGGTTCTTTCACCGTGACCTCTACTGCGGCCACTTGATCGTGACTCCCGATGAGCGCTGGGGCCGGCCTTTCCTGATCGATCTCCAGCGGGTCGGCCAGCGCTTCCCGCCGCGCCGGCGCTGGCTGGTCAAGGACTTGGCCGCCCTGGCCTATTCGGCGCCGCCGCTCGTCAGCCGCAGCGACCGGCTCCGCTTCCTGCTCCACTACCTGTGCAAGTCGCGGGTCGATCCCCTCGTCCGCCGATGGTGGCGGCAGGTCGCGGCCAAGGTCGAGCGGATGCGCCGGCACCGGCCCCGCCACCCCTGAGCCCGCCGCGCCGCCCGTGCCCGACCCGCCGTCGATCCACAAGACCCTCGATCCGGAGGATCTGCGCCGCGAGCCGGCCCGGAGCCAGGCGGTCCGGCTCCGCCGCTTCCTCCGACGGCTGTTCCTCCGGTTCCAGCCGGTGGCGGTGAACGGGGTTCTGCGCCGCCGCCTCCGCCTGCGCCCGCCGAAGCTGTGGGAGTACGCCTGCGGCCTGGCCCACGCCGAGGCGGAGCGGGCCCGGGAGGTCCTCGACTTCGGCGGCGGCGCCACCCTGCCGGCCTACTGGCTCGCGGCCCGGGGGGCGCGGGTGCGGGTGTTCGACATCGATCGAAGGCTGACCGCCGCCACCGTCGCCGCCGCCCGCCGCTTCGGCTGGCGGCTCGAAGCCAGCGACCGCGACCTCACCCGCTGCGATCTCGGGCTCGAAGCCGGCCTCGACCTGGTGACCAGCTTCTGCGTCATCGAGCACCTCGACCGCGGGGCGCAGCGGGCCGCCCTCCGCCGGCTGGCGGCCGCCCTCCGCCCCGGCGGCCGCTTGGCCCTGAGTTTCGAATACGGCGCCGAGGCGCCCGGGGAGGGCGCCCTCCGCGATCCCGGCGAGGTGGCCGACCTCGTCGACCACCTCGGCCTCGACTGGGTCGGCCGGGCCGGCTTCGAGGACGACGGCCGGCGCTTCCTCCTCGACCGGCGGCACCCGGACCGTCGCTTCACCTTCGGACTCCTGGTCCTGGAACGGCCGGCATGAGCGACCGCGCCTATCTGCACGAGGTCGCCCCGCGCGACGGGCTCCAGAACGAGGCGGTGGTCCTGCCGACCGCCGCCAAGCTGAAGCTGGTCCGGCGGCTGGCCGCGGCCGGTCCCGACAGCATCGAACTGACCTCCTTCGTCCGTCCTGACCGGGTGCCGGCCCTGGCCGACGCGGCCGAGCTGGCGGCGGCGGTGGCGGCCGAGCCGTGGCGGCGGCGGCTCGACCTCTACGCGCTGGTCTTGAACCGGCGCGGCTTCGCGACCTTCCTCGCCTCCGGCCTGGACGGCATCACCCTGGTCGTCTCGGTCACGGAGGGACACAGCCGCGCCAACGCCGGTCGGCCGGTGGCGCAGGCGCTGGCCGGAGCGGTCGAGCTCTGCCGCCGGGCCAAGCAGGCCGGGCGCAAGGTCCGGGCGGTCCTGTCGATGGCCTTCGGCTGTCCCTTCGACGGCACTCCCGACCCGACCCGGGTCGAGGAACTGGCCGCCGCCCTGGCCGAGGCCGAGCCCGACGTGCTCCTGCTCGCCGACACCCTCGGCGTCGGCACTCCGGAACAGGTCGAGGATCTCGGCGGCCGTCTCCTGCGGCTGCTGCCCGGCCACCGCCTCGGCCTCCACCTGCATGCGACCCACGGGCGGGCCGAAGCCAACGCCCTGGCCGGCTGGCGGCTCGGCCTGCGCCACTTCGACGCCGCCGCCGGCGGCAGCGGCGGCTGCCCGTTCGCGCCGGGAGCCGCCGGCAACCTGGCGAGCGAGGACCTGGTCCGGGTGCTGCGCGCCGCCGGCGCCGAACTGGCGGTGGACGAGGAGGCTCTGGCCGCGGCGAGCCGCTACCTTGGCACGGCCCTGGCCGAGGCCGGCGGCGACCGTTCCCCTCCTTCCGCCCGATGACCGACTCCGACCTCGTCCTGCTCGAACGCCGCGGCCGCGCCGCTTGGCTGACCCTGAACCGGCCTGAGGCCCGCAACGCCCTCTCCCTGCCGACCCTGCGCCGGCTGCGGTCTCTGCTGGCCGAGCTGCGCGAGGACGAGCAGACCTGGGTCGTGGCCGTGACCGGCGCCGGCGACCGCGCCTTCTGCGCCGGCGCCGATCTCAAGGAGCGGCGGACCATGAACGAGGAGCAGGTGCGGGAGTTCGTGACCGAGATCCGGGCGACGATGGACGACGTCGCCGGCCTGCCGCAGCCGGTGGTGGCGGTGATGAACGGCCACGCCTTCGGCGGCGGCTGCGAGTTGGCCCTGGCCTGCGACCTGCGCGTGCTCGACGCCGACGCCTCGATCGGCCTGACCGAGACCAGCCTGGCGATCATCCCGGGCGCCGGCGGTTGCGTCCGCCTGCCCCGGCTGCTCGGGAGCGCCAAGGCCAAGGAGCTGATCCTGATGGCCCGCCGACTCGACGCCGAGGAGGCCGAGAACCTCGGCCTGGTCAACTTCCAGGCCCCGTCCGGGCGTGCCCGCGAGGTGGGGGAGGAAGTCGTCGCCGCCCTGCTCCGCAACGGTCCGCTGGCCCTGCGGGCGGCCAAGGCGGCGATCGACGGCGGCCTCGACCTGCCGATCGAGCGGGCGCTCGAGCACGAGTTCGCCTGCTACCAGCGGATCCTGCCGACCCGAGACCGAGTCGAGGCGCTGGCGGCGTTCGCCGAGAAGCGGCCGCCGCGCTTCGAGGGGCGCTGAGGGGGCGGCCCGGGCCGGCCGATAGAATCCCCAGCCCGAACGATGGCCGTCACTCCCGCCTTCCGTTTCCGTCCGGCGCCGGCCGCTGCTTCGGCCGCCGCCTTGGCCGCCGCGGTGCCGGTGGCCCTGTCGGCGCCGGCCTTGGCGCGGCCCCTCGGCCCGGCCCTGGTCCTGGTGGTCCTGCTGCCGGCCCTGGCCGGCTTCCTGCTTGGCGGCTTGTTCGGCCGGATCCTCCGTCGCCGGCCTCGCCTGGCCGCGGCCCTGGCCGCCCTTCTCGTCGCCCTGCCCTGGGCCGGCGTGGCGGCGGCCGGCATCGCCCGCGCGCCCTGGGCGGCGGTGCTCGGGCCGCTGGCGGCGGCGACGGTGCCGCTGCTGCCGTCCTCCTTCCGGCACGTGCTGGTCCGGCTGGCGGTGGCGGCGGCGGTCCTGCTCCTGCGGCCGGCCGCTGAGCTGCGGCCGAGCGACGAGGCGGTGCGGCCGGTGGTCGTCTTCGGCATCGACGCCGCCACCTGGCCGGAGATCGAGCCTCTCCTGGCGGCGGGCGAACTGCCGAACCTGGCCGCCTTCCGGGCCGCGGGAGCGAGCGGCGTCCTGATGTCGGAGGAGCCGACCCTGTCGCCGCGGGTGTGGACGATCATCGCCACCGGCCAGCCGACCGAGGTGAACGGCGTGGTCGACTTCAACTCCGACCGCAGCATGCTCCGGGTCGGCCGGTTCTGGGACGCGGCGGTCGCGGCCGGCAGCGCCGTCGGCCTGATGGAGTGGCACATCACCTGGCCGCCGGACGATCTGCCCGGCTTCGGCGTCCCCGGCTGGTTGGCGCGCGGCTTCCAGACCCGTCCTCCCGAGGCCTCCTTCCTCAAGAAGCTCGAGGCCGGCGGCAAGGCGCGGCTGCCGCTGTTCTCCCGCGAGATGCTCGGCGCCGGCTTCAGCGCCCTGGCCGTCTCGGCCGCCGACCACGCCCTCGCCAACCTGGCCGCGGCGGCCGAGATCGTCCTCGGCGGCCTCGGCGAGGAGGATTCCTACTGGCGGGTCAAGCTGATCCAGGCCCGGCTGCAGACCGACCTCTACCTCGAGCTGATGCAGCGGGAGCGGCCGGGCTGTTCGGCGATCATTCTCTACCCGGTCGACTCCCTCGGCCACAACTACTGGAAGTACCACGAGCCGGAGGCGTTCGGGCCGGAGGCCTTCGCCGGGGTCAGCGACGAGGAGCGCCGCGCCCGGTCCGAGGTGGTGCGGGACGCCTACCGCGAATGCGACCGCCTCCTCGGTCGCGTTCTCGACCGCCTCGACCTCGAGCGGACCACGGTCATGATCGTCTCCGACCACGGTATGAAGGCCGCCGCCGAGGGCGGCCACCTGGCCGGCCGGGTGCGGGCGCGGACCCTGTTCGAGCTGCTCGGGATGAAGGACCGCCTGAACTACTCGGTGGCCGGCAAGCAGTTGAACATCTCGAGTGCGGTCGGCGGTGAGGCCGGCCGGCGGGATCTGCTGGAAGTCCACCGGCTCCTGTCCGAGGCGCACGTCGCCGGTCGGCCGGAGGTCCACCCGTTCCTGCCGCAGCCGTTCCGTCCGGAGCTGGGCCTGGTCGTGGTCGACTACGCCCTGCGCGAGATCCAGGATCCGGAGACCGTCCTGGTGGTCGCCGGCCGCGAGGTGAAGGTGGCCGACCTGTTCCGGGCCGAAGACCGGAGCGGCGATCACCGGCTCGAGGGCGTGATCCTGATCCGCGGCCCCGAGATCGCCGCCGGCGCCCGGATCGAGGACGCCGACCTGTACGACGTCGCCCCGACCCTGCTCCACTTGATGGGGCTGGAGGTCCCGGCCGACCTGCCCGGCCGGGTCCTGACCGAGGCCTTCCGGCCCGAGGCCCTGGCCGCGCGGCCGGTGCGCGAACGGCCGGGCGGCCTGCCCGAGCCGCCGCCGGCGGTGATGCCGGCGCGCGCGGAGAGCGAGACCGCCGGCGCCAACCTCCAGGAGCTGGGCTACCTCGACGCCGGCGACTGAGGCTAGAGCCGCAGCTTGCGGTACTTGCCGGCCTTCGATTCCGGACCCAGACCCTCGGCCTCGCGCCGCTCCTCGAGCCACTCGGCGTACTCGCTGTAGTTGCCGTAGAAGAACTGGACCACGCCATCGCCCTCGAAGGCGAGGATGTGGGTGCAGATCCGATCGAGGAAGTAGCGGTCGTGGCTGACCACGAACATGCAGCCGGCGTAGTGCTCGATCGCCTCCTCGAGCACCCGGGTGGTCGGTAGGTCGAGGTCGTTGGTCGGCTCGTCGAGGATGATCAGGTTGCCGCCGACCCGAAGCATCTTGGCCAGTTGCACCCGATTGCGCTGGCCGCCGGACAGGTTGCCGACCAGCTTCTCCTGGTCGGCCCCCTTGAAGTTGAAGCGGGAGACGTAGGCTCGGGATTGGATCTCGCCGCCGCCGAAGGGCAGGAACTCGGCGCCGTCGGTGATCTCCTCGAAGACCGTGCGGTCGTCGTGCAGCTCCGCTCGGCGCTGGTCGACGAAGCAGATCTCGACCGTCGGCCCGAGCTCGATCCGGCCGCTGTCCGGCTGTTCCAGGCCGGCGATGATCTTCATCAGGGTGGTCTTGCCGGCGCCGTTCGGCCCGATCACGCCGACCACCGCGCCCGGCGGCAGCTCCAGATCGAGGTCTCGGATCAGGACCTGGTCGCCGTAGGCTTTGCAAACCTTGTCGAGGACGAGCACCTTGTTGCCGAGCCGGGGACCGGCCGGGATGACCAGGTCGATGGTCTCCGGCCGCAGCTGTTCCTGTTCCTCGCACAACTGCTCGTAGCGCTGGAGGCGGGCCTTGTTGCGTCGGCCGCGCGCCTTCGGGTTCTGCCGTACCCACTCCAGTTCGCGCTTGAGCCGCTTGCGCCGCTTCTCCTGCTGCCGCTCGCTCTGTTCGAGTTCCTTCTCCTTGGCGGCCAGGTAGGCCGAGTAGTTGCCCTGGTAGGGGGTGGCGACGCCGCGCTCGATCTCGAGCATCCACTCGGCGACGTTGTCGAGGAAGTAGCGGTCGTGGGTGATGACGATCACCAGACCCTGGTACTGGGCCAGGTGGTGCTCCAGCCAGGCGGTGGTGTTGGCGTCGAGGTGGTTGGTCGGCTCGTCGAGGAGCAGGATGTCCGGACACTCGAGCAGGGTCTTGCACAGGGCCACCCGCCGCGCCTCGCCGCCGGACAGCACCCCGCACTTGCGGTCGCGCGGGGGCAGGTCGAGGGCCTCGGCCGCGACCTCCAGGTGACGGTCGACCTGCCACATGTCGTGAGCGTCGATCTCGGCCTGGAGCCGCTCGAACTCCTCGCTCAGGGCGGCCAGTTCGGCCTCGTCGGCGGTCTCGCCCATCAGGCCGCAGATCTCGTTGTAGCGATCGAGGATCCGGTGGCAGTGGGCGACGGCCTGGTCGAGGACCTCCTTGACGGTCAGCTCGGGGTCGAGCCGGGGTTCCTGGGGCACGTAGCCCAGGCTCTTGCCCGGCATCAGGATCCGCCGGCCCTCGAACTCCGTGTCCTCGCCGGCGAGGATCCTGAGGAGGGTGGTCTTGCCGGCGCCGTTCGGGCCGATGACGCCGATCTTGGCCTTCTCGAAGAAGGCCAAGGTGACGTCCTTCAGGATCTGGGTCCGGTCGTAGAACTTGTTCAGACCGATGACCTGAAGCGCGAATTCGGGGGTGGTTTCGGCCGCCATGGAGCCGTCCAGTCTACCGCTGGGGCGCCGCTTCCGGGTCGTCCTCGTAGAGGGCGGCGTCGGTGCGCAGGGCGAGTTCGCGGATCTCGGCGGCGGTGTGGATCGGACCCCGCCGGCTGCCGGGGCAGAACTCGATCACCTCGCGCCGCCAGGTCTCCGGGTCGACCAGGTTCTCGCTCCAGAACGGCCAGGTCCGGCATTGCTCGGGTCGGGCGTCGTGAACCCGACAGAGCCGGCCGTCGAGGAAGACGCAGCGGCCGTCGCGGAAGCGGAGCACCCGGTAACCGTCCTCGTCCAGCCTGGTATAGCGGGCGAGGAAGGTCCGGCGCTCCAGGCCGAGATGGCCGGCCAGGCGGCGGGTCTCGCGTTCGTTCAGGTAGACGTACTGGTAGCCGCCGCGGGCGTGGCAGCACTTGCCGCACCGCGTACAGGCGAACGGCAGGCCTTCGGCCCACCAAGGCCGGTCCGGGCGGCGGCGAGCGTCCACGGCCGCAGAGCTTATCCTGGAGCCATGTCGGAGCCCCTGGAGATCATCGTCGAGCGGGACAACATCGAGCGTCTCGTCACCGTCGGCGGCGACGCGGCGACGGTGGGGCGGGGCGCCGACTGCGAGATCCGGATCGAGGACCCGCACGCCTCCCGCCGGCACTGCCGGATCGAACGCCTCGGTCAGGAGGCCTTCGTGGTCGACCTCGATTCGGCCAACGGCACCTGGGTCTCCGGTGAGCGGGTGCGGCGGCGTCCGATCGGCCGCGGCGACGTGATCCGGGTCGGCTCGACCCTGCTGCGGGTGGCCGGCGGCATCGGCTCGCGGCTGGCCGCGGTCGAGAGCACCCGCACCCAGGAGCTGAGCCGCGAGCGGGACATGCTCCAGACGCTGCTCGGCGTGCTGCGCGGCCTGAACGGCGCCGACGCGGTCGAACGCGCCGCCGAACTCCTGATCGACGCCGCCGTCTCCCTGACCCGGGCCGAGCGCGGCTTCGTCTTCCTGGTCCAGGACGGGGAGATCGGTCTCGCCCTCGGCCGCAACTTCGCGCGCGAGGCGGTGCCGGCCCCGGAGCGCAAGCTGTCCCAGACCCTGCTCCGCCGGGCCCTCGACAGCGCCGGGCCGCTGCTCTTGGCCGACGCCGCCCGCGACGGCGAGTTCGCCGGCGTCGCCTCGATCTCGGACCTGGGGCTGCGCTCGCTGCTGGCGGTGCCGCTCCGGCATCAGGGCGAGGTGATCGGCCTGCTCCTGGTCGACCATCGCCTGGCGGTCGGCGCCTTCCGCGAAGAGGAGGTTGAGCTCCTAGCCGGTCTGGCCGCCGCCGCCGGCACCGCCCTCGGCGCCGCCCGCGACCGGGCGACGTTGGCCCGGCTGAAGCGGCGCAACGCCCGGCTCCAGCGCCAGCTCGGTCGCCGGGTCAAGGCCGAGGCCGAGGCCCTCACCCGGCTGCGCACCGTCGATGCGGTCCGCTACGGCGAGGTGGTCGGCGCCTCGCCGGCGATGCAGGAGTTGTTCGACCGGATGGAGCGGGTGATGGAGTCGGACGTGCCGATCCTGCTCCAGGGCGAGAGCGGCACCGGCAAGGAGCTGGTCGCCCGCGCCCTCCACTTCGGCGGGCCTCGGGCCGGTCGGCCCTTCGTGGTCGAGAACTGCGGCGCGCTGCCGGACACCTTGCTCGAGTCGGAGCTGTTCGGGCACGTCAAGGGCGCCTTCACCGGCGCCGTCCGGGCCCGGCCCGGTCGTTTCGAGGAGGCCGACGGCGGCACCCTGTTCCTGGACGAGGTGGGGGAGATGTCGCCGGCCATGCAGCAGCGCCTGCTGCGGGTGCTCCAGGAGGGCGAGGTCCGCCGTCTCGGCTCCGACCGGGTCCGCCACGTCGACGTCCGCCTGATCGCCGCCACGAACCAGGACCTGCACCAAGCGGTCGAGGACGGCCGCTTCCGCGAAGACCTCTACTACCGGCTGAAGGTCGTCCTGCTCGAGCTGCCGCCGCTGCGCCGCCGGGAAGGCGACGTCCGGCTGCTGGCCGAGCACTTCCTGTCCCTCGAGGCGGCGGAGCAGGGCCGGCCCCGGCGCGAACTCACCCCGGAGGCCCTGGCCGTGCTCGAGCGCTGCTCCTGGCCCGGCAACGTCCGCCAGCTCCGCAACGAGATGCGGCGGCTCACGCTGCTCGACGAAGGGCCGATCCGAGCCGAGGAGCTTTCCGCCGAGCTGCGGCGGTCGGCGGCCGAGCCGGCGGCCGACGCCGAGGCGGGCACCCTGCCGGAACGGGTCCAGGCCCTCGAGGTCGGCGCCATCCGCGCCGCCCTGGCCGAGAGCGGGGGCAACCGCTCCCAAGCCGCCCGGCGGCTCGGCATCACCCGGTTCTCGCTTCTGCGCAAGATCGAGAAGTACGGCCTCGGCGAGCCGGAGGAGCGGGAAGGCTGATGGCGGAACCGGAGCTGCCGCGTGGCTTCCGGCTGCTGCGCCGGCTCGGCTCCTCGCCGCTCTCGGAGGTGTTCCTGGTCCGGGACCCGGGCGGTCAGCCGCGCGCCCTCAAGCTGCTGCGGGCCAGCGTTGCCGGCGACCCCCGCATTCTCGCCCGCTGGCGGCGGGAGGCCCAGCTCCTGGCCGAGATCGACCATCCGAACCTGGTGCGCAGTTTCGGCCACCTCGAGGTGGACGGCCGCCCCGGCCTGCTGCTCGAGTACATCGAGGGGGCCAGCCTCCGAGATCGGCTCGAGCAGGGCGCCCTGGGCTGGGAGGAGGCGGCCCGGATCGGGGTCCAGGTGGCCCGAGCGCTCGAGCGGCTGCATCGGGCCGGCGCCGTGCACCGCGACGTCAAGCCGCACAATATCCTCCTGGACCCGCGCCGCGGCGCCGTCCTCGCCGACCTCGGCCTGGTTCGGCGCCGCGAGGATCCGACCCTGACCCGGCAGGGCGCCGCCCTCGGCTCGCCGGCCTACATGAGCCCGGAACAGGCCCGCGACCCCAGCAGCACCGGCCCGGCCTCGGACGTCTACTCCCTCGGCGCCACTCTCCACCACGCCTTGAGCGGCCGACCGCCATTCCTGGGCTCCGGCGTCGGCGAGGTCATCCATCGCGTCCTCCACCTCGAGCCGGAGCCGCTGCCGGAGGAGGTACCCGAGCCCCTGGCCCGGGTGATCGCCACCGCCCTGGCCAAGGACCCCGAGCGGCGCTACGGCCGGGCCGCCGACCTGCGCGCCGACCTCGCACGCGTCCTGACCGGGGCGCCGCCGCGACTCATGACCGCTCACCGGCGTCGCCGCCGGCGCCGCGTCGCTCTCGCCGCGGCCGGCGTCCTGGTCCTGGCCGCCGCCGCGGCGGTGTTCCGGCCGGCCGGGGGGCCGGATTCGGCCCCCGGCCCGATCGCCCTCGGGCCCGACCCGGCCGCCGTCGCCGTCGGGCCCGCCGGCCCGCCGATGGGGCAGGGCGGGGCGGAGGAGGAGGTCGGCCCCGGTCCGCCGCTGCGGCACCGGCAGTGGGTGGCCCCCTTCGAGGCCGGCTGGCGGGATGCCCTGGCCGCCGGCCGTCTGCGCCGCGCCCTGGACGAACTCCAGCTCCTCGCCGGGCGCGAGCTGCCCGACCGTGCCGACGCCGCCTTCGCCGCTGAACACGAGGCCTACCTCCGGCGGGCCGAGGAGGAGATCCTCCAACGCGGGGAGGAGGTGGCCATCGAGGCCGAGGGCCTGCTCGACGAGATCGAGCGGGTCTTCCGCCGGGAGTTGGTCGAGGACCCGTTTCTGGCCCTCGAGACCTTCGCCGCCCGGGTCCACCGCGCCTGGGCCGAACACGGGCTGCGCGTGGCGGACCTGCCGCTGCGGACCGGCGGCGCCTCGCCGGAGGATCGGCTCCGCCAGGTCTCCGCCCGTCTGGCCCGGGAGCAGGCCCATGCCCTGAACGAGCGGGCCCTGGAGGCGATCCCGGCCCGCCGGCGCCAGGTCCACGAGCTGCTTCGGGCCGGTCGGCTCGAGGAAGCCGTGGCGAACTGGCGCCAGGTCCGGCCGGAACTGCTCGAATGGTCCCGCGAGGGGCGCTGCGAAACGGCCCGGATCGAGGCCCTGGCGGCGCTCGGCCCGGAACCGGTCTATCGCCAGCCCCTCGCCCGACTCCGGCCCCGGCTCGGCGCCGGCGCGGCCGAGCAGGACTGGCTGCTGGCTCAGATCGCCTGGTGCCGGGGCGAGACCGAGGACGCCCTCCGCCGGATGCGGCCACTCTTGGCCGAGCGCTGGCCGCCGGAACAGGACCCGGCCTTCTGGGTCCGCGAGTGGGATCGGGAACTCCAGCTCGAACTGGCTGCGGCGCCGGCGGCCGAAGCCGCCGATCCGGCCCAGGCGGCCGCCCGGGAGCTGGCCGGCCGCTGGCGCGAGGAGGTCGACGACGCCCGAGTCGTCGTCCGCGACGGCGGGGTCGAGCTGATCTGGGAGGCCCCGACCTGGGGCGGGTCGTTCTCCCTCTCGCTGCCCTGGGACCGCGGCCGCTGGCGGCTCGCGTCCTGGGAACTGCGCTGGCTGCTGCCGCCGGACGCCGCCGAGGCGCCGCGGCGGCTGGCCTGGCTGGACCAGGTCGAACTCTTCCAGGAGGACCTCCGGACGCCGCCGCGGCTTCGCTTCGGTGGGGAGGAGCGGGGCGGCCTCGGCTTCCTCCCCGGCGTCGAGCAGGTCCTGCGCTATGAGAGCGGCCTGCTCTCTCTGGACCGGATCCCGGTCGGGCGGCTCGAGCCGCCGCGGGCCAACCGGCTCCAGCTGCGCTACGAGGCCCGGCCGGAGCTGCCGTTGACTCAGGTCCGGATCCGGGCCGAGCCGCGCTGAAGGAGCGCCGCCGCGAGCAGGAACTCCAGCCCGAGGACGACGAGGACGTCGAGCGCGTCCAGGCCGAACCGGGTCATCGCTTCCTTGGCCAGGCTGGCGGCGACGATGCCGATCCAGTCCAGCATTTGGCAGGCGCCCTGGATCCGGCCGCGGTCGGCCGGCGGCGGCAGTTGCTGGCCGAGGGTCATCAGCGGCACCAGGTAGAAGCCGCTGAAGGCGTTGGCGGCCAGCATCACCGCCAGCACGAACCCGGGCGAGCGCGGTCCGAGCCCGGCGGCGAGGAAGCCGGTTCCCATCGCCACCGCGCCGAGGACGGCGAAGCCCGGGCGGGGGGCGCCGCCGGAGAGGCGGCCGGCCAGCCAGGAGCCGAGCCCCATGGCCAGGGTCAGGGCGCCGAGGCCGGCCGTCCACCAGCGCGGATCCACCTCCAGCAGCCGCTCGCCCATCTCGTTCCAGGCGAAGAGAAGCACCGCGCCGGCGTGGTAGAAGAGGGCCCGGCCGAACATCGCCCGGCGCAGGCCGGGCACGGTCGCGGCCCGGCGCAGGCCGGCCCGGAGCCGGGCGAAAGGATCGAGCCGGAGGCGCCGGTCGGGGTCGGCCGCCGGCACCGGCTCGATGCCCCGCGCGAGCAGGGCTCCGAGGAAGGCCAGCAGCGCGAACCCGAGCGGCGCCAGCCAGAGCCGGGGACCGAGGGCGACCCGGACGAAGTCGATGCAACCGGTGCCGATCACGATCCCGGCGACCACCGAGGCCTGGAAGACGCCGTTGGCGCGGGAGAGCTGCGGGTCGGGAACCAGCTCCGGCAACAGGCCGTACTTGGCCGGGCCGAGGAAGGCGCTCTGGGCTCCCATCAGGAACAGCGCCGCCAGGCCGAGCGGCAGCGAGCCCAGGCCGAGCGCCGCCGCGGCCAGGAGCATGACCCCGACCTCGGCCCACTTGGCGGCCAGGACGACCGTTCGCTTCGAGACGCGGTCGGCGAGGTCGCCGGCGAGCACGGCGAACAGCAGGAAGGGTAGGGCGAACACCAGGCCGGCCCGGGCCTGGGGATCGCCGCCGAGGACGCTGCTGGCCAGGGCAAGCTTGAGGACCGTCTGCTTGAATGCGTTGTCGTTGAAGACGGTCAGGAACTGGGCCGCGGTCAGGAAACGGAAACTGCGGCCGAGGGGCGGCGGGGAGTCAGCCATCCGGACCGCCGGTGAGGTCGCGAAGCAGGTCCGCGGCGCGGCCGCGGGTCGCCGGGTCGAGCCAGCCGGCCAGCTCGAGGTCGGCGGCGAGCCGGTCCGGGGGGATCCCGAGCCGGAGCGCGATGCGGGCGTGGGAACGCCACTGGTTCCAGCACCCGTCCGCCGCCAGGAGGAGCAGGGCCAGGCGCTCGCGGACGGTCAGCGGCAGTACTTCCCGGGCGATCACCCGGCCGTAGGCGTGGTCAAGGATCCAGTCGGCCAGGACGGGATCGAGCGCCCGGATCCGGTCCAGGACCATTTCGGCGTCGGGGCCGTAGAGGCGGCGGAAGACCGCTTCTCCCCGCTCCGGATCGGCCCCGGTGGGATCCGCCGCCGGCGGCGGACCGGCGAGGGCATCGGCGGCCAGGCCGAGCGCGTGCAACGCCCGCGGGAAGCCGCGGAACAGGTGGAGCTGACGGAGGGCCTCGCGCAGCGTCTCCGGCCCGTCGGTCGCGGCAAGCTCGGCCGCCGCCGCCGCCGCCGCCTGGTCGTCGCCGCGGTCGAGCGCGGCGGCCAGGGCGGCGAGGCGGGCGAGGAGGTCGGTCAATGCTCGCGCGCTCCCTCGGGCGAGAGCAGGGGGGTGCGGGCCCGGACGCGGCCGCCGACGGCCGCCCGCAGCGCCAGTCCCGGCGGGGCGAAGAGGAGCACGGTCGAACCCAGCTCGAACCAGCCGATCTCCTCTCCGGCGTCCAGGCGGGGGGGAGGGTCGTAGCGTCGCCAGCCGCGGACCAGCGGCGGCCGACCCAGGGTGGGGTCGAAGTGGAAGCGGAGGCCGCCCACGTTCAGGGCGCCGACGAAGAGGAGCCCGAGCCAGCGCTCCTCCTCGTCCCGGCAGGAGAGGAGGACGCGCCGGTTCCGGACCAGCACCCGGAGCGAGCGCCGGGCCAGGCCCGGGTCCACCGGCAGCAGATCGCCGGGACCGGTCCAGGCCGACTCCACCCGCAGCGGGCAGGGGGCGTGGTAGCGGTGGTAGTCCCGGGGGGCGAGGTAGATCTGCAGGGCCTGATAGCCGGAGAGAGAACGGAGCGGGAGACCGGGCAGGAGTTCCTCCAGGCTGTAGGGGGCGCCCTTGATCAACCAGGTCCCTTCCGGGCGCAGTGGGGCGTGGTCGATCAGGAGGCCGTCGGCCGGCGACAGCCAGGCCCGAGTCCCCGGGGGAATCGGCCGGCCGCCCGCCGGTAGGGGCCGGGTGAACAGCTCGAGGAAGCTGCGGTAGTCCTGCCAAGTGCCCGGGACCTCGTCGGGGTCGATGCCGAGGCGCCGGGCCAGCCGCGGCCAGAGCAACCGCCGGGCCGGCCGGGGCAGTGGGATCCCGGCCAGGGCGCCGGCGCAACGGCTGAGAAGGCGGCGGGGAACGCCCGGCAGGGTGAGCGGGAATCGGAGGTCGGGCACCGTCGGGGGGACAGCATACGCCGGGGGCTATACTGCCGCCGGTTCCCCCCATGCCCTCATCGGCCGTTCACATCCTGGTCCTGGCCGGCGGCGAGTCCACCCGCATTCGCACCGGTTCCCCCAAGGCCCTGCTCGACCTCTGCGGTCGGCCGCTGCTCGACTGGGTGCTGGCCGCGGCCGAGACCGTGCCGGCCGCGAGCCGCACCCTTGTCCTCGGCGGCCGTCATCGGCGGGCGATCGAGGACTGGCTCGCCTCCTCGGATCGGCAGGGCTGGACGATCGCGATCCAGGAGGAGGCTCGGGGCACCGCCGACGCCGTCCGTGCCGCCTTTCCGGGCCTGCCCGAGCAGGGCCGCCTGCTGGTCCTCTGCGGCGACACGCCGCTGCTTCAGGGCGACACCCTCGCCTTCCTCGCCGAACAGGAGGCCGGCGCCCTGCTCACGGCCGAGGTGGACGATCCGACCGGCTACGGTCGCATCCTCCGCCGGTCGGACGGCTCCCTGGCCGGAATCGTCGAGGAGGCGGACTGCGACGAGGAGCAGGCCGCGATCCGGGAGGTCAACGCCGGCGTCTACCTGCTCGACCTGGCCGTGCTGCGCCGGGTCGTGGCCGGGCTCACGGCCGACAACGCCCAGGGCGAGTTCTACCTGACGGACGCCGCGGTGGCGGTGCTGGAGGAGACCGGCGGCGTGGTCGTCACCCTGGACGACCCCGCGGAGATGCAGGGCGTGAACACCTTGGCCGATCTGGCCGAGGCCTCGGCCCTGCTTCGCGGCGCCATCCTCGGCCGGCACCTGGCGGCCGGCGTGATCATCGACGACCCGGGCAGCGCCTACATCGAGGACGGGGTCGAAATCGGCCCGGGCAGCCGGATCCTGCCCTTCTGCGTCATTCGGCGCGGCGTTCGCATCGGAGCCGGTTGCACGGTTGGACCCTTTGCCCACCTTCGCCCGGGGACGGTGCTGGCCGACGGCGCCGAGGTCGGCAACTTCGTCGAGACCAAGAACGCCGAACTCGGTCCCGGCGCCAAGTCGAAGCACCTGACCTATCTGGGGGACGTCAGCGTCGGCGCCGGCGCCAACGTCGGCTGCGGCACGATCACCGCCAACTACGACGGCCGGGCCAAGCACCGGACGGTGATCGGCGAGCGCGCCTTCATCGGCTCCGGCACCGTCCTGGTCGCGCCGGTCCGAGTCGGCGACGGGGCGACGACCGGCGCCGGCGCCGTGGTCCTGCGCGGGCGCGACGTGCCCGCCGGTGCCGTGGTCGCCGGCGTCCCCGCCCGGCTCCTCGCCCGACCCCAGCCCGAGTCTCCCGCCGATGCCTGAGGACTCCCCGAACGGCCGCTGCAAGGTCATCTCCGGCAGCATCCATCCCGACCTGGCCCGGGAGATCTGCGCCTGCCTCGACCTGCCCTTGACCTCCGCCCACGTCGGCCGCTTCCCGGACGGCGAGATCGACATCAAGATCAACGAGGACATCCGCGGCGCCGACGTCTTCCTGGTCCAGCCGACCTGCCCGCCGGTCAATGAGGCGATCCTCGAGCTGGTCCTGATGCTGGACTGCCTGCGCCGGGCCTCGGCCAACCGGATCACGGCGGTGATCCCCTACTTCGGCTACGCCCGCAAGGACCGCAAGGACGAGGGCCGGGTGCCGATCTCGGCCAAGGTGGTGGCGAACATGCTGGTCTCGGCCGGCGCCAGCCGGGTCTTGACCATCGATCTGCACGCCCAGCAGATCCAGGGCTTCTTCGACATCCCGGTCGACCACCTCTGGGCCCGGGTGGCGCTGCAGGAGGCCCTGCTCAAGCGGGTGGACCCGAGCAACCTGGTCGTCTGCAGCCCGGACGTCGGCGGCGTCAAGCTGGCCCGGGCCTGGGCCAAGGCCCTCGGGGTGGGCCTGACGATCGTCGACAAACGCCGGACCTCGGGGGACTCGGTCGAGATGGAGAACGTGATCGGCGAGGTCCAGGGCCGGGACGTCCTGGTCGCCGATGACATGATCTCCACCGCCGGCACGATCACCGAGGCCGCCCGGATCCTGAAGGACAAAGGGGCCGAGCGGGTGTTCATCGCCGCCACCCACGCCGTCCTGTGCGGTCCCGCACGGGAGCGACTGGACAATTCCCCGGTGGAAGCGATCTTCGTTTCCAATACAATACCCCTTCGCGGCGACCGGCCCGAACGCCTCGAAGTGGTCTCGGTCGCGCCTCTGCTGGCCCGCGCCATCGCCCGGATCCACCGGGAGGAGTCGGTCAGCGCCCTGTTCGACGACTGATTCCCGGGGGTCCTCCCCGGTCCTGAGATGACGACCCTCCGAGCCGAAATCCGCCACGATCACGGCACCCGCGCCGCCTACTCCCTTCGCCGTTCCGGCCGCCTGCCGGCCGTCCTCTACGGCGAAGGCGGGGACACGGTCTCGCTGTCGCTCGACCGGCACGAGTTCGAGAACCTCCTCCGCCACCACGAGCGGGTCTTCGACCTGGAGTACGACGGTGGGAAGCAGCAGGTGCTGGTCCACGAAGTCCAGTTCGACCACCTCGGCGACCAGCTCCTCCACGTCGACCTGATCCGCGCCTCCCGCGGCAAGAAGGTCGAGGTCTCGGTCCCGCTCGACTTCGTCGGCCACCCGAAGGGCACGCCCAAGGGCGAGTTCGTCAAGAACCTGCAGGAGGTCGAGATCAGCGCGACGCCTCGTTCGATCCCGGAGGCGATCGTCGTCCACGTCCACGACCTGGACGTCGGCGACGTCCTGCACGTCTCCGACCTGGAAATGCCGGAGGGAGTGGAGTGCCTGGCTGATCCGGAGACGGTCGTCTGCGGCATCCATGCCCGGGCCGAGGTCGAGGAGACCGCCGAAGGCGAGGAGGGCGAGGCCGTCTCGACCGAGAGCGCCGAGCCCGAGGTCATCGGCAAGGGCAAGGGCGGCGAGGACGAGCCCGCCGAGGGCGAATAGCGCCCGCGCGCCGGCAGGGGTATGATTCCCGGCCCGGATCCGGCCTCGGCCCCCGGCCGGCGGGCCGGTCCCCCCCGGCTCGTGGTCGGCCTCGGCAACCCGGGGGCCGAATACGACGGCACTCGGCACAACGTCGGCTTCGCCGTCCTCGATCTTTTGGCCGCGCGGCTGGGCGCCGAGCCCGGCCTGCTCAAGATCGCCGGCCAGCGGCTCGGGCGCTTGTGGCGCTCGCCGGACGGCGGTTCGGCCCTGCTCTGGCCGCTGAGCTACATGAACCTCAGCGGCGGCCCGGTGGCCCGGGCGCTGGAGCGGCTCGGGTCCGATCCGGCCTCGCTCCTTGTCATCACGGACGACTTCCACCTTCCGCTCGGCGCCCTGCGCGCCCGACCCGGCGGCAGCGCCGGCGGCCACAACGGCCTCAAGTCGATCGAGCGGGTGCTCGGCACGCAGGCCTATCCCCGGCTTCGGATCGGGGTCGGCGAGCCCGGACACGATTCGGTGGAATTCGTCCTCGGCCGGTTCCGGCGCGGCGAGCGGAAGATCGTCGAGGAGACCCTCGAGACCGCTTCCCTCGCCGCCGAGGACTGGCTTTCCGGGGCCACGATCGAGGAGATCGCGGCCCGCTACAACCGCCGCTCGCCCTAGGCGGAGCCCTGCGGGCTGAAACCGGTACGACCGGAAAGGCAAGACATGACCGACAACACCTACACCTACCAGGCGATGTTCCTCCTGGACAACCAGGAGGTCCGCCAGAACGGCTTCAACGCCGTGCGCGACCAGGTCAAGGCGACCCTGGAGAAGCACGGCCTCACCCCCCGCGTCCTGCGCCTCTGGGGCGAGCGCAAGCTGGCCTACCCGATCGGCCAGCGCCGCCGCGCCGTCTACCTCCTCGGCTGGCTCGAAGGCGGGCCGGAGGCGGTCAACCAGGCCCGAAAGGACTTCTACCTGGTCGGCCCGGTCTTCCGCTGCCTCTTCCTGCGCGAGGAGGCGATTCCGGAGGAGGAGCTGGCTTACGGCATCGAGGAGGTCGATGAATCCTCCCTCGTCATCCCCGAGGACGTCGACGAGGCGCCCCCGGCCGAGGCGGCAGCCGAGGCCGAAGCCGCGGCGGAGACCGAGAGCAAGCCCACGGGCGGAGAGGACGCCGCCGAGGCGACGGAGGAAACCGCCGCCGCGGCCGTGAGCGAGGACGGCGAAGCCGAACAAGCGAGTGAGGCGGTCGCCGCCTCCCAGGAGGACAAGGAATGAGCCGGTTCCAGAAGCGCAAGCCCATGCCCAAGGTCGATTCCTTCGACTTCAAGGACATCGAGACTCTGCAGCGGTTCCTGTCGCCGCAGGGCAAGCTGCACAGCCGCAAGCGGACCGGCCTCAACGCCCGGCAGCAGCGGCAGCTCAAGCACGCGGTCAAGCACGCCCGCTTCCTCGCCCTTCTGCCCTACGAGAACCGATGAAGACCCGCCTCATCCTTCGCGAGGACATCCCCAGCCTCGGCCACGTCGGGGATACGGTCGAGGTGGAGGCCGGCTACGCCCGCAACTACCTGCTGCCGCTGGGCAAGGCCTATCTGCACTGCGCCGACGCCGAACAGCGGGTCGCCAAGGCCCGCAAGGCGGCCGAGGAGCGGCGTCTGGCCGAGCGCAAGGAGCACGAAGCCTTGGCCGCCCGGCTCGCCGGCGTCCAGCTCACCTTCGAGGAGAAGGTCTCCGAAGAGGGCCACCTCTACGGCTCGGTGACCGCCCACCGCATCGCCGAGGCGCTGCGCGAACAGGGCCTGCCGATCGAGGATCGGCAGATCCGGCTGGCCGAGCCGCTGCGCTCGATCGGCGAGACCGAGGTCGTGATCCACGTGCACGGCGAGGTCGAGGCCGCGATCAAGGTCTGGGTCGTCGCCGCCCAATCCGAGGACGCGGCACCGGCCGCCGACTGAGGCGGTTCCGTGGCCGCCGCGGCCCCCGCCCGCGCACCCGGGCGGGGGTTCTCCGTGGCCGCGGCGGCGCCGGCCGGGCCGTCGGCGGCGCCGCTATCCTGACCCCTCGCCCGCCATGCAGACCACCCAGCAGACGCAGCGGCCCTACGACCTCGAGGCCGAGATGGCCGTGCTGGGCTCGGTCCTGCGCGATCCTCGCTGCGCCGGCGAGGTCCTGGCCAAGGTCCGGGCCGAGGACTTCTACCTGCCCCGCCACCGGGCCCTGTTCGCCCTCTTTCAGCGCCTCGAGGGCCGGCGCGCCGGCTCCTGCGACCCGGTCACCGTCGGCCACGAGATCGACCGCTCCGGCGACGAGGAACTGACCGGCGGCCGCGCCTATCTCGAGGAGCTGATGCTCTCGGTTCCGTCGCTGGCCTACCTGGAGAACCACCTCGGGATCGTCCGCGACCTGGCCGTGCGCCGCTCCCTGCTGGAGGCGGCCGAGGCCATCCAGAGCGAGGCGGAGGCCGGCGAGGACGACATCCGGGCCCTGCTCGACCTGGCCGAGCAACGGGTCCTCCAGGTCGGCGATCGACTGGTCGAGGGGGAGATCCAGTCCACCCGTGAGCTGGTCAAACCGAGCCTGCAGCGGATCCTGCACGCCGACGGCTCGCCGCCCGGCCTCGAGACCGGCTTCCTCGACCTCGACGAGAAGCACGGCTTCCGACCGGGCGATTTCGTCGTCCTGGCCGCCCGGCCGTCGATGGGCAAGACGGCCTTGGCTCTGAACCTGATCGAGCGGATCGCGGTCGAGCGGGGCAAGCCGGTGTTGTTGTTCTCGCTCGAGATGCCGGCCGAGCAGATCGTCCTCCGGCTGCTCTCCTCCCTGGCCAAGGTCCGGCACCACTCCCTGCAGAGCGGCCGCCTGGACCAGACCGACGAGAAGCGTCTGATCTACGCCGCCGATCAGCTCGAGGGGGCGCCGATCTTCATCGACGACAGCTCGCAGCCGACCATGGCCGAGATGCGGGCCAAAGCCCGGCGCCTGAAGCGGGAGCACGGTCTCGAGTTGGTCGTGGTCGACTACCTGCAGCTCCTGTCGATGCCCAAGGCCGACAACCGGCAGCACGAGATCTCGATCATCTCGCGCAACCTCAAGTCGCTGGCCCGCGACCTCAAGCTCCCGGTCCTGGCCCTGGCCCAGCTCAACCGCAAGGCCGAGGACCGGACCGACCACCGGCCGATGCTGTCCGACCTGCGCGAATCCGGCGCCATCGAGCAGGACGCCGACCTGGTCATGATGCTCTACCGCGAGGACTACTACCGCAAGGACAGCGAACGGGCCGGTCTGGCCGACCTGATCGTGGCCAAGAACCGCAACGGCGCCACCGGGGACATCGAGCTCCGCTTCACCAAGGAGCTGATGCGCTTCGAGAGCTTCTCCCCGGACGCCGGCATCTGAGTCGTTCCGTGTACCGCCGCCCCGTCGCCTTCCTGCTCGCGCTCCCTGCCTTTTGGGCCGCCGCCGCCGGGCCGGCGCCGGCCCAGGAACAGGAGGCCGTGGATTCCGGTCGTCTGATTCTGCGCGAGATCGTGGTCGAGGGCGCCCCCGGGCGCGAGGCCGAGATCCTGGCCGCGCTGCGCAGCAAGGTCGGCGAACCCTACTCGGCCGACGCCCTGCGCCGGGACTGGGAGTTCCTGTGGAATCCGCTGCGGATCCGCCTGCTCGAGGTCGACCTCGAGCGCTTGCCCGACGGCGGCGGCCGCCTGCGCCTGAAGGTCGAACCGGTGCCGGCCCTGCCCCGGATCGTCTTCGTCGGCAACGAGGAATTCGAGCGCTCCGACCTGCTGCTCGCCGCCGGCCTGACCGGCGCCCAGAGCATCGACCCGGCTCGGATCCCGGCCATCCTCGGCGACATCGAGGCCTTCTACCGGCGGGAGGGCTACCGGTTCGCCAAGGCGCGGGCAGTCCAGGACCGGGATCGGGGCGAGGTGCGGGTCCGGATCGAAGAGGGGCCGCTGGTCCGGGTCGGCGAGGTCCGCTTCACCGGCAACGAGGCCATTCCGGCCAGCACCCTGTTCGGGGTCGGCACCAGCCTGAACGGGGCGATCGAGGCCGGCGACGGCTGGTTCATCTTCCCCGGCAGCAAGTACGCCGAGGGTATGGTCCAGCGCGACCTGGTCGCGATCGAGGAACTCTACCGGGAGTACGGCTACCTCGACGTCAAGGCGACCTTGGCCGGCGAGGAGTTCTATCGCGACAACAAGCGGGTGCGCCTGACCTTCCACGTCGACGAGGGGCCGCTCTACACCGTCCGCTCGGTCCGGATCGAGGCCGACGACGGCCGGCTCGACTACCCGGAGGAACAGCTCCGGGCCGAGATCGGCCTCGCTCCCGGTCAGCCTTACGAGCAGGCGCGGGTCGCCGCCGACGAAGCCGCGCTGCGCAAGTTCTACGGCCGCCGCGGGCACCCGGCGGCGGCGCGGGGGCGGGCGGCGGCGGCGAGCTTCTTCGCCTTCAATCCGGCCAACGACGGCCAGCCGGAGCTGACCGTCGATCCGGTCACCCATCAGGTCGACGTCGTCTATCGGATCCACGAGGGCCGGCGGATGCACGTCCGCGACGTTCTCATCATCGGCAACAGCCAGACCCAGGATCGGGTCATCCGGCGCGAGGTCAGCCTCGAGCCCGGCCAGCTCGCCGACGCCGAGGAGGCGATGCGGTCCTGGCGGCGGCTGATGGGCAAAGGCTGGTTCCAGGATCCCGAGACCAAGGCGCCGTTCGTCGACTGGCGCTTCCTCGAGACCGAGGACCCGGGCCTGGTCGACCTCCAGTTCGAGGTCGCCGAGGGGCAGACCGGGCGCATGCTGTTCGGCGGCGGCCTCAACTCCAACTCCGGGCCGTTCGTCTCGATCAGCCTGCAGAAGGACAACTTCGACCTCTTCGACACCCCGAGTTCGCTCGGCGACGCGTGGAGCGAGATCCTCGACGGCCGCGCCTTCACCGGTGGCGGTCAGACCCTGCGCCTGTTCCTGGCCCCGGGCACCGAGTTCAGCCAGTACCGGCTCGACTTCAGCGAGCCGGACCTGTTCGGCGACCACATCGATCGCTGGCCGCTCGACGTCGGCTTGTTCAAGACCTTCTTCTTCCTCGACACCCACGAGGAGACCCGGACCGGCGGCAGCGTCTCGATCGGTCGCAACTTCGGCCGGTTCACCCACGTCTGGATCTCGCCCGGGATGCAGACGGTGAAGGTCAGCGACCTGGCCGCCGGCGCGCCGGCCATGGTGCGGGCGATCGAAGGCAGCAACGACTACAACTCGCTCACCGTCGGCGTCAACTACAACACCGTCGAGGACCGCTTCGCCCCGGTCGACGGCGGCGGCGTCCGGCTGAGCTATACCCGGGCCGGCGGCCCGTTCGGCGGCGACTGGGACTTCCACACCACCGACCTTTCGTTCGAGAAGTTCCTACCGCTGTGGACCGATTCCTACGACCGGCCGACGGTCCTGGCCCTGTCCGGCCGGCTGCGCCACCAGCGGGAACTCGGCGACCTCGGCCACGTGCCCTATTCCGAGCGTCTCTACCTGGGCGGCTACTCCTCGCTGCGCGGCTTCGATTTCCGCGGCGTCGGCCCGCGCCGCGGCCTCTACCCGCTCGGCGGCGAGGCGTCCTGGAACGGCAGCCTCGAGCTGCGCTTCCCGCTCGTCTCGACCCGGGTCCGCGACATCGTCTCGGAGGTCGAATACGTCCGCGGCGCCCTCTGGATCGACGCCGGCGCCGTCGGCCCGCACTACACCAACCTCGGCCCGCCGCGGGTCGGCGCCGGCTTCGGCGTCCGCATCCGCATCCCCTTCATGCCGACCATGCCGCTCGCCCTCGACTTCGGCTGGCCGCTCCAGAGCGAGCGCTACGACGACGAGCGCGTGTTCAGCTTCACCTTCGGCAACTTCTGATGAAAGCACTCCCCACCCCGCTTCTGGTCGCCGCGGCGCTGCTGCTCGCCGCCGCCGGCCTCGTCGCCGGGCGGCTGGCGCCGCCGCCGGCCGATCCCGGCATCCGCTACGTCGACCTCCAGCGCTGCCTCGACGGGCACCAGGCCGCCCAGGCCGAGCTGCGGGCGATGAGCGAGTTCGCCGACCAGCGCAAGGCCGAGTTCGAGGCCCGGCAGAAGGAACTCGAGGCGGCCCGCGACGAGCTGCGGACGATGGACCCGGACTCCGAGGCCTACGTCGAGGAGAGCTACCGGATCCAGAGCGAGGAGCAGCGCCTGAAGAGCGATGTCGACTTCCTGCGCCAGCGCCTGCAGCTCCGTGAGAGCGACCTGCTGGTCCGCACCTGGCACGCGGTGCAGCGGGCGGCGGCCGAGGTCGGCGCCCGCGAGGGCTTCGGCGCCGTCATGGTGGTGCCCAAGGACCTGGACCCGGCCCTGCTCGACCAGCCCCAGGCCGCGCTCGAGGCCCTCCAGTTCCGCAACCTGTTGTGGGCCAACCCCAGTTACGACGTCACCGACCTCGTGCTCGAGGTCCTCAACCGCGGCTGAGCCGCGTTTGCCGGGCCGCGGCCGCCGCGGTCCAATGGAGCCATGCCCCGCAACCAGCGCAGCCTCAAGAACGCGGTCGAGCTCGAGGGCGTCGCCCTCCACTCCGGCCGACCGGTCAAGCTGCGCCTGGAGCCCGCCGCCGCCGGCAGCGGCGTCCTCTTCCGTCGTTCCGATCTCGACGACCCGGTCGACATCCCGGCCCTGTCCGGCCACCTGATCCATTCCGCCCGCCGCACGGTGCTGCGGGTCGACGGTCAGGAGGTCGGAATGATCGAACACCTGCTGGCCGCCTGCCAGGGCCTGGGCGTGGACAATCTGCTGGTCCTGGTCGACGGCGACGAGTTGCCCGGTTTCGACGGTTCGGTCCTGGCCTACGCCGAGGCGCTGCAGAAGGGCGGCATCGTCGAGCAGAAGGAGGAACGGCCGGTGCTGCGGCTGGAGGAGCCGTTGTTCGTCCGCGACGGTGACGCCGAGATCGTCGCCTTGCCTCCCTCCGGCCCGGGTCTGCGCGTCCGCTATCAGCCCGAGTTGCCGGCGGGCTACGACGCCGGTCCGGTCACCTTCGATAGCGAGGGCGGGGATTTCCTGGCCGAGATCGCCCCGGCGCGCACCTTCGTCCGCGCCGAGGAGGTCGAGGAGCTGCTCGCGGCCGGCTTCGGCAAGGGCGCCACCGCCGAGAACACCCTCGTCCTCGGCGGCCCGGAGCCGGCCGAGCTGCGCATCGACCGCGAGCCGACCCGGCACAAGATCCTCGACCTGCTCGGCGATCTGATGCTGCTCGGCGCCGGCCTCGAGGCGGATCTGCTGGCCTGCCGCAGCGGCCACGGGCTCAATCAGGAGCTGGTCCGGCTGCTGCGGGCCGAGCTCGAGCAGCGCGAACTCGCGGCCGGTCCGCGCGAGAGCGGCTACGAGCTGCGCGAGCTGTTGCGGATCATCCCGCACCGCTATCCGTTCCTGCTCGTCGACCGGATCCTCGAGATCGAAGGCACCCGGCGGGCGGTTGGGGTCAAGAACGTCACGATCAACGAGCACTACTTCCAGGGCCACTGGCCGGATCATCCGGTCATGCCGGGGGTGCTGCAGCTCGAGGCCATGGCCCAGGTCGCCGGCGCCCTGCTCCTGCGCAAGCTCGAGCACACCGGCAAGGTCGCGGTCCTGGCCTCGATCGACAAGGTCCGGTTCCGCGGCGCCGTCGTTCCCGGCGACCAGCTGCGGATCGAGGTCGACACCCTGCGCCTGAACCGGCACCGCGGCCAGGTGCAGGGGTGCGCCAAGGTCGGCCGGCGCACGGTCGCCGAGGCGATCCTGTCCTTCGCCCTGGTCGACGTCTGATGACCCGGATCCACCCTTCTTCCTTCGTCTCGCCCGGCGCCGAGCTCGACTCCTCGGTGGTGGTGGGGCCGTTCTGCTACATCGGGTCCAAGGTCCGGATCGGCGCCGGAACCGTGCTCGGGCCGCACGTCACGATCCAGTCCAAGACGACGATCGGTGAGGACAACCGTTTCACCGGTCAGGCCTCGATCGGCGGTCTGCCGCAGGACCTGAAATACGCCGGCGAGGAGTCCGGCCTGGTCATCGGCGACCGCAACGTCATCCGCGAGTTCGTGACCATCAACATCGGTACCGCCGCCGGCTCCTGGATCACCACGATCGGCAACGACAACCTGCTCATGGCCTGCTCGCACGTCGCCCACGACTGCGTCCTCGAGGACGAGATCGTGATCGGCAACAACGTGCTGCTGGCCGGGCACGTCCGGATCGAGGACCAGGTGGTGGTCAGCGGCGGCAGCGCCGTCAACCATTTCGTCACCATCGGCCGCAACGCCATGGTCGGCGGCATGGCCCGGGTGGTGAAGGACGTGCCCCCCTTCATGATGCTCGAGGGGAGTCCGGCCAGAGTGCGCGGGGTGAACACGATCGGCCTGCGGCGGCGCGGTTTCAGCGACGAGGCGATCAGCCAGTTGCGCGACGCCTACCGGCGCCTGTTCGCCGAGGACCGGCCGCTCAGCCTGGCGATCCAGGAGATGGAGGCCCGCGGCGGCTGGGGGCCGGAGGTCAGCCGGCTGCTCTCGTTCCTGCACGACATGGAGCGCGGCTACCAGGGGCGTTACCGCGAGTCCCTGCGCCGGCCGCCGGCCGGCGAGGCGGAGGCCGGCGGGTGAGGCCGCTGCGCGCCGCCGTGGTCGGCGTCGGCCACCTCGGCCGGCACCACGCCCGGATCCTGGCCGAGCTGCCCGGCGTGGAGCTGGTCGTCCTGGCCGAGCCGGACGAGGCGCGGGGGCGCGAACTGGCCGGGCGCTATGGCTGCCGCTGGCAGCCCGACCGGGCCGGCATCGAGCGCGAGGTGGACTTCGCGGTCATCGCCGTGCCGACGGTCAAGCACGCCGAGTGCGCCGGCGACCTGCTGCGCGCCGGCGTCTCCTGCCTGGTCGAGAAGCCGCTGGCGCCGGACGAGGCCGGCTGCGCCGAGCTGCTGGCCGCGGCCGCGGCCGGCGGCGCCCTGCTCGGCACCGGTCACGTCGAGCGCTTCAACCCGGCCATCCGGCGGGCGATGGAACTCGGCATCCGGCCGCGCTTCATCGAGGCCCACCGGCTGGCCCCTTACACCTTCCGTTCGACCGACGTCGGCGTCATCCTCGACCTGATGATCCACGACCTCGACCTGGTCCTGGCCTGGACCGGTGAGGAGGCCGAGATCGTCGACGCGGTGGGGGGGACGGTCCTGTCACCGGCCGAGGACATTTGCTCGGCCCGCCTCCGCTTCCCCGGCGGCGTGGTGGCCAATCTCACCGCCAGCCGGCTGTCGCTCAAGCCGATGCGCCGCTTCCGGGTCTTCGGCCCCGACTGCTATCTGGCGGCCGACAGCCAGGAGCGCTACGCCCTGCTCGTGCGCAAGGCGGCCGGTTTCAGCCCGGAGGCGGTGGCCGCGGCCGCCGCCGGTCCCGACCCGCTGGCCGGTTTCCGCTCGCTGCTGCACAGCGAGGAACTGACGCTGGACGACGACGAGCCGCTGCGGGCCGAACTGACCGCCTTCGCCGCCGCCGTCCGCACTGGCGGCCCGGCCCCGGTCAGCGGCGAGGACGGCGCCCGCGCCGTCGCTCTGGCCCGCCGCATTCAGGCCGCCATGACGAACTGGGACCCCGCCGCCGCGGATGCGGCGACGGGGTCC
>RFGR01000011.1 GCA_003696625.1 Planctomycetota bacterium
AACTGGTCGCCGGCGGCGTCGCCGACGGCGCTCCAGAGCAGGCTGCCGTCGACGCCGGAGAAGGCGTAGACCCGACCGGCGGAGTTGCCGGCGGTGTCCTCCCGCGAGGCGCCGAGGACGAAGTCGGTGATGCCGTCGCCGTCGAGGTCGCCCAGGGCCGCGGCCGAGACGCCGAAGTCGTCGCCGGGGGCGGTGCCGGCCAGCGCGTACAGGACGGCGCCGTCGGCGCCCGAGAACACCCGGGCGTAGCCGGGGTCGCCGCCGCCGTAGGCCAGCTCCGAGGCGGTAATCAGGAAGTCGTCGTGACCGTCGCCGTTGACGTCGCCCAGGGCGCAGAGGGCCTGGCCGAACTCGTCGCCGACCCCGTCGCCGTAGAAGGAAAAGAGCAGACGGCCGTCCCAGCCGGAGTAGACCCAGGCGCTGCCGGCGGCCCAGCCGGTGGTGTTGTCCAGTTCAGCGCCGAGGAGGAAGTCGCCGAAGCCGTCGCCGTCGACGTCGCCGGCGCCGGCCACCGCCCGGCCCAAGCCGGCGCCGGCCGAGGAGCCGTAGAAGGTGTAGAGCGGCACGCCGCCGAGGCCGGAGAACACGCGCACGCTGCCGGCCAGGTTGCCGGCGGTGTCGTCGCCGTAGGCGCCGACCAGGATCTCGTCCAGGCCGTCGCCGTTGACGTCGCCGGCCGAGGCGACGGCGTGGCCGAAGTAGTCCTTGCTGTGGTCGCCGTCGAAGGAGTAGACGATCCCCTGCGCGGGCAGCGCGGCGGCGACGAGCAGGAAGGAGAGAGCGGAGAGGACGCGGATAGCGGACATGGAAACCTCGGGACAGGGGTCGCGCGGCCCGAAGCGGGGCCACGCAGGGATCCTAGAGCAGGTCAGCCGCGAAGGAAGGGAAAAACCCCCGGAAAGGCCCGGAATCCGGGAGACCGGCGGGGATCGGCCTCGACCACTACAAGGACTCGCCGAGATCCTTCAGCTTCAGTCCGCGCAGCGGGCCGCGCAGCTCGATGGCCAGGATTCGGTGCAGGACCAGGGTGTTCGAAGAGGCACGGGCCAAGCCGGCGCGGCGGGCGTTCAGGGCGCTGGCCCAGCGCTCGGCGGCGTAGGCGGCCAGCTCGCCGTTGTGGGCTTCGAGGTTGAGCCAGACCTCCTGGCCGTCCTCGAGGGTGAGGACGGCGTGGAACCCGACCGCGCCTTCGAGGTGGCTGCCGGAGCGGAAGGAGAGCCGGTAGTCGTGGGGAGTGTCGGTCGCCGCCCAGACCCCCGAACCGGCCTGACAGGCGGGGACCGCCAGGAACGGCGGCAGGAGTAGTCCGGCCACGAGGAGGAAGGATCTCACGCCGGCCTCCAGCCTAGCAGCCCCGGCCGGTCGGCGGCCGTCTCAGGCCAGGAGTTCGTCCAAGCGCCCCTCCGCCTGCAGCCGGGCGAGGTCGTCGTAGCCGCCGACCAGTTCGCCGTTGATGAAGATCTCGGGCACGGTCCGGCGGCCGCCGGACCGCTCCAGCATCTCCTCCAGTCGCTCGGGCTGGTCGTCCAGGTTGATCTCGGTCCAGGTCTGCCCCTTGGCCTCGAGCAGCTTCTTGGCCATGGTGCAGTAGGGACAAGTGGTCTTGGTGTAGATCTCGATCTCGGCCATGGTCGGCGGGGCGGGGCAGATTCGGGCGTGAATCGCCGCCGCGGATGTCCCATAGGCCAGACGAGATGGCGATGCAACGGAGCGAACTCGAGGGCTTGGTCCAGGCCGCCCTGCCGGGCGCGGTCTGCCGGGCCACCGACCTGACCGGCGGCGAGGACCACTGGCGCCTGGAGGTGGTCTGGAGCGGCTTCGCCGGGCTCGACCTGCTCGAGCAGCACCGACGGGTGATGGACATCCTGCGGCCGCACCTCGAACAGGGCGGCAGCGGCCGCCTGCACGCCGTCCAGATCCAGACCGTGGTGCCGGCCGAGACCGGGAGGGACTGAACATGGACATGCGCGACCAGCTGGAGCAGGCGATTCGTGAGGAGCCGGTGCTCCTCTTCACCAAGGGCAGCCGGATGTTTCCGCAGTGCGGTTTCTCGGCGGCCGTGATCCAGGTCTTCGAGGAGATCGGCGAGCCCTTCGCCTGCATCGACGTCCTCGCCGACCCGGCGATTCGACCGGCCCTGGTTGAGATCTCGAACTGGCCGACGACGCCGCAGGTCTTCCTCGGCGGCGAGTTCGTCGGCGGCGGCGACCTCGTCCGCGAGCTGCACGCCCGCGGCGAGCTGGCGCCGCTGGTGCGGCGGGCGCGCGCCGCGGCCGGCGCCTGAGCCGGCCGCCGCCGGGGCGGGCCTAGAATGCGGCCATGGCCTACGCGACCCAACGCCCCGAGGAGATTCACTTCTGCGAGTGCTGGGCCCGGGACGGGCTGCAGTCCATCGCCACGCTGGTCTCGACCGAGCACAAGCTGGAGATGCTGCGCGGCCTGATCGAGGCCGGGGTGCCGGAGATGGAGGTCACCTCCTTCTCGCCGCCGAAGCTGCTGCCCCAGTTCGCCGACGCGATCGACGTCCTCAAGGCCCTGCCGCGGGAAGGCCACTCGGCGAAGTTCCGGGTCCTGATGCCGAACCTGCGCGGCTGGGAGCGCTTCGAGCGCTGCCTCGACGAGGGCTACGGCGCCGACAAGATCATCCTGATGATCAGCGCCTCCGAGGCCCACAATCTGAAGAACTTCCGCGCCACCCACGAGGAGGCGATGGCCGAGCACGCGGCGATCATGAAGCGGGCTCACCAGCGCGGGGTCGAGGTCATCGGCTGCGTCGGCACGGTCTACGGCTGCGCCATCCTCGGCGACATCCCCCTGGCCGAGGTCGACAAGCTAGTCCGCTTCTACCACGAGGAAGGGGCTCGGCTCCTGATGCTCGGCGACACCACCGGCCAGGCCAACCCGGTCCAGGTCGAGCGGGTGCTCCAGCACCTGTTCGCCGAGTTCCCCGAGGTCGAGTTCCTGGCCCACTTCCACGACACCCGCGGCACCGGGGTGGCCAACACCATGACCGCCGTCAACCTCGGCATCCGCTGGGTGGACGGCTCGCTGGGCGCCATCGGCGGCCAGCCGGCCAGCGGCGGCGCCCTCTACCATCTCGGCTACAAGGGCAACACTTGCTCGGAGGACCTGGTGGCGATGTTCGAGGAGTGCGGGCTGCGGACCGGCATCGACGTCGACCGCCTGATCGAACTGGGCAAGCGGGCGGAGGAGATCGTCGGCTTCCCGATGCGGGCCAACATCATCCACGCCGGGCGGGTCAACCATCACCCGACCCCGGCCGAGAAGGGAACCGGACCGGGCCTCGGCCACTCGGTCGAGACCACGCCGCGCTAGTGCGCCTGCTGGCGGTCTACCGCGGTCTGCCCTGGCCGATCGGCGAGGGCTACCACCTGCGGGTGCTGCACCTGTTCCGGCGCCTGGCCCGGCGGCACCAGGTCCACCTGCTGGCGCTGGTGCACGAGGAGGCGCAACGAGCCAAGCTGCCGGCGCTGGCGGACCAGGGGATCTTCGCCTCGATCCGGCTCGAAGAGCTGCCGCGCCGGCGCTGGCTGGCCCGGGCCGGCACCAACTTCGGCTTGCCGGCCGCGCGCTCGCTGTTGCGCGAGTTCGGCGGCGCCGCCGGCCGCCTCGGCCGGCTGGCCGCCGACCTCCGCCGCGACCTCGGCCTCGACGCCGGCTACGTCTTCGACCCCTGGGCCGACGTCCTCTGGCACGAAGGGGGGCGGGAGCTGCCGACCCTGCTCGACGTCTGCGACTGCCGGACCCTCTACTACGACCGGCTGCTGGCGGCGCCCGACCTCGGGCTCGGTCAGCGCCTGCGCACCCTGCAGCTGCGGCGCCGCTTCCGCGCCCTCGAGCGCTTCGCCCTGCGCGCCTACCCGGTGGCGACCGCGGTCTCGCCCCAGGACCGCGAGGCGCTGTTGCGGCTGGCGCCCGAGGCGCGGGTCGAGGTGGTGCCGAACGGGGTCGACCTGGCCATGTTCTCCCCCGACCCGGCGGTGGCCGAGGACCCGCTCGAGCTGCTCACCTTCGGCAACATGGACTTTCAGCCCAACGTTGACTCCGCGGTCCGCTTCGCCCGCCGGATCCTGCCGCTGGTCCGCCGCCGCTTCCCGGGCGTCCGCTTCACCGTCGCCGGTTCCAATCCGGCGCCGGCGGTGCAGGCGCTGGCCGAACTGGACGGGGTCGAGGTCACCGGCACCGTGCCCGAGCTGCGCCCCTTCATCAACCGGGCGGCGATGCTGGTGGCGCCGATGCGGCTCGGGGCCGGGATCAAGAACAAGGTCCTCGAGACCCTGGCCTGCGGCCGGCCGGTGGTGACCTCGCCGGCGGTCGCCGAGGCCCTGCACCCGGAGGCGGCGGCGGTGTTGCGTTTGGCGGAGAACGACGAGGACTTCGCCGCCGAGGTCTGCCGCCTGCTGGCCGACCCGGACGAGCGGCGGCGCCTCGGCCGCCGCGGCCGCGAGGCCATGCGCCGCCACCATTCCTGGGACGCGGCGGCGACGGCCTACGAGGCGCTCTTCGCCGAGCTGGCGGCCGGCGGCGCTACTGCACCGTCAGCGTGAGCAGGTTGGAGTCGTAGAAGTCGATGCCGTCGCCGGCGGCGGCCTCGAGGAAGACCGTCCGGCCGGCCGCGGCCGGCGGCAGCGGCGGGCTGGTCCAGACGGCGGCGCCGGCGGCGTCGGTGGTGCCGGCGGCGGCCAGGGCGAACGGGGTGCCGAGATCGAACGGGTGGCCCTGCCAGAGGCTGCCGGCGGCGCTGAAGCTGCGGACCAGCCACCAGGAGGCGAGCGGCGGCGCCCCGGCGATGCTGTAGGTCGGAGTGGCCCCGACCGCGGCGCTGGTCGGTCCGGTCAGCGTGATCGTGTCGACCGGAACGACCGGTCGCAGCGAGATGACGGCGACGTCGTCCAGGTTCCAGCCGCCGAGCTGCATCAGCGCGTCGGTCTCCAGCTCGAAGCGGATCCGGACCGACGGGTTGCCGTCGGCCAGGGCCGAGATGTCGATCGTCTGCTGGCGCCAGGCCGAGTCGAGGATGTGGTAGACCTCGCCGGCCTTGCCGACCGGGTTGGCCCAGACGACGGTGCCGTTGACCTTGATCCGGGCGGCGTCGTAGGGCGCGCCCTCGACCGTCAGCCAGCGCTGAAACTGGAGCTTGGTGTTGCTCATGCCGCTGCAGTCGATCGGCGGCGACTCGAGCCAGTTGCTGCTCGCCGGCTCGTAGGCGCCGTCGCTGGCGCCCAGGCCGAGGTCGTTGCCCCAGCAGTTCGGGCCGGAGAAGGCGGCGTCCGGGTCGTACCAGGCGCTGCCGTTGTGGCGACTGCCGACGCCGGAGCGGCCCTGCGGCGTGCCGCGATCCCAGTCGTCGACGCCGACGGTGGCGCCGGTGGTCCAGCCGCCGCCGCCGGGGCCGTCGAAATCGGCGAAGAGGATTCGGTGGACCTCGCCGACCACGAAGTCGAAAGTGTCGTCGCCGGGGAAGGAGGTGTTCGGCAGCCAGCCGGCGCGGCCCTGGTCGTCGCTGGCGTGAAGGTAGTACTCGACCACCGCCGGCGAGACTTGGCCGGGGATGCCGGCGCTCCACTCGTCCGGGTTGCCGGTCGGCGCCATCGCCGTCGTCCGCCAGGCGCCGCCGTCCACCCGCCACCAGAGGTCGGCGGCCTGGATCGTCGCCCCGACCAACGAGGTGATCGTGGCGGTGACCGGGTAGGGGCCGTTCTCGTCCCGGCTGTTGGCCAGCGGCGCGTGGTCGATGGCCAGGGCCTGACCGTCAACGCGGAGGACGTGGAAGCCCTCCTCGATGTCGGTGACGTAGAGGATCCCGGAGGGCGCGAAGGGATAGACCCCCCAGGCGCCGTGGAAGCCGGTGCCGGGGCCGTAGGGGCTGGTGTCGTAGCTGCCGACCAGTTGGATCGCGTGCGGGTCGGAGATGTCGGCCACCACCACCCCTTCGGTGTACCAGGAGGCGATGACCCGGTCGCCGACGATGAAGGCGTTGTGAACGATCGAGTTCGGGTTCACCGTCCAGTCGTCGGTCAGGACGATGTTGTTGGGGTTGGAGACGTCGTAGAGGGCGATGCGGCCGCCGTTGACCTCGTCGGTGGTGACGCAGAGCGTGTCGTCGGCGCTGGCCCAGGTGTTGTGGGTGAAACGACCCGGGGTGATGGCGCTGTCCCGGGTCGGGAAGCCGCCGCCGGCGACGTTGACCAGCCGGTAGCGGCCGTCGTAGATCTCGGCCAAGTGGGCCTGGCCGTTCTGCACGTGCAGGTCGTGGACGTAGGGGCTCCAGTAGGTGTCGACCAGACTCGGCGTCTCCGGGTTGGCGCTCAGGTCGAGCACCCGCATGCCGTTGTTCGTGCCGCAGACGTAGGCCCGGCCGGCGCCGGTGTCGATGGCGATGTTGTGCGCGTGCGTCCAGAACTGGGCGCCCCAGGTCTTGACCAGGACCGGGTTGGCCGGGTTGGCCAGGTCGACGATCTGCACCCCTCCGCCGCCCTCGGTGACGATGTAGGCGTAGTGGCCGTAGGTCTTCATGTCGCGCCAGATCGAGGTCGGGCCCGGGACGAAGCCGACCTCGACCGGCGCGCTCGGGTTGCTGCAGTCGTAGAAGGCGGTGCCGGTGTTCGTGCCGACGATGGCGTACTCGTCGCCGTTCGGCGCCGTGTAGCCCCAGACGTCGTTGTACTCCTGGTAACTCTTGATCTTGGCCAGGAGGGTGATGCCGTTGCCTTGGGCGGGGGCGGCGGGGGCGGCGGCCAGCACGGCCGGGCCGAGGAGCGGAAGGATGCGGATCATGGTGGTGGCGGTGGGGGGCGGGGGAAGACTCAGTTCAGGGTAACCGCCAGCGCGTTGGAGTCGAACCAGGCCCCGCCGGAGCGGCAGGCGACCTCGAGGTAGATGGTTCGGCCGGCGGCGCCCGGCGGCACCGGCGAGGAGGTCCAGGCGGCGGCGCCGGCGGCGTCGGTGGTGCCCTGAGCCAGGACCGTGGCCGGAGGGCCGAGATCGAAGGAATGACCCTGGAACTGCTGGCCGTTCAGATTCGGCGCCCAGACCAGCCACCAGGGCGAGAGGGCCGGGGCGTTGGCGATCGTGTAGCTGAGGACGCCGCCGACGCTGCCTTGGGTGTCGCCCTGGAGGGTGATCGTATCGGTGGCGCCGCCGACCGGCGCGACCGCGTACAGCTCGACGTCGTCCAGGTTCCAGCCGCCCAGCTCGAGGCCGCCGTCGCTCTGCAGGCGGAAGCGGACCCGGACCGACGGATTGCCGTCGGCCAGGGCCGAGACGTCGTACTCGACCTGCTGCCAAGCATCGTCGAGGACGTGGCTGCCGACCGGGTTTCGCCAGACCTGGCTGCCGTTGATCTCGATCGTCGCCTGGTCGTAGGTCGCTTCTTCGACCGTCAGCCAGCGGCGGAAGCGGAGGCGGGTGCCGCTGGCGCCGGAGCAGTCGATCGGCGGCGACTCGAGCCAGTTGTGGACGTTGGCGGCGTAGGCGCCGTTCCAGCCCGGCGCGCCGAGGTCGTTGCCCCAGAGGAAGGAGCCGGACCAGGGGGAGGTCGGATCGGACCAGGAGACGCCGCCGGCGGTGCCGCCGGCGCCGAAGGGGTCGCCGCGCTGCCAGTCGTCCTGGGTCGCGACCTGTTGGTGGGTCCAGCCGCGGTCGCTCTCGAAGTCGTCGAAGAAGATCACCTGGCGGATGCCGACGATGAACTCGTACCAAGCGTCGCCGGCGCCGAGGGCGTCGGGCAGCCAGGCCCGGTTGCCGAGCGAGTCCTCGGCCTCGAGCCAGTAGCGCACGGTCGCCGGCGAGACCTGGCCGGGGATGTCGCCGGCCCACTCGTCGGGGTTGCCGGTCGGGGTCATCGCCGTCGCCTGCCAGGGGCCGCCGTCCACCCGCCAGTGCAGGGTGGCGGCGGTCACCGTCTGGCCGACCAGCGGCGTCGCGGTGAGCCGGGCGGTGTAGGGGCCCAGCTCGTCCTGGGTGTCCGGCAGCGGCGCGTGCTGCAGGCTCATGGCCAGCGGCCGGGCCAGCTCGGCCGCCGTCGCCAGGGCGCCCTGGGTGATCTGGGTGGCGAGCACGAAGTCGTTGGCCGACAGGCCGACGACGTCGTTGGCGGTGTGGATGTAGGGGCTGTACTGGCCGAGATCCTCGAACGGGAACACGGCCGGGAAGCCGTGCCGGGTGAAGCTGCGGTGGTCGCTGGTGCCGCCGGCCAGGTTGCCGCTCTGCACCGGCAGGCCGGGCACGTAGGCGGCGAAGCAGTCCATGCTGAAGGCGTTCAAGGCCGGATTGGTGTCGTTGAGCACGAAGTCGACGCTGCGCGGGTCGCCGCCGGCCCGGTAGGCGGTCATGTCGAGCTGGATCATGCCGATCACCTCGGCGCCGTTGCTCTCCAGCCAGGCCGCGTAGGCCTCGGAGCCGAGCAGGCCGAGTTCCTCGCCCGAGAAGGCGCAGAAGCGGATCGTGTAGGCGAAGTCCTGCTGGGAGAGGATGCGGGCGATCTCGATCACGCCGGCGGTGCCGGAGCCGTCGTCGTCGGCGCCGGGGGCCGGGGCGCTGCTGCCGGCGTAGTTGATCGAGTCGTAGTGGGCGCCGACGACCACGATCCTGGCCGGGTCGAGCTGGCCGGGTAGCTCGCCGATCACGACGTCGGCGCCGGAGTCGTAGTCGAACAGACTGGTGGCCAGGCCGAAGGAGGCGAAGCGGGACTGGATCCAGTTCTGGGCGTTGACCTCGCCGGGTTGGCCGTGGCGGCGGGTGCCGAAGGCGACCAGGCTGTTGACCCCGTTCTCGATCTCGGTCTGGCTGACCTGGGCGACCCAGGACTGGATGGTGGGGTTGGGGGTGATGGCCCGGCCGAGGCCGGGCGAGGTGGCGACCGGCTTCAGCGGCCGCCGCAGCTCCACCGGCCGGACGGCGCCGTGGCAGGCGTAGCCGGCGTTGGCGGCCGCCTTGAGCGCCGCCGCCGGCAGCGCCAGCAGCCGCGGGCCGCCGCCGGGGGCGGCCCAGAGTTCTGGTCCGATCGGCTCCGGATGCCCGGGATGGGGCAGGACCGCGACCAGGGCCGAGCCGGCCGGCAGCGGCGGCAGCGGCACCGTCTCGGCGCCGACGGCGGCGGCCAGGCGGGAATCGGCGCGGCCGACCAGCCAGCCGCCGAGATCGTCGTACATCGCGCCGC